>JBGPKH010000539.1:0-6342 GCA_041485845.1 Bryobacteraceae bacterium
CCTACGATGTCACCAACTCTCTCGCTGGCGATGACGCAGGCGGGCGTGATCCTCGGTACCGCGGCCTATATGTCGCCCGAGCAGGCGCGGGGCAAGCCGGTGGACAAACGCGCGGACATCTGGGCCTTCGGCGTGGTGCTGTTCGAGATGCTCACCGGGGCCATGCTGTTCGGCGGGGGCGACACGGTCACGGATTCACTGGCAGCGGTGATCACGCGCGAGCCGAATTGGGAGGCGTTACCGAAGGACACGCCGCCGCGCATCCGGCGGTTGATGGAGCGCTGCCTGCGCAAGGACCCCAAGCTCCGAATGCGCGACATTGGAGAAGCTCGGCTGATCATCGATGAGGCGGAGCCGGCGGCTGTAGCGCCTGGGCCGGCGCGCCGCCAGTGGCTGCCGTGGGCAGTGACTGGTCTTGTGCTGCTGGTCGCCGCCGCGGCGGCCGGCATGGTGTGGCTCCGGCCCAAGCCCGTTGACCTCGGGACCGCGCGTTTTGTATTCCCGCTGCCGGACGGCACCATCGAAGGGCGAGCCGCGGCCTCGGCACAGTTTGCTCCTTCGCCGGATGGGCGGCAGATTGCGTTCGTGGCGCGCGGCGAAACGGCGGGAAGGACGAGCCTGTGGGTGCGGGCGTTGGCATCGCCCGCCGCGCACAAGTTTGATAAGACCGAGGATGCGAATCATCCCTTCTGGTCGCCCGATGGCCAGTTCATCGCGTTCTTCGCGGACAACAAACTGAAGCGCATTGCCATATCCAGCGGGTCGCCGCAGACCCTGTGCGACCTGACAATGGGCAACCCTTCGACCCCTGCCGCCGGGGACGGAGGCGCCTGGAACCACGATGGCGTCATTGTGTTTGCCCCAGGCCGGTCGGTGTTGATGCGTGTGGCGGCTGCCGGTGGCATTCCCACTCCGGTCACCGCGCTCGGCCCCGAGGAAGAACGGCATAGCTGGCCGCAGTTCCTGCCCGGCGGCAAACACCTGCTCTACTTTGCTCTCGGGAAAGATCCGGCCCACAGTGGCATATATGTCCAGGAACTGGGCTCATCCAAGCGGGTCCTGGTGACGAACAACGCGACCCGCGCCGCCTGGTCGCCGCCCGGTTACTTACTCTTTGTCCGGGAATCGACCCTGTTCGCCCAACGCATGAATTCCAGCTCCTACCGGCTGGAGGGTGAGCCGGTCCCGGTCGGGGAGGAGGTTACCGCCAACGAGACGAATGGCCGGGCCGCGTTCGCGCTTTCGGAAAACGGCGTGCTGCTTTATCGTGGCGGCGCCGGCTCGCGTCAAAGGCAACTCACCTGGCGCGACCGGGAGGGCAACCGCCTGGGAGTGGTCGGGAAGCCTGGCGAATTCGCTTCCGTGTCGCTTTCGCCTGACGAAAAGACGGTGGCGCTCGCCTCTGGCCCGCGCCAACAACTGGATACCTGGATCATGGACCTGGCGACCGAACGGCTCACCCGTATGACTCTCGATGGGCAGTCTTCGGCGGTCGGGCCCTGGTCGCCGGACTCGCAGCGGATCGCGGTGAATCGTCTCAAGGGTGGGGTCACGGAGGTCAGCGTGACATCGGCGAAAACCCGGGATCTGATCCCCAACAGCGTCCGCGCCGACGACTGGACACCAGACGGCAGTTCGCTCCTTTGTATCGACTCGACGTTCCGGCGGTTGTCGCTGGTTCCGCTGGTAGCCGCGAGTCAGCCGCGCACACTCCTCGTGACTCCTTACCTCCAGCGCGATTTTCGATTGTCGCCGGACGGAAAGTGGGTGGCATTCAGTTCCTTCGAGTCCCGGCAGCCCGAGATTTCCATCGCGGCGTTTCCTTCGTTTTCCGAGAGAAGGCAGGTTTCCAACGGCGGCGGATACCGGTCCTTCTGGAGAAAGGATGGCAGGGAAATCCTCTACATAACGCCTACCGGCAACGTGATGAGCGCCGAGGTCCAAACGGGATCGCGGATCGAAGTGAGCAGCCCAAAGGTCTTGTTTCAAATCGCGCGAGGCGCATCGACCGCCTTCCGGATGGCAGCCACCGGAGATGGCAAGCGGTTTCTTGTCCTGGAGCCCGAAAAAGAGGAGCAAACCGTGAAACTGATGCTGGTCCTGAACTGGCTGGCGGAATTGAAGCAGCCATGAGCACTCCGCAGAGCATCGCGCATTATCGGATTACCGGGAAACTCGGCCAGGGCGGCATGGGCGAGGTGTACCGCGCCACCGACACCAAGCTGGGACGGGAGGTCGCGATCAAGGTCTTGCCTGCCGATGTGGCGGCGGATGCCGGGCGGATGGCTCGATTCGAGCGCGAGGCGCAGTTGCTGGCGGCGCTCAATCATCCGAACATCGCAGCCATCTACGGGATCGAGCAGGGCGCGCTCATCATGGAGTTGGTCGAGGGCGACGACCTGAAGGGGCCGCTGCCGGTCGATACCGCGCTGAACTACGCGCGTCAGATCGCCGAGGGGCTGGAGGCGGCGCACGAGAAGGGCATCATCCATCGCGATCTGAAGCCGGCGAATATCAAGGTGACACCTTCGGGGCAGGTGAAGCTCCTGGATTTCGGGCTGGCGAAGGCTACGGAAGAGAGCTCATCCATCGCCAGCCAGAGTCCTACGATGTCGCCGACGCTCTCGCTGGCCATGACGCAGGCGGGGGTGATCCTCGGTACGGCGGCCTACATGTCGCCCGAGCAGGCGCGCGCCAAGCCGGTGGACAAGCGCGCGGACATTTGGGCGTTCGGAGTGGTGCTGTACGAGATGCTCACGGGGTCGATGCTGTTCGGCGGCGGGGACACGGTGACCGATTCGCTGGCAGCGGTGATTACTCGTGAGCCGGATTGGGAGGCGCTGCCGAAGGACACGCCGCCGCGCATACGGCGGCTGATGGAGCGCTGCCTGCGCAAGGACCCCAAGCTGCGGATGCGCGACATCGGCGAAGCGCGGCTGATCATTGATGAGGCAGAGCCGGCGGCGGTCGCCGTCGCGCCTGTGGTCGAGCGGCGGTTGCCGTGGCTGCCGTGGGCGGTGGCCGGCCTGTTCGCGGTGGCGGCGGCGGTGGTCGCCGGCGCCGTGTGGCTGAAGCCGAAGCCCGTGGACGTGGGCGCGGCGCGCTTTCCGCTCGCGTTGCCGGAGGGCGCGAGCGAGGCAGGGTCGCCAGCGGCGGCACAGGCTGTCCCATCGCCCGATGGCCACTACATTGCGTTCATCGCGCGGGACAAAGTGTCGGGAAAGGAGAACCTGTGGGTGCGCCCGCTGGGGTCGCTGGCGGCGCACAAGCTCGACAAGACCGAGAACGCGAATTTCCCGTTCTGGTCGCCGGATGGGCAGTTTATCGCGTTCTTCGCGGACGACAAACTGAAGCGCATCCCCGCGGCCGGCGGATCGCCGCAGACCCTGTGCGAGGCGAAAACAGTTGGAGGAGGGTCACGCGCCTCCGGCGATGGCGGCGCCTGGAACCGGGAGAGCGTGATTGTGTTCGCCCCGGGAGGAAGGGAGCTGATGCGGATTCCCGCGGCGGGCGGCATACCCACACCCGCCACCACGCTGGGCCAGCAGGACCGGAGCCATAGCTGGCCGCAGTTCCTGGCCGACGGCCGGCATCTGCTCTACTTCGTCCACGGTAAAGATTCCGCACAGAGAGGCCTCTATGTCCAGGAGCTGGGATCTTCCCAGCGAACCCTGGTCCTGAAAAATACGGTCCGCGCCGCCTGGTCGCCGCCGGGGTACCTGCTGTTTGTGCGTGAGGGTACTCTGTTCGCCCAACGGATGAACCCGAAGTCGTACCAGTTGGAGGGCGAGGCGATCCCGGTGGCGGAGGAGGTCAGCGCGAATGAAGGCAATGGCCGGGCGGCGTTCGCAGTCTCGGAAAACGGCGTGCTGGTGTATCGTGGCGGCGTGCTGAACCGCCTCCGGCAACTCGCGTGGTACGACCGCGAGGGCAAACGCCTGGAGGGTGTCGGCAAACCAGGCGAATACATGAGTGTGGCGCTCTCTCCGGACGAGAAGAGCGCCGCGGTGGTAGTGGGTTCGGCAACACGCAGCGCCGACACCTGGGCCATGGATCTCGCGAGCGGCGTCCTCACGCGCATGACCATGGATTCCGAGTCGTCCACGCTGATGGGGCAGCCGTGGTCGCCGGATTCGCAGAGGCTGGCGGTAAACCGGGTCGGGACTGGGGGAATTATCGAACTGACGGTGGCCTCCCAGAAAACCAGAGTTCTGGTCCAGAATACGCTCTACGCCCAGGACTGGTCGCGGGACGGCGGCTCGCTTCTCTGCACCGATCGGGAAAATCACCGATTGATCGTGCTGCCGCTCACGGGAGAGATCAAGCCACGCACCGTCCTGGACACCGCCTACCTCAAGAGGATGTTCCGCTTCTCACCGGACGGAAAATGGGTGGCGTATGCCTCCAACGAGTCGGGAAGGTTCGAAGTCTTCGTGGCCGCGTTTCCCTCCTTCGCGGAGAAACGGCAGGTATCGAGCGCCGGCGGAGTCCTGCCCTCCTGGAGGAAGGACGGCAAGGAGATTTTCTTCCAAGCCGACTTCACGCTGATGAGCGCCGAGATCAAGACCGGATCGCGAATTGAAGCGGGCGTGCCCAGGCCCCTCTTCCGGCTGCCGTCGGCTTTCCTGCGAGGTGTGGGTGTGGCGGCCGCGGGGGATGGCAAGCGGTTTTTGGTGGTCGAAGAGGGACAACAGAATCAGGAGGCCCAGGTTCTGGTAGTGGTGAACTGGATGGCGGAGCTGAGGCAATGAGTACACCAGAGAGCATCGCACACTATCGCATCACCGGGAAGCTCGGCGCGGGTGGGATGGGCGAAGTCTACCGCGCCACCGACACCAAGCTCGGGCGAGACGTCGCGATCAAAGTGCTGCCGGTGGGTGTGGCGGAGGACGCGGCTCGCATGGCCCGCTTCGAGCGCGAGGCGCAGTTGCTGGCGGCGCTCAATCATCCGAATATCGCGGCGATCTATGGGATCGAGCAGGGCGCTCTGATCATGGAACTCGTCGAGGGCGAGGACCTGAAGGGGCCGGTACCGATCGAGACTGCGTTGAACTTCGCGCGGCAGATCGCCGACGGCCTGGAGGCGGCGCACGAGAAGGGCATCATCCATCGCGATTTGAAGCCGGCGAATATCAAGGTCACACCCGCGGGGCAGGTGAAGCTTTTGGATTTCGGACTGGCGAAGGCGACGGAGAGTTCGCAGGCTGAAGGCAGCGGCACCATGTCCCCCACGATGTCGTTGGCGATGACACAGGCCGGCATGATTCTCGGCACCGCGGCCTACATGTCGCCCGAGCAGGCGCGCGGCAAGCCCGTGGACAAGCGCGCCGACATCTGGGCCTTCGGGGTGGTGCTGTTCGAGATGCTCACCGGGGCCATGGTGTTCGGCGGCGGGGAGACGGTGACGGACACGATCGCGTCGGTGGTGAAGGAGGATCCCAAGTGGAAGTCGCTGCCCGCGGACACGCCGCCGCACGTCCGGAGATTGCTGGAGCGGTGCCTGCGGAAAGACCCGAAGAAACGGATGCAGGCCATCGGGGATGTAAGGCTGCTGCTGGACGAGCCGGATGAAGCGCCCGCGGTGAGCGTCGTGGCGCCCGCTGTGGCGGTCCGCGGCGGCAGGCCGTGGCGGGGATACGTCGCGGTCGCTCTGTCGTTGACCCTGGGCTTCTTGCTGTGGCGGGCCACGCGGCCGGTGGACCGGCCCATGCAGCGCTTCACCGCCGATCTCGGTCCCGACTCCGTGCCCGGACAGCGCGCCACGCACGCTATCTCGCCCGACGGGACGCGCATCGTCTTCCCCGTGCAGCGAGTCGGGGGAACGGTCATGCTGGCCACCCGGCTCCTGGATCAATCCAAAGCGACCTTCCTCTCCGGCACCGAGGGCGCCACCATCCCGTTCTTCTCCCCGGATGGACAGTGGATCGGCTTTGCGGCCGATTCGAAGCTGAAAAAAGTCTCGGTGCAGGGCGGCGCGCCGGTTCCGCTGTGCGACGCGCCCGCTCTGCGCGGCGCATCCTGGGGAGAGGACGGCTTTATCGTCGCCGCACTGAACGCCAACCACCTTTCGCGCGTACCCGAAGCCGGCGGCACGCCGCAGCCTCTAGTCAAGCCGGAAGCACAGGGCGGGAACTCGCGACGCTGGCCGCAGGTTCTGCCCGGGGGCGAAGCGGTCCTCCTCACCTCCAGCCCCAATGCCAACGCGTTCGACGATGCCAACATCGAAGTCCTGACCCTCAAGACCGGACAGACCAAAGTGGTGCAGCGCGGGGGATACTTCGGTCGTTACCTGCCCAGCGGCCACCTGGTCTACGTACACCAAGGGACTCTGTTCGCCGTTCC
>JBGPKH010000540.1:0-6337 GCA_041485845.1 Bryobacteraceae bacterium
CAACTGCGAAACACCAGGTCGTCCCGCTTCAGCCAGACCGAGAGCCGGTGCGGCGCGCGCCCCGCCGAGACGAACTCGCTGCGATACTGCTGGGCCAGGGAGACGAAGGCGTCCGGGTCTCGCCGGTAGAGCGCCAGTAACTGCTGCGCCCGCATGATCCGGAAATAGTAAGTCGGCGAAAAGTCGCGCTGCATCTGCTGCTGTATGGCTTCGTATAGCTCGCGGTTCCACGCGGGGTTGGCGGAAAAGAACATGCGCGGCACAGTCACCTGGTCTTTGGGGATACCACGCGCGCGGCGTGTCAGTTCCTGCATTTCCGCCACGCAGCCCGCGCCGCAGTGATAGGCGAACACGGCCCAGTCCCGTCCGCCGAACTTCTGTTCCAGGCCGGCCAGGTAGGTGGCCGCCGCGGGAATGGCTCGCTCTGGGACCAGGCGGTCGTCGCGCACGCCCACCACGTAGGGGGTCTTGCGGGTGATCGTCTTGTATTTCGGCTTCTTGCCCTTGGCGCCTGGCGCCAGCACCTTGTCGCGCGTGACCTTGTACCGGGTAATCACTTGCACCTTCAAGCCCATGGAGCGGGCCGTGGCCGCGGAGATCTGCATGATCCCCCTTGGCCCGGCCGGGCTCTCCGCCTTGGGCTCGCCCCAGCTTTCGAGGTACGCGATCGCTTCGATCAGCGAGGCCGGCCATCCACTGCGCTGCGCCGCCGCGCGAAACAGTCCCTGTAGTTTTGGATTGGTGATGCGCTTCGCCCCGGCCACCGCCAGAGGGTCGCGCAGAATCCCGAAGGTCTGCGACTGAATCATGAGGCCCGTGCGGACCGCAAGAAGGTCGTCCGAAATATCGTCGCGCGCCACTCCGATTCCGGACACGCGGTGTGCCGGAACGAAATAACCGGGGGCGCCGGCCTGACCCAGTGGCGCGAGGCTCAGGAAGAACAGAACTGCGAGTTTCATTCCCTTGTTAGTATTTTATCCCGCGAGGCCGCGGTTTGTACTCACGTTTACTTAGACGCGGCAAGAAATACGATCGATACACGCAGAATTCTGAACGTAATCAACGCAGTTTGTGGGGCAGGTTGACAACCTGCGGCCGATTGCCAATCGGCCAGCTTGCTGCTTTCATCGGCCGCTATCCCAGCAGGTGCCCCATCTTTTCTTTCTTAGTGCGCAGGTAGGCTTCCCGCGTGTCCACCACGTCCGCCACGCAGGGCACTCGCTCCACCACCTCCACTCCCGCCCTGGCCACGGCGTCCACCTTTTCCGGATTATTGGAGAGCAGCCGCACCGCTTTCAATCCGAAATATTGCAGGATCGCCGCCGGCAGTTCGTAGCTGCGCAGATCGGAATCGAATCCCAGCCGCTGGTTGGCCTCCACCGTATCCGCGCCCTGGTCCTGCAGCTCGTAGGCGCGCAGCTTGTTCAGCAGGCCGATGCCGCGGCCCTCCTGTAACTCGTAGATCAGCAGTCCGCGGCCTTCCTGGGCGACGCTCTCGATGGCGATGTCGAGCTGCGCGCGGCAATCGCAGCGCAAGCTGTGAAACACGTCCCCCGTGAGACACTGCGAATGAATACGGACTAAGGGGGGATCGCCGGCCGCGAGCTCGCCCATCTTCAGCACTACCGCCTCTTCGAGCCGGTCGCCGGAAAGGCCTTCAAACCCGTAGATCCGGAATTGCCCGAATTGCGTCGGAAAATCCGCTTCTGCCACTTTCCGGAGCCGCAGCGCGGAAGAATTGTTCATGCTTGGCTACTGGGAACCTTAATGCTTTTATTATAATAGCTTCCGACACCGAATGCTCGAAAGCTACCTGGTTCCGCTGCTGTTGAAGCTCGGCGTGATGGCGTCGATTGCCAGTATCCTGGCGAGGTCGAACAGTTTCAAATCCATGCTGATGCGGGAAAACCGCACCATGAATCAGCGGCTCGCGCTATCCCTGTGGCTCTCGATTGTCTTCGCCGCCGGCGTGGCGGTTCGCGTCTTCAGCCGTCCCTATTATCAGACCGCCTATCAGGCCGCCGACCTCGGACTGGAAGGCAGCCTCATCGCCGGAATCATGGGCGGTTACGTCACCGGCCTGCTCTCCGGCGTGCTCATCTCCCTGCCGGCCTTCATCCACGGCGGCGAGTATCTGACCATGCCCCTGCTCGCGGGCGTCGGGGTTTTGGGCGGGCTGTTGCGCGACATAGCGCCCAACACGGAGGAGATTTGGCGTTTCTCGCCGTTCTTCGATCTCAACATCTACCGCTTCTTCAAGGAGAGCAAGGATTACCGGCGCACCGCGTTTCATCTGGTATTCCCCGCCGGCATTTTAGTGGCGGAGGCCCTGCGCTGGGCAGTGGGACTGAGGCAGGTATCGGCCGATGCAGACCCTCCCAATGTGCCCACTACCGTCGCCATCTTCCTCTCCACGCTCTTTGCGGTGGCGATTCCCCTCAAGATCTGGAACAGCACGCGCAACGAGAAAAAACTCGAGGAGCAGGAGCGGCTCCTGGTGGAGGCGCGCCTCGCCGCCCTCACCAGCCAGATCAATCCGCATTTCCTGTTCAACACGCTGAATTCGGTGTCCTCGCTGATTCGCACCGACCCCAACCAGGCGCGCATAATGGTAGTGAAGCTCTCCAAGGTATTGCGGCGTCTGCTGCGCAAGCACGAGAACTTCAGCCCGCTGCGCGATGAGTTGAGCTTCATCGAGGATTATCTTTCAATAGAAGTAGTGCGGTTTGGTGATAAGCTACGATTCGAAAAGGACGTGGATGCCGATACGCTGGATATGATCGTGCCCAGTATGCTGCTGCAACCGCTGGTGGAAAATTCGATCAAACACGGGCTGAGCAGCAAGGTGGAGGGTGGGACCATTCGGATCCGCACCCGCCGCAGCGAATCGAAACTGCATCTGCTGGTGGAGGACGACGGAATCGGCATTCCCGAAGCCAGACTCGCCAGCCTGCTGGACCAGGGAATCGGCGTCAGCAATGTAAACGAACGGTTGAAGGTGCTGTTCGGAAACGACTACCGCATGTGGATCGACAGCCAGCCGGGACAGGGCACCTGCATCCAGATCGAGATGCCGGAATTACAGCCCGACCTGGCAGCCGTCTCATGAGAATACAAGTGGATTGAGGAGACACCTTGAACAGACTGGAAGAGTCCGTCAGCGACTGGCCGGTGAACGGGCTGCCCGCGACCCTTGCCGAAAGAACGCGACGCGTTTACGATCGGATGGCGGCGGTCTACCCCGTTTCCACCCTGCTGTTTCACTCGCGAGCGCACCAGTGCGCCCTCGAAGCGTCGGGCGTTCGCGATGGCATGAAAGTTTTGGAAGTAGCTACCGGCTCGGGGGAAATGTTCCGGCGTTTAGTCCGTGCCAACGGCAACGGCGCCACCATCGGAGTGGATCTCTCTCCGAATATGGCGGCCCGTACGCAACGCTCCGCGCGGCGCAAGTTCCCTTCCGCCCGGACACATTGCCAGGCGGTGGACGCCCGGCACATGCCGTTCCGCAACGAATCCTTCGACGCCGTCTTCTGCTGTTACATGCTGGAGTTGCTTTCCGGCGACGACATCGTGGGAATCTTACGGGAGTTCCGCCGGGTCCTGCGCGACCGCGGCCGCCTCACCCTGGTGCTGATCGGCCAGAACACGCCGGTGTTCAACGCCATCTACAAGCTGGGTAGCAAAGTCGCGCCCGCATTCTGGGGACGGCAGGTAGAACAACGGGTGCCCGACCTGATCGAGTCGGCCAGGTTCGAGATTCTCCAGGATCGCCTGGTGCGCCAGACGGGCTATCCCTCGCGTGTGCTGGTGGCGAGAAAGTAGGCAGCGCACCGCGTTGCATCGTCAATTCGGCTTGCTGCCGGTCGCAGCCGTGGCCGCGCCTGTGTCCCTGGTAGGATCGTCCACCACCAGGTTCTCCATCCTCTTCCACTTTAGGCCGTCGGTCAGTTGCATCACACCCAGTTGGCCCACGGCCCAGAGCGATCCGTTCACCGGCACGAACTGCGCTACAAAGAGCAAATCGTCCACGTTGATTCGCTTCCAGCTTTCCCCGCCGTCTTCGCTTACCAGAATGCAATCGTCGGCCGCGATCCAGCCGCGGTTCGACTTGTCGAAGGTCACCGCTGTGAGCCATGTCTTGGCCGGGCTGGCCTGTGCCTGCCACGTGACGCCGCCGTCTTTGGTGCGGAGAATCGACCCCGCGAAGCCCGCTATCCAGCCGTTCTTTGCGTCGCGAAAGTACACCGAGCTCAACGACCACATCGCCGCGTCGGACTTCACCGCCTGCCACGTTTTCCCGCCATCCGTGGTGCGCAGAATGGTGCCCGCCCATCCCACCGCCCAGCCGTGGTCCTGATCGGCAAAGAAAATGCTATCCAGCGATTCCTTGGTTCCCGTCCGCTGGGGAGCCCAGGTTCGTCCGCCGTCGGCCGAGTGAATGATCACGCCATCGTACCCCGATGCCCACCCCGACTGGCCGATGAATTGAATGGCCGTCAGGTTCTCCTTCAGGTCCGTCTTGCGCGCTTCCCAGGTCTTGCCGCCATCCGCCGTGGCCATCAGCAGCCCGCGGTCGCCCACCGCAAAACCGTGAGCCGCGTCGATGAAGTCGAGGTTCCGTAGATGTCCGTTGGTCTTGATCTCGTGCGTGGACCAGTTCGCCCCGCCATCGTTCGTCACCAGAAACGCGCCCTGTTCGCAAAGAAGATAGACCAGCGAAGGAGCCGGTGAGGCGCCGTCGCGCAGCCAGCACGTTCGATCCTGTGCGCTGCCAACCCCGTTTCCGATAACGCAAAGCACAAGCGCCCCAGACAGGTGTTTCCACTTGAGCATGTTCCCTCCTATGCTTTTTCGGCGCGCTGCCGGGCGCCCCAGGTTACTTCAGTCAGGTAGTTCTTTCGAGCTATCCTGTCCCCACTATCCCCCCGGAGTACAATACTCTCCGGAGGGCTGCGCATGGCCTCGCGGCGAATCGTCGGACTGCTCACCGGACTCGGTCTGATGGCCGCGCTGGCGTCCTTGGCCCAGGTCACGATTCAGCCGCGCGCAAAAGGCGTCCCCAAGGAACCGCTACCCCAACCCACCCTCCGCGTCGACACCACGCTCGTGCTCGTCCCGGTGAGCGTGAACGACGCGCTGAACCGCCCGGTGTCCGGCCTCGACAAGGAAAACTTCCGCCTGTTCGACGACAAGATCGAGCAAGCCATCACCCAGTTCGCCATGGACGACGAACCGGTTGCCGTGGGGCTGGTCTTCGACACCAGCGGCAGCATGGGGGACAAGCTGAGGCGTTCCCGCATGGCCGCCCGCGAGTTCTTCAAAACCGCCAACCCCGAAGACGAATTCTTCCTCGTGGAGTTCGACAACTCGCCGCGCCTGGAAGTGCCGCTCACCCAGGATACCGGACGCATCGAAAGCCAGCTCGTCTTTTCGCGCTCCAAAGGCTCCACCGCCCTGCTCGACGCCATCTACCTGGCGCTCCACGAGATGAAAAAATCCAAGCGCAATAAGAAAGCGCTCCTGGTCATCTCCGACGGCGGCGATAACCACAGCCGGTACACCGTAGCCGAGGTCCGGGACGTGGTGCGCGAAAGCGACACCCTGATCTACGCCATCGGAGTCTTTGGAGGCTTCGCTTCGTCCGAGGAGATCGGCGGTCCCAGCCTCCTGAGTCACATCGCCGAGGAGACCGGCGGCCGCCTCTATGAAGCCAACCCGATGGAGCTGCCCGACATCGCGCTGAGAATCGGCATCGACCTGCGCAACCGCTACGTCCTGGGCTTCTCGCCCACCAACCAGCAGCGCGATGGACGCTACCACGGCGTGCAGGTCGTGGTGGTTCCGCCGCGCGGCCTCCCCAAACTGCGCGCCCACTGGCGCGCGGGATACTACGCGCCGTCGCAATAATCCCGCCGCTACATAATTCGGAGTCGCGACCGTAGGAGCGGTGCACCGGCCAATGAGAGAATCCGAGCGTACATGCTGGCCACCACCTGGGTGCAGAACAATCCCCAGGCGTCGGTCCGCGTGGCGCGCATCACCGCATTCGTGGTGGGTGCGGTGGCCATCGCCATCGCCATCGTACTCGGGCCGACGTTCAATGTTGCGTTGCTGGTCGCGCTGGCCTTCGCCGCAGCGGCTTCGGCCAATCTGCCGGTCATCCTGCTCTCGATCTTCTGGAGACGCTTCACCACCGAAGGCGCCGTTTGGGGACTCGCCACTGGCCTGCTCAGCTCCCTGATGCTGATCGTCATCAGCCCCAGCATCATGGGTGTGGATGCTCCCACGGTAGCCGCGCCGGCCAGACACCTCATCCAGATGCAGCCGGTCTTCCCCC
>JBGPKH010000541.1:0-6320 GCA_041485845.1 Bryobacteraceae bacterium
CCACCGGTTGTCGACGACCTCTTCCTCGAAGCCGAGGCGTTCTGGGTCAATGGAATCTGTCATTGCAACCCACACCAAATAGCGAAGAACCCGAAATCGCTCTCCATTCTCGCCATCACCGAGCGGACGCTCTGCTCCTGTTCGTCCAGGTTCAGGAACTCCCGCTTTACGGCCGCATGTAGTTGGCTGAGGTCCGTTCCGGCAATTGCGTTGCGCACGGAGACGAGCACGTCCAAGCCGGTCTTGACCAGCACCCCTTCATCGACGGCTACGTAAACCTCGCCCTCGGCCTCGTTTTCATAGATCAGAATTCCGGGCGCGAGCGCCGCGACGCAGTCAAGCCGATGTGGCAAAAGTCCGAACGACCCCGCGCGGGTCTCCGCAACGATGCGTGAAACGCCGGTCTTCTCGGCAAAGATTTGGAACGGCAGGAGGACCTTAAGATTCATGAGCGTCGGCTGCTGCATGTTTCACCTCCGGTTCAGGTTTCGGCTCAGGCTTCGGCGGCGGTTCGGACTTGGCTTTTGGCTTGGAATCGGCGGCGGGCTTCGAATCGCCGTTGCCCTCGGTTTTGGGCCCAGGTTCGGCTTTAGCCGCAGCCTTGCCGTTTTTGGCCTTTCCCTTCGCTTCGTCAATTGCCCCGATCATGTAGAGCGCGCTCTCTGGGTAGTCCTTGAATTCATCGCGCAGGATTCGTTCGCATCCATCGAGTGAGTCTCTGAGACTGACGAGTTTTCCCTTGATGCCGCTAAACTGCTCGGTGGCGAAGAATGGTTGGGTGAGGAATCGCTCCAGCCGCCGGGCGCGGGCGACTACGTTGCGGTCTTCTGGCGCCAGTTGTTCCAAGCCGAGCATGGCGATGATGTCCTTTAGATCTTCGTACTGCGCGAGCGTCCGCCTGATTTCCTGCGCCAGGAGATAATGCCGTTTTCCGACGATGCCGGGCGTGGCCATTTTGGAGCTGGATTGCAGCAGATCGATAGCCGGGTAAAGTCCTTCACTCGCCCGCTTGCGCGAAAGCACGATGGACGCCGAGAGATGCGAGAAAGTGTGCACCGCCGCGGGGTCGGTCAAATCGTCCGCCGGCACATACACCGCCTGAATCGACGTAATGGACCCGGCGTCGGTGTTGGCGATGCGTTCCTCCAGCCGCGATATAATAGCTCGGTGCCCATCGTGGGCTGATAGCCCAGGCGCGATGGCATTTGGCCCATCAAGCCGGAAACCTCCATGCCGGCCGGGATGAAGCGGAAAATATTATCGATCAGCAGCAGCACGTCGCGGTGCTCGTCGTCCCGGAAATATTCGGCCATCGTCAGCGCCGCGTAGCCCACGCGGAAACGGCTGCCCGGCGGTTCGTTCATCTGTCCGAACACCATCACCATGTTCGGCAGTACGCCTGCCTCTTTCATGTCGCGGTAAAGTTCCTCGCCTTCACGACATCGTTCACCTATACCGCAAAAAATGCTGACGCCCTTCTGGTGCTCGATCATGTTGTGGATCATTTCGGTGAGCAGTACCGTCTTGCCCACGCCGGCCCCGCCGAACAGACCCGCTTTGCCGCCGCGCTCGAGCGGCACCAGCACATCGATGACCTTGATCCCCGTCTCGAAGATCTCGGATTTGGTGGTACGCCGCGCTAAGGGCGGCGGGGCCCGATGGACTGTGCGCCATTGGACATCTGCCGGCGCCGCCTGGCGGTCGATGGCGTTCCCGAAAACGTCGAACATTCGCGAGAGAGTGCCCTTGCCGACTGGCGCCTTCAACGGCCCGCCCGTGTCTTCCACCGCGACGCCGCGGACCAGGCCTTCGGTGGGGGTCAGCGCGATTCCACGCACGCGATGCGCGTCGAGTTGAGCCAACACCTCGATGGCAATTTCCCCGCCCTTCGCGTGCAGCAGCGAGTAGATAGGCGGCAAATGTGCATCGAACCGTACATCTATATATGACGCTGCCGCGCACCGAGACCACCGCGCCAAGGTTCGAAGGAGATGCTTTGTTCTCCATGATTGCCTTACACTTTTCCTTCCGGCGGGTCGGCGACTCCTCGCGGCGGCAGGAAATCCGGCAGGTCAAGGCGGGCCACGCCAATCCTATTGTCGGCCATTCCATAGTAGACGTCGAATCGGTCGGGTGAGCCAAGATCATTGCGCCGGTCGATGCCGGTGGGGAACACGACGTTGGGGACTGCTCCGTGGCGTTCTTGCGGCAGCACCGGCGTCAACACCGGATCCGCCGAACGATAGCGGATCATGCGCGGATGCTCCTTCGAGAGCACCATCACCCCGGCCGAGTAGCATAAGTGGTGTCCGCCGTTGCTCGACTCCACCACTTCGCTCACCCCGTGGTAAACGATCAGCCAGCCGTGCCGGGTCATGATGGGCGGAGTTCCACCGCCGATTTTCAGCCGTTCCCAGGGCGACACGGGAGTCGCGAGGCGGTGATGGCAGGCAAAGTGGCCGAGGTGATATGGTTCACTGGCCACCAAGGTCATCGGGCAGTAGGAAATCCAGATGCTTTCCCGGTCGAGATCCACATCACGGGACGCGGGGTGGCAGGCGGTTTCCTCCGGCCGGGTGCCGGGAAAAAGCGGCCGGTGGAGCATGGCCAGTTCCGGATGCCCGGATGGATTCGGAATGGCGACGGGGAACAGGCTGGCGTCTTTGTCATCCACGTCGCCGATCTCGGTGCCGTGATACTGGCCAAAAGTCGCGAGCCCCACACGCTGCCAATGGAAAAGGTCAGCCGATTGGGCCAGGGCGATCCGCGGGCCTTGGGACGAAAACGCAGTATAAGTCATCATGTAGCGCTGGAGCGGTTCCACGAACGTGATTCGAGGATCCTCGCAGCCACCGCCGCCGTCGGGCCGCTGCTCATAATCGGCTTCCGGCTCCAGTGCGATGCCGAGACGCTCGACGCCCGCCGGATCGCCGGCTTCATTGAACCGCACTCGTGCAATGCCGATGCGCGAGTAGTTCCCCTTCGCAACCAGCCGAGGGAATAGGTAGAGTTGACCATCGGGGCCGCGAACGGCGGCCGGATTCAGGACACCTTCAATCTCCTGGGGATTACCCGGTTCCGGCTCCATCAACATGCCGAGGCGCTGTAACTTGAATCCAACCATCAGAGTTTCCTCATAGCTTCAACGCTTCCTGACCGTGATCCGACAGACAAGCGATGATTGCTTCGACAACTCGCTTCGTCTCGTGGGGACCCTGAACCGGAATAGAAACAACACCTGCCTGTTCGGCCGGATAGTCGTTCCCGCCCGCGAACAGGGCATCGCCAATGAAAATCATTTCTTTCAATGAAATGCCAAGAACGTCTCTTAGTTTTCTGACTCCGTAGGCTTTATCTATGCCCGGTTTGGTGACATCTATGGACGTCGCGCCGCCCATGCGGACGGAAAACTCGGGGATCAACGTGTCGAGAATCGCTTTGATCTTCTTCCGCTTAGCAAAATCGGAATCCCATTTCTTCTTTTCTTCTAACTGCGCCTGCTGGCCGAGTGCCGAGAACGTGATCTGGCTTCCCCGGTCTTCAATCACTTCCCCCCAGACCTTTTTGGCTTGGAAGCCGGCTTGCTCGACCGCCTTCTTGAGAGAACTGACGATCTTCTCCTTTTCACTTGCTGCGAAGTCTTCGGAATAGATCTTTTTCCAGTCCCCTGCGTAGCGGAAGAACTTGGTTCCACATGTGGGCAGGATAGATAAATTCGCCAGGCTTGCGTCATGGGGAAGATGGGAGAGCACCTGTTTTTCAAACTGCGGCCAATCGCCTCCGGATATCACGGCTGCCTTGACAATGCCGAGAAGGTCACCGAGCAGTCGCGACATTTCGGCATCAAGAGATGACTTACTTTCGGCCAGTGTGCCGTCCAGGTCAAACACGATCAGCTTTTTCATCCGGTATCTCGATTTCCAACACGCTCACGGTGCTGCTCGGCCGAAAAGAACACGGTCCGGCTACCGCCGGCAACAGAAACACCTCGCCTTTTCCGACAGCATAAGTAGAGCCGCCGTGCTCGACCTGGCCGGTGCCTTCGATGCATACCAGCACTCTCGGCACACCCGCGGCACCGACGGTAAACGGTGAGTCTCCGTGCAGTCGCGACAACCAAAACTGTTCACAGTGAAAGAGCCGCTCGCGTTCCACGGGCGTCGTGGATTCCATCACGGGCGCCAGCAGACCGCCAGCACACTCCCCAAAGTCGACGCAGGCAAGCGCCTGGTCCACCTGGAGCGCACGCGGCTTCGCGCGCTGATTCTTTTCTATCGCGACACTGTATTCGCCCCGACGCGCCGCCCGGTTGCACCTGGCCCGGTGATTCAGAGCTTGCTGGGCCGCCGACACGTTCGCCTCTTGGCCTCGCCAAATCTCTAAAGCCGGTTGCTGAATGGCGCGGGCAAACGAAAATGCCAACGCCCAAGGCAACCGCGACTTGAATCGGACATTCATGGCATTCAAACGGGCCGAGGCCAGTTCGGCGGATTGGCCGCCCGACAAGAACGCAATCCCCGAAACGGTGGCCGGGACGGCCCGCAAGAGGCACCTCACCGTGGTGTCGGCCACGGCGTCCACCGTTTCTTGCGTGGGGCAGGTCGATCCCGGAAGCACCATATTGGGCTTCAGGATCATACCCTCCAGCATCACCCGTTGGGCGTATAGCTGGGTGAATACCGTTCGGAGCACTTCCTCCGTTACCTCGTGACACCGCTCCATGGTATGGTCGCCGTCCATGAGCACTTCCGGTTCGACGACGGGGACCAGTCCTGCTTCCTGGCACAACGCGGCATAGCGAGCCAACGCCTGTGCGTTGGCCTCGATGCAGCCCCGGCTGGGAATGCCATCGCCCACGGCAATCACCGCGCGCCACTTGGCAAAACGTGCGCCCATCTGAAAGTACTCAGCCAGGCGGGCGCGCAAGCCGTCCAGTCCTTCCGTGATTTTCTCCTCAGGATGAGCGGCCAGGTCCTTCGCCCCGGTGTCCACCTTGATTCCGGGAATGATTCCCGCATCGGCAAGGACCTTCACAAAGGGAGTGCCGTCCTTCTTCTTCTGGCGGATGGTTTCGTCATAAAGGATTGCGCCGCTAATGGACTCTCCGAGACCGGGTGCGGTCGCAATCAACTCCCGATAGGCGCGCCGAGCCTCTTCGGTCTGGGGAATGCCCCACTTGGCGAATCGTTTGTTGCAGGTCGGAGTACTTTCGTCCATCGCAAGCAGACCCTTGTCGCCGGCGACCAACGCCCTCGCTGTGGCTATAAGCTCTTGTGCATTCATTTGTGAGTGCTCCACTTCCAATCCCCTACACTTCGCCCAACCACTTCCGTGCCTCAGTGGCGTCAGCGTGATCGAAATATCGGATTGTCGCGCTCGTGAACGGCTTGCAGAACGTCGCCATCCCGTGCTGCCACTGTTTTTCCCCGACCATCGCGAGCCGTTCGATGTCGGCGAAGTGTTTAATATCGAACTTGATGTCCTCCCACAGCGCGCCGGCGTCCCAGCCGTGGAAATCAGTCATGTCGAACAGCAGGCGCAGTTTTCCGTGCTGCTGGACGAGTCGCTCGAACTCGGGCACAAAGTGCTCGTAGTCTGCTTTTGTCAGCTTCGCGCTGATGTGGACGACGAGTATCTTTCCGCCGTCTTCTTCATTGAGTTGTATGGGCATTCTGAACTCCTCTCCCGGTATCCACCGTCACTTCGGCTCAGGGACGCGCGTGTTGTCAGCGGGCGGATTCCCCTCCTGCATGTCGCCCCGGCTCCATTTCCAGTTTCGAATCTCCGGCAAGTCCCGCCCGTGCTTGTCGATGTAGCGCTTGTGCTCAATGAGCTTGTCCTGCATTGCCTGCTTCAGGTACGCTCCCTTGGACCCCAGGTGCGGTAGCCGATCAATCACGTCCTGCACCAGGTGGAAGCGGTCCAGGTCATTCTGCACCCTCATATCGAAGGCCGTCGTGATCGTCCCCTCTTCCTTGTAGCCCCGGACGTGGAGGTTTCGGTTGGTGCGGCGGTAGGTCAATCGATGGACCAGCCACGGGTATCCATGAAAGCCGAAGATGATGTGCTTATCTTTGGTGAAAAGCGAATCCTAATCCGTGTCGCTCAGCCCGTGCGGGTGCTCGCTCTTAGACTGCAGCTTCATCAGATCGACGACGTTGATTACCCGAATCTTCAGATTGAGTTCGATACTCCGGCTTGGCCCACTTCGATCGTCTAATTTGGCCCACCTGGATATTGATATTCTGCCTCATCTGGCCGGTATCGGTTGACCGGCCGGGGACATCGTTTACACTTTAGACCGGCGACATAGTTTACAC
>JBGPKH010000542.1:0-6288 GCA_041485845.1 Bryobacteraceae bacterium
CGAACTTCTCCACCGTGTTGCGGCGCACGAACGCGTCCACTTCGCGAATCTCTTCATCGCTCAACCCGGAATAGGCCTTGGCAAACGGCACCAGCTTGCCGTTGTCCCAGATCCCGAAGGTGTAGTCCGTGAACAGGCTGGCGCGGCGGCCGCTCCCCGGCTGCGCGTAAATCAGCACCGCGTCCACGGAGTACGGCTGGATCTTCCACTTCCACCAATCGCCCTTGCGGCGGCCCACGCGATACGGCGAGTCGCGCCGCTTGAGCATGAAGCCTTCCACTTTGCGTTCGCGCGATTCCTGACGGAGCAGCGCCAGTTCCTCCCACGAGCGGGCCTCCACGAGCGGCGAGAGCAACAGTGCGCTGTCCCGCGGCGCGAGCGCAGCGAGCCGGGCGCGACGCTCCTCCAGCGGCCGCTCGCGGAAGTCCACGCCCGCCGCTTCCAACAGGTCATAACCCATGAGCACTACTGGCACTTCCGCGAGAATTCGATTCCCCAGCATTTTGCGTCCGATGCGCCGCTGCATCTGGGCGAACGGCAGCGGCGCGCCATCCTTCCACGGGAGGATTTCGCCATCGAACACCGTGCCTTCGGGGAGCAGCGCGCCCAGCGCTTCGAGCTCGGGGAATCTATCCGTGATCAACTCCTCGCCGCGCGACCACAGAAACGTCCGCCACTGACGGCGGATGAGCTGCGCGCGAATGCCGTCCCACTTCCACTCCACCTGCCAATCGCCGATGTGCCCCAGGTCTTCGACCTTGCCCTCGAGCGGGTAGGCGAGGAAGAACGGGTACGGGCGGCTGACGTCGGCATCGCGAGTCTCGGGGGCGACCAACTGCTTCCAGAATTCAGGCGTCGGCTGCCAAGCGCCCATCAGGCGGTGGGCGACCGCCTCGGTCGAGGCGCCGCTGACCTCGGCCAGGGCGCGCACCACGAGGCTCTGCGAAACACCCACGCGAAATTCGCCCGTGATCAGCTTGTTCCAGGCGAATCTCTGCCGCTCATCCATCTCGCGCCACGCCGAGACCAGCCAGGCGCGCCGCGTCTCGTCATCGGCGTTTCGCATGGGCAGCAGTCGCTCCTCGACCCAATAGTGCAGCGGCAGGTTGGTGGAAACCGCGGCGGGCGGCAGCAGCAGGGCGATGGTCTCGGCGAAATCGCCGACCGCGTGGTGGCTCTCGGCGAACAGCCAGTCGGGCACACCCGCCTGCTCGATGGCCCACTGCGCCAGCTTGCGCGATTCCAGCAGCCGCTTGGGGCGCCGGCCGATGAGAAAGTGCATGGCCCAGGCAGCGTCCTCCGGCGGCGCGGCCGCCAGGTACCGCGTGAGCTCCGCCACCTTTTCGTTGGTCTTGGTAGTCTCGTCCAGCGCGGCGTACAACTCGGCGAAGGCCTTCACGATCGGGCCTCCGGTTCTGGGGCCCATCCGGCGTCTTCGGCCGGCGCGGCCGCCAGTACCAAGGAGCGGAAACTCCCGCAACTCCGTTCCCTTTGGCCGCGGCTCGGAAACGCTTGCTGAGCCGCGACCGGGGGGACCGGTCTTGCCCGCCGAGCTCGGGCGGCACTCCCGCACAGCGCCATGTTCACGATCGGGCCTCCTCGAAGGGCGTCGCAACGGCCAGCGCCTGGCGGCCGTGCTCGTGAAGCCAGCGGACCAACGGAGCGCGGTAGCCGTGCGTCACCCAAACCGTCTCGGCGCGCGTTTCCTCGATGGCGCGCAGAAGCGCCGGCCAATCGGCATGGTCGGAGAGGACAAATCCGCGGTCCAGAGAACGGCGGCGCCTCGTCCCGCGGATGCGCATCCAACCGGAAGCCAGAGCCGTCGAAACGCTGCCCAATCGGCGGGTCCATGCCGATCCCTGGCAGGAAGGCGGCGCGATGATGAGCGCCCGCCGATCTTCGTTCGAGCTCGTAAGCGGAAGGGCGATCCCCTGGCTCCGGTAGATCTCGTTGAGCCGCTCCACGGACTCATGGACATGAATCGGACCGATGCCGCCATCGATGGCGGCGAGCACGCGCTGCGCCTTACCCAGCGCGTGAGCGAACAACAGGCTGACCTTGCCGGCCTCCTGGTTGGCCCGCCACCAGCCGTGGACCGAGTCCATGACCTCAGCCTCGACCGGCCACCGGAAGATCGGCAATCCGAACGTAGATTCGGTGACAAACGTATGGCAGCGCACCGGTTCGAACGGCGCACACGTGGGATCCGGAGCCAGCTTGTAGTCGCCGGAAACCACCCAGACTTCCCCGCCCTGCTCCAGACGGACCTGCGCGGAGCCCAGGATGTGCCCCGCCGGGTGCAGCGACACGCGCACCTCCCCGAGAGTCAGCGGCTCGCCGTAATCGGCCGGCTGAATGGAGGCTTGCGCGCCGGCCCGCTCCCGCAGCAGCGCTTCGCCGGCTCGCGCGGTGAGGTAGGTGCGCGAGCCGGGGCAGGCATGGTCGAAGTGGGCGTGGGTGACCACCGCGCGATCCACGGGCGCCGCGGGATCGATGAAGAAATCCCCCGCCGGGCAGTACAGTCCGGATTCGCGCGGTTCGAGGAGCGCCACTCCTTCTATTATCCGGGTATTATCCGGTCATTCGACGCGCCCGTCCTTTCCCGCGGTTCCAGGACTTATTGCAGCGGATGGGTCGGTAACCGACCCCGAGGCAGCCACCTCCCGAGCGCCTCGAACAGGTCCTCCATCCTGACCGGCTTGGAGATATAGTCGTCCATGCCGGCCTCGAGGCAGTGCTCCTTACAACCCGCCATGGCGTCGGCGGTCATGGCGATCACGGCAGCGCGGCTGTCCGCCCGCTCGCGGCGCCGGATCTCCTTCGCGGCTTCGTAGCCGTCCATCTCCGGCATCTGGCAGTCGAGGAAGACGACCTCGTAGGGTTGCGCGTCGAACATGGCCACCGCCTCACGGCCGTTGACCGCAATGTCCACGCGCAGACCGAGACCTTCGAGCATTCTCGCCGCGACCTTCTGGTTGACGACGTTGTCTTCCGCTACCAGGACGCGGTGCGGCGAGCCGCCAAAGCGTTCGAGCAGCGCTTGCCTCATGTTCGCCGCCCGATCCACAGGACCGGCGACGCGCTCGGGCGCCTGGCCCAATCTCCGCGATCGCAGGGTTGCCAGGGTATTCCAAAGCTGCGATTCCCGCACCGGCTTGACGAGACAGGCATCGGCCGCCGCTGCGCCATTCGGGTTCGATGCCGCCCCACACCGGCGCGACGCGAGCAGGACCACCGCCGTATCGCGGGCTTGCGGATCGGATTTGATGGCCGCAGCCAACGCGGCTCCGTCCGTCCCGGACATCTCACGATCGACGAACACAAACTCGAACGGGTCTCCACTCTCTCTCGCCGCGCGAATCGCCGGCAGAACCTCGTCCGCCGAAACACCGCTTCCGTTACGCATTCCCCAGCTCGCAATCCGCTCGTGAAGCTCGCGCTTTCTCAACTCGTTGTCGTCCACGATGAGCGATCGTACACCTCGCAGATCGGCGTTTGGAAAAGAAGCGGCTTGGGGCTGGGTGTCCAAAGGCAAATCCAGAGTGAACCAGAAGGTGACGCCCTCGCCGGGCCGGCTCTCGACGCCGATCGCGCCTCCCATCAGCTCCACCAGTTGCCTGGAAATCGCCAGACCCAATCCGGTGCCTCCGAATTTCCGCGTGGTCGAGTTGTCCAACTGGCTGAACTTCTCAAAGAGGAGAGCGATCTTTTCGCCGGGAATGCCCGGGCCGGTATCGCGCACCGAGACCCGCAATCGTCCGCGGCCGGCGTCCCGGGCTTGGACCTCCACGGTCGTGAGAACATAGCCGTCGCGAGTGAACTTCACGGCGTTGCCCACGAGATTGATCAGCACCTGGCGGATTCTGCCGGCATCGCCCAGGAACCGCCGTGGCATATCGGGTGGGTATCGAAAAAGCAGATCGAGACGCTTGTCCTCCAACCTGGGCGCCACCATTTCGTGCACATCTTCGACTACCATCCGAAGATCGAAAGCCAGCGACTCGATTTCCAGCTTCCCGGCTTCGATCTTGGTGAAATCCAGAATGTCGTTGATGACCGTGAGCAGCGCTTCTCCCGACGCGCGCACGGTCTCCGCACAGTCTCTCTGCTCCGCGCTCAGGGGCGTGTCCAGCAGCAGGCCCGTCATACCGATCACGCCGTTCATCGGCGTGCGGATTTCATGGCTCATGTTGGCAAGAAAGTCACTCTTGGCCCGGTTGGCGGCTTCCGCCGCAATCTTGGCCTGCAGCAGCTCCCGCTCCACCAGAATTCGTCCCGTGATGTCGCGGAAATCCCATACGCATCCGCTGTACTTCCCCGAGATCCTCTGCGGTTCCGAGTGGAACTCGAATACCCGTCCATCCGCCAATTCCACGACGCCATCGTGTGAAGCCGGCCGGCTGCGGAGTTGCACAACCATGGCGAGAAAGGGCTCCGGCCTTTTCAATTGGGATGCCACATGTTCCAGAATCCGCCGGTGGTTTCGGGACTTGGCCAGCGGCGCGGGGATGCGCCACATGTCCAGCAGTTTTTGGTTGAGGGTTCGGATCGCGCCCTCGGCCGTGATCTGCAAGATACCGTCCGCCGTCGATTCCAGCGTGGTACGGATCATCTCGGTCTGGGCCAATACCCGCCGGTGCAGGGTGTATCCCCAAAGGGTTGCTCCGAGCATAAAGAATGCCAGGCTCAAAAGGATCCAGATCGCCCGCAGCGGCGAGAGCCAGGGCGGAGACTCCAGAACCTCCACATCCTGTCGAGATCGAAATCGGATTCGAAAGGAAACCGGGTTGCCCACCGCGTCCGATTCCACCAGGCAGATTCCAGTCACCCGAATCCGGCTGTCGGCCTGCAAGCTCTGGATCGCGGAGCCCGCCGTTCCTTTGGAAAAGGCGGAGAATACGTCAAGTCCATCCTGGAGCACCAGGATGGTCTCGCCCGGCAACTGCGAGATGGCTTCGAGCCGCGCCTCCAGGCTCACCAGCGCCGAGTCGTAGTTCCCTCGCAACGCATCGGCGGCGCGGATGACCGCCGGCGCCGGCGCAGGCTGCGAGCCGGTCTTGCGGATCAAGGCGTCCTCGAGCGCCGGGCGATTGTCCACCACGCCCGGAAACCCGGCGGCATCCACCACGTCGCCGGGTTGGAGTTTTTCCGAATCCCGCGTCTCGACGTAGATGCCGCCGGTGGCATCCGCCACGAAGACGCCGCCGTCCGGCGGGGCCGCCGTAACCGTCCCGTGAATCCGAACCCGCCGCGCGCGCGAGCCCTCATATCGAAACCTCTGCAACCGCTCGACCGGCTGTACGGGAGCATCCAGTGGCTCGGCGGGAGCCGGCTCCAGGACCGTGATGTCTCGCAACTCGGGGACATCCAGGATGACGCCCAGGATCTGGTTCCTGCGATTGAAGATCGCGCCGGCCACCCCGCGAACCCGGACGCGGGAATCGACCAGCTCCTCGGGAATGCGATCGAAAACCGGCGTCTGCGCGAGGATGTTCCCGCCATCCATCGCCAGCTTCAAACGCAGCCGCGACCCGCCCGGCTCGATATAAGCGGCGCGCAAGATGGCATCCACCTCCACCCGCCGCGCGTCCTCGGCAGTCGAAAGCAACCGCTCGAACGACACGCGCCGCGGCTCAGGAAGCGGCGCTTCGCCAACGACGTTCCAGCGGGGCTCGGACACATCGGGGGCGAATCCAGCCTGGGTGGTCACGCCTGTCAGATCGACCACCTGTCCCAGCTTCGGCTGCGGCAGATCCGCTCTCCATTGGATCCAAACACCGCCGCTCTTGTCCTGCAAAAACAGGTTGGGAGCAACGGAATCGAAATAAGTGATCACCCCGCGCAGGTGAACGGGATACCCCCGCTGTGCCTCGACCGCGGGCAGTTGCCGGACCGTCGCGGTGGCCGTGAGAACGGGAAGCACTCCCGGTCTCTGGGCGAGCAGCGATCCGAGGCTGCACGAGACCAGCCAGGCAACCCCGAGTCCCGCCAGCAGGCGCAGCCATCGATAGCGTACGTTTGCGATCACTGTGTGGTCTATCGGCGGGGCGGCCCGAAAGCTACACGCCCTTGGAAACATCGCCAACCGGATTGGTGTCATCGGGAGACTCGCGGGTTC
Organism: Bryobacteraceae bacterium; assembly: GCA_041485845.1. GTDB lineage: Bacteria > Acidobacteriota > Terriglobia > Bryobacterales > Bryobacteraceae > OMOG01. Next base: position 6,119 of record JBGPKH010000542.1, read on the forward strand.
AACGGTGGATCCTGGGGTGGGACCGACTGCCGCCGGCGTCGGAGCCACGGGTGCGCCGGGCTCGCGCGGCGCGTGGCGGCAAGGCGCGCGGTGGTGGGAGGCGGGACCCGGCCGGGGCGGGATGGGGGTCAGTTGACGGAACGAAGCCAATTTTGGGGGCAAGTGGCTGA
>JBGPKH010000543.1:0-6254 GCA_041485845.1 Bryobacteraceae bacterium
CCCGGCGCTAGGGCGATTCGAACAGGCGCCCGGGATCCTCTCCGCGCCGCGGTCGCGGCACGCTGTCGCGGCGCTCGAGGACGGCGGTGTCCTCATCGCCGGCGGCTTCGAGGGCGGGCAGGCGCTCGACTCCATCGATCTCTACGACCCGGCACAGAACCGCGTGCTTCCGGCGGGCCACATGTCGGTCGAGCGCGCCCACTTCACGGCCACGCGGCTCGACGGCGGCAAGGTGTTGTTCGCAGGGGGAACCGACGGCGGCCGGGAGCTCGCTTCGGCTGAAGTCTACGATCCGGCAACCCGCCTCACCACACCTGCCGAGCCGATGAGCGCCGCGCGGCAGGGACACATCGCCATCCGCGTTCCGGGAAGCGGCCAAGTCCCGATCGCCGCCGGGACCGCGCATGGCCGGGTGCTCGAATCGGGCGAGATCTTTGCCCCGTCGCAGAACGCTTTTCGGCCGGCGGCCGATGCCGGCGGCGCGGAGGCGATCGCCACCGTCACCGTCGGGACCTTCGGCGCGGACATGAAGCTGCGGGGCTCGAAGACGTTTCGCATCCACGTCGCTCCGGCGGAACGCTGAGAACACCGGAGACCGGCCACTATCGGCAACGCTTCGACAACCTCCGCGGCGGGGAGCCGCCGAGGCCTCCCGTTGCGCCGCCGGGCAAGGCAAGTTCCGGGAATATCACGACCTGCTGTTCGCCATTCCCGGCAAACTCGACAAGGCGGCGCTTCTGGAACGCGCCCGCGGCCTGAAGCTCGACGAGAAGCTCTACCGGAAAGGCTTTGCGGCAGGCTTTGGTACCATAAGACTATAGCGCTGACCGGGAGGTTTATGAAAACCATTTCGCTGCGCATCGATGACGAAGTGGACGCGGCATTGGCGGCGCTCTGTGCCGAACAAGGGCGTAATGAAACCGAGGTGGTGGCGGACGTTCTGCGCAGGTACGTGGAGACCGAACGTCTGAAGCGTGTGCTGCAAGACCCCGCACTGGCTCAACTCTACGAGGAGCTGGCCGCGGAAGATCAGGCTCTGGCCGAAGAGGGCATGTCCGAGTACCAACAGACGCTCCAAGAAGCAGACAGGAGATGACGCGGGGGGAGGTGTGGCTCACGGCCCTCGACCCCGTCCGCGGCTCCGAGCAGGCAGGTACACGCCCCGTCCTGGTTTTGCAGCCTGACCCGCTCAACGCTTTTCTTCGCTAGATCGTAGTCGTCCCATTCACCACGAACTTGCGATGGGCGCGCTTTCCGTTTTGCGTGCCGGTATCCGCGGGCGAAGGGGGCTTGCCGACCGGCTCGGTTGCGCTGTGTCACCAGGTCCGCGTCGTAGACAAGTCCCGCCTGGTGCGCCGCTTGGGGCAGCTTTCGGAAGCCGTGATGGTGAAGGTAGAGCAAGCCATGTACGTCACGCTGGGGTTTTAGCTTAGCTACGCCTGAGCTCCGTAGGGCAGAAGGGACATCTGATGACCCATCTGTGCTAAAATCGAAGAGTGGTGAAGAAGGCCCCAAGGCAGCCGCTCGGGGAAAAGGTCGTAGATGAGACGATCAAGTTGAGGCGGCCTAGACGTGGTGGCAGACTGAGGGAAGAAGTGTGGCAGACGCGGGATGGTAAGGTTACGAAGTACAGTCTCGCTTACATCAATCACCTCGTCTGCCAGGTGGATCATGGCCGGGTGCTTGGGTACGACAACAGCCATGATTACCACCACCGGCACCTCATGGGGAAAGTGGAGGCTATCGAGTTCAAGGACTACGAATCCCTGGCGGCTCGTTTCCGGGAAGAGGTACAAGAGTTGTGGAGGAAGGAAGATGAAGAAAACGGCTAAGAACCTCAAGGTGAGCACTGGCACGGTGGAAGGCTTCTTTGAGAGGTCGCTTAATCGTGCCCGGAAGCTGGACCGTGGCGAGAGACTTCCCATGGAGATGCGGCTAACCTTCGAAGACCCGGCTGATTTGCTCCGAGTCCTCACGGCACAACGAGTTCGTGTGCTCGATGCCGTTCGCAGGAAGCCGGCGCCCGTTTCGGACCTCGCGATTGTTCTCAAGAGGGACCGGACAGCCGTGAAACGGGATGTCAGGATACTGACAGCATTTGGGCTCGTGAAAATCCATGAGGAAACGAATCCGGGTCATGGACGCCGAAAGATTGTTGAGCCTCTTGCATCGAAGTGTGAGTTGGTAACGACCATCTAACGTTAAGAGGCGGCCGCGGTATTCGGGGGAGCATCATCGGGAGCAATCTCGACACACGCAACCCTTTGTGTTCTTGGCGTCTTTGTGCGTCCTTGCCGTGAACAGTGCTCTTCCCGGGGTTCCAAAACGCTGGTACACTACCCCTGCCAAGAACAGTGGATTCTTGGCCCCAACCAATGCCACAGCTCGACATTGCAGCCCTGCGCCAAGCCGTGCAGGAAAACCGCTACCTCGTCACCCGGCACGCCCAACAGCGCATGGGACTGCGGAATTACGCACGAGGACCTGAAGTATGTTGTGGCCGCCGGCGACGTCGTGGAACAATATCTGGACAACCTGCCCGATCCCAAAGCCTTGTTCATGGCCCATGTCCACGGTGAGCCGCTCTACGTTTCTTGCGCTTTTGACGGCAATACGGCAACTGTGCTTACATCATTACCGTACATCGATATGATGCCACCCGCTGGCTCGATCCATGGACCCGAAGGAAGGAATAACCATATGGACCCATCCACCTGCGCCCAGTGCGGAGGGACTCTGGAGCGCCAGACAATTACCCACACGCAGCCCTGGGGCGACGAGCTCTACGAATTTGAGAACGTGCCCGCCCTGGTCTGCCGGCAATGCGGGGAAGTCTGGCTGGAGGCCGGAGTCGGCCAGTTGATTGACAAAATCATCCAGCAGCAGCCGCAGCCCAAGAAGTACCACCAGGTGCCGGTTTTCTCATTGGCTGAATTCAGTCTTTAATGTCGTGGCTGAGAGAGCACGGCACTCCTCCCTATTCCCGGGCATTATCGACGGACTGCGATGGCGGGAGCCTGCAAGCGCAATGGCGCCATCGGATCGTGTATCTGCCGTTCCGCTGAGACTCCCAGCCGCTGGTTACCGGTTGTTCGCGCCCCCTACAAAAAACCGGCCGCGGCGCCTCACACGCCGCGGCCGGATTACAACACCGCTTCGGGTTTGGAACTTGCCGGATATACCGCCTTGCCGGCGTCTCCAGGACTGCCTGCCTCGACTTTAGGCTACAAGCTTACCCTGACTGGAGTTGATCAAGTCCACGGTGGGCGGCACTGCCGATCTGCCGATCTCAGTTTCATCCAACATCACGGTAGACTTTGGGGGCTGCACCCCCACTCCTTAAACACACCTTCGGGTACCCGCCAGCCGTTGGTAGTGACCGGTCCAGACCCGCCGGGCGTCGCCGGCGGTCAACCCTTTGTGTTCCTGGCGTCTTTGTGCGTCCTTGCGGAAAGCCTTTGCGGCAGGCTTTGATACCATCAGACTATAGGGCTGACCGGGAGGTTTATGAAGACCATTTCGCTGCGCATCGATGACGAAGTGGACGCGGCATTGGCGGCGCTCCGTGCCGAACAAGGGCGTAATGAAACCGAGGTGGTGGCGGACGTTCTGCGCAGGTACGTGGAGACCGAACGTCTGAAGCGTATGCTGCAAGACCCCGCACTTGCTCGACTCTACGAGGAGCTGGCCGCGGAAGATAAGGCTCTGGCCGAAGAGGGCATGTCCGAGCACCAACGGACGCTCCAAGACCTCCGCGGCGAGAGGAACGCCCGCTTCGCTGGCGTCCAATCCCGCCTGGCAGCCCCAAGGACTTGCGACAGCTTCCACACCTACCTCAACTCGATCGACTTGACCCGCAACGGTCTGGCCGCCGGCCAAGCCGGCTGATCGCGGACCGTCTCACCGGGGGCGGTCGTGAACAGTGCTCTTCCCAGGGTTCCAAAATGCTGACAGGGGAGCCCAACTGAGCCCAACACTGGAGAAGCGGTTACCGTGGACGCGCGAAATCGTCTATGATCGTGGTATGCAGTGGTGGCAGCAGCCATTCTTCCAGGTCGCGTTGCCGATCATCGTTACGTTCATCCTGGCTACCTGGTATCAGGCCGGCCGCATCTCCGATCTGCGCGACAGCTTGGGAAAGCGCATTGACGACCTGCGCAACGACATGAACATCCGCTTTGCCGCCATCGAAAAGCGCCTGGACAAGCTCGAAGAAAAAATCGGGGCTTTGCAGGAACGAAGCTGGCGCTAGCAGGCTTCACTGTCTCTCCGGGTTCGATTCCGGAGTGACGGCACTGGACGACTGGCTGCGCCGCCGTGCGCGGCAAAATGAGGCGAGCCAAGCAAGGCTGGGGGCCGTTTTCAAGTGGCTCCGAAGTACGACGCGGCCGGCCCCGATACGTCATCACAATCATGTATAGTCGTTGTGTAGACGTGGAGAGCCGATGCCGAACACGGAAGCCAAAGATAGAATAGGCCGCCGGTTTTTGTCCCATCCGGCCCGCAGCCCTGCGGCGGCAGCAACGGGATGCCTCGGCCGCGAGTTGGGCGCGTTTCTGGAGAACGGATCGCGGGGGATGTTGAGCGCGGGCGGGCTAATCCACATCGACGGGAAAGCTCACCATCCACAATTCGAGTTGCTCCAGCCGGCTCCTCCAGCGAATCTTGAAATCCTGCATCCAGGTGCGATTCGGATCCAAATCCGGTGCGTCGACAACTAACTTTACGAGATTGTCGCGGTACAGCACCCCGCCATGACGCCAGTGGCCTTCCAGTTTCTGCGTCTCATAGCCGGCCGCGCCAAACCGATCTACGATTTCCAGGACCGCTTCGGCGAGCCAATCGGTTGGCGCTTCACGCCCGTCATTGAACTGGAGGGGGAGCAGCACCTCGAATCGCCGCCACCTGCTGCTCATAGGTTGTTTTCCCCTTGACGGTAAACGGAATGTTCTGGTCGGCCAGTGATTCAAGGGCCGCTTCGGGGACCAGATGTTCCCCGGACCGGAGGACTCGTCCCGAAAAGCGGCCGAGCAGAAAGGCCAGCGCCCGCTTCTCGGTTTCGCGGTCGGGAAATGTGATGGTAACCATGGAATGCCTGGATCCCGAGTCAATCATACACCCGCATTCGCCGCGCGGCCAGGCGGCCGCCAGCCGGCCCGCTCCTATCGCGTGAATTTGGACGCCGCCGCCAGGTGCGCGCAGTTGCCGGCGCCGTACTCTCGAACAAGCGCAGCAAGGCGGCTTTGACGGGTGGTTCCGAGAGGCCTATCTCGTGGGCAATCTCCTTGTTGCGCACGCCTCGGCACACTCTGGTCAGGACGTCGTTCTCGCGGGCGCTGGCCGCGGGGTGCGGGGTGCGCGGGTTCCGGCCGCAGCGGTGGATCCCGAACGGGATCTCGGCCTTCAGCACTTGCGCCGAAGCGCTTCCGGCCACTCCATCAGGGCGGCTGGAACTGCCGGGCGGATCTGGTTTCCGCCGCCAGGCTGGATCGGGGCGATGTATCCCAGGAGGCCGCCAAGCCGATCGCCTTGGAACTGTTTCGTGAAGGGACGGTTGGCCGTGCGGCGGAGTTGCCGGGCGCGCCCCTGGCTTCCTTCATGGAGTTCGCCGCCGCTCATGGGGTTCCACCGCTGAATTGCGGCTTGGAGCAGTTGGAAGAGGACAGGCGCCCTGGCCAAGCTCCGTTCGTGATCGTCGTTTCGGATTCGCCGCCCCTCATCACTCCGGCAAGAATTGGCCGTCCGGATCGGTTGCCCCGGCTTTTCCCGGCCATCACGATTACTCCGGAAGTATTCGGCGAAGTTGTGGTCAAGGGCGCGGGACTCAGCGGCGCGTCCGAAATCGCCGCGGCCCAATGGATCGGCGTAGCGCCAGTCAACAACGCCCCGCGCTTGACCGCCGCCGATCGGGGGTTTCACAGCGCCGACAATGTGCAGCGCTGTCAGCAGGATGGGATCGGGGAGGTGTGCATCCCACAGCGGGGCGGGCAGAAGACCGCGGAGCAGGAAGCTTTGGAGCGCAGCCCCCAGTTCAAAAAGGGCCAACGATTCCGGGCCGGCATCGAGGGCCGCATCTCGGTGCTGTTTCGTGGTCGGGGCATGAAGCGCTGCCGGGCCAAAGGCCGCGAACGGTTCGAGATCCTGGTGGGCGCCGCGGTGCTGGCCAACAATCTGATGCGGATCGCCCAACTGATGGAGGACCAGAAAGCGAAGCGAAGACGAGCCGCGGCATAAGACCGCCGCAGCAGTTTTCC
>JBGPKH010000544.1:0-6221 GCA_041485845.1 Bryobacteraceae bacterium
CGCCACCACCCAGCGCAGCGCCATGCGATCCCCGCCCTCGGTGACAAACAGCGGCCCGTGACGGGTCACCCAGACCGTGAGCTCCACGGGCGCCTGGCCCTTCACCAGGATGATCTCGCGCTCCAGGCGGGCCTGCTCCACAAGGCCGCGATACTGGTAGCGGCCGGTGCGTTCATCCAACTTTTCGATGTACAGATCCTGCACGTCGAAGCCCAGGTTGGTGATTCCCCAGGCGATGCGCTGGTTGTGGCCCACGATCACTCCCGGAGCTCCGGGCAGCGCGACGCCCGAGACATCCAGGCCCGGAGCCTCCAGGTGGGCCATGTGCCAGATGCCGGGCAACGAGTACTCGAGGTGCATGTCGTTCGAGAGGAGCGGCTTGCCCGACGCCGTGTGGCTGCCCGCTATGGCCCAGGCGTTGGAGCCGGGTGGGGCTTCGGTCCCGGTGCGCACGGGGAACAGGACCTTCACTTTTTCGGCGTCGCCTTCAGCCAGCATGGCCCGTTTGAGCAGCTCGTCGCGCCACGTGGTGCTGAGCGTGCGGAACATGTGTAGGCAGATGAGCAGGGAATCCACGACGCTCCAGGGCCGCGGCTGGTAGCGGAGAACCGTGAATTCCAGAGGCAGGTTGTGCCGGTGGGTGATAATAAAATGGTTGACGCCGCGGGCATAAGCCGCGAAGGCTGCGCGGTCTTCGGCGGGCTGCGTGGTGTACGTGTCTTGGGCGATGCGGCGCAGCCGCAGGCGGCGCGACTCGCGGTCGGAATCGAGCGCCGCGGGCCCCAGAATTTCGCCCAGGTCGCCGGCGTCGTAACGGCGCAGCGCATCCATTTGCCAAAGCCGGTCCTGTGCGGTGACATATCCCTGGACGAACAGCGCGTCTTCGATGCTGGCGGCCCGAATGTGCGGTACGCCGCGCCTATCGAACCGTACCCAGACGGGATTCGTGAGCGGGGCCTCAATGGATCCGGACCGCTGGGGCAGCGGCCGCCAGACGAACCAATAGAGCGCCGCGAGCGCGGCCGCCATCGCTATCGCGATGACGCAATTTACGTATTTAACCATTCGGGCGGCGGCAGTCTGGGTCATTTGGGGAGACGTTAACAATGATATAACCGGGCGCATCGCGTAAAAAGACGCTGGTCTTCGGGAGTTTCCGTCATGCGCTTCTCGACATCTGCGCGAAACCGGTCCACACACGCGCTCTCTTCGTCAGTTCCATGCGGCGCGAAATAAGTCGCGTTCGCCAGCCGCCGCCCAGCCGTCGCCAGGTCGTACCGCTTGCCGCCGGTCGCCTGCGAGTCGAACACCCCCACCAGCGCCGCCGCGATATTCCAGCGCGCCGAGGCCGTCAGTGCCTGCTTGTCGTCGTCCGCCAGCCCAGTCCGGGTCGCGCCACACCTCGCAGCCGTAGACCTTCTTCGGCATCGTTTCGCCGCGCACCGCGCGCAGCGCCGCAATCGACCGCGTCGCCACCGCCGCGCGCGTGTCGTGGTTCGGAATCGCATTGCCGAATCGCTCTGTGGTCGCAGGAAACTTGGCCCAGGGGTAGGCGAGGATCTCCTCGAAGTTCGCTGGCGCGGCTTCTGTGATTCGAATTTGGAAATCCACTGGAGGATCCCGCGGCCTCTTCCGTCACCGGCGCCTCGAGTTTCTGGTCAACCATACCCTGTAGCCTGAATTTGGTCCGGTCGCAAAGCTGCCGGGAGGCCTGCTGCAACCGCGCAAGCGCTACCTGGGGGGTGTGACCACCGGCGGCCGGTCCCTCACGAATTCGAGCGCCACCATTTTCTTGGAATCGGCGGCTTCGCGGCTGGAAATGCTGTGGACGCGAAAGCTGTGCTTCTCAAAGGTGGGCACGAGTTCGTCCCGATCGATGGGGTGGGAGTGGATCTCGCGCAGTATATTCATGGTGCCGAGGGCCGGCCGCGATTCCAATTGTGGGGGGTTCTCCTGGATCACCACGAAGACCCGCCAGGTGGCGAGGCCGCACAGGCTGGCCACGGCGTCGCGCCAATCGACGTGCTCCAGGACCAGGACGGCGATGACGAGATCGAAATAGCCGGGGACCCGGGATTGCTCCACGTCGTCGACCATAGTCTCGAAAGCCAGCCCGTGGGACTCCAGGCGCGACGAGAGGCGTTCCAGGTACGTGGGATTGATATCGGTGAACGTGGCGCGGTAGGGGCGGAGAATGCCGGCGTCAATGTAGTCGAACATCTGTCCGGTGCCGGCGCCGGCAAACAGGATCGGCACGCCCGGAGACGGCGGCGCGATGAGGAGCAAGTCGCGCACCAGGTCGGCGTTGGCCTGGGCCTGGCCATTGGCGGCCATGTGGGCTTCGTAGTCGGCGGGCTGAATGATGGCGGTCCAGGCCTGGCGAAGTGACGGGGTCATTCCGATTTGAATTTTACCTGAGAAAACGCTTCCGTTGGATCCGCTGGATTAACTCGCTGGAATAAGTGGTGTCACGCCTCAGCCGGCTGGCGCCGCGGCCGGCTGGCGCCGCGTCAGGCCCGTGTATCGTTCAGGTGTTATTATGTCTATCGGATCGGCAACAGGAGTGCGCGAAAGGGGCGCGGTGGGACTATTGGCCCGCGTTTTCGGACGAAGCAAAAATCCTTCTCAGGAATTGACTGCGCTTTCAATAGGGAGCAGTGCCGCTTCCGGACCCTATTCATCGGGACGGCGATCGGCGGAAGCCCCGCCTGTCGCTTCCGCGAGCAAAGCGAAGAACCTTTAGAAGCTGGTGCCCCGGCAATCGCGCCCTGGAAGGATAACGTGTCTCCATGACCATCGAGCTCAAACCCGAATTGGAAGCGCTGATTCAAAAACGGCTGGAAAGCGGCATGTTTCAAAACGTCGAGGATGTCCTTCTGCAAGCTCTGAAGTCTCAGGATGCTGAGGAAGCCTGGCTGGAGCTGCACCGCCGGGAGGTCGGAGAAAAACTGGAACGCGCGATGGAAGAGTTCGATCAAGGGGGCGGCATTCCCGGCAGCGAAGTGCGTCAGCGCTTGCGGGAGATGAAGGCAGCCCGCTTGGCTGGGAGCAAATGAAGGAGCTTTACGCTCTCTCTTCTTACGCCTTTCACGATCTCTTCGAAATTTGGGATTACATTCGGCAAGATAATCCCGAGGCGGCGGACCGTGTCGAAACCGGGTTGCTGGAGAAGTGTGAATCGCCGGCGCGAACGCCCGGCCAGGGACATCGTCGGCCCGACTATACCAAGGCGCCAATCATGTTCTTCCCGGTCTATTCCTACCTCGCTTACCGCCCGGGGAACCCGCCCATTGCAGATTCTCGCCATCGTGCTTGGGGCGCGCAACGTGCGGAAGGTTCTCAAACAGCGGGACCTCTAGCCGCCGTCATGCGCTTCTCGACATCTGCGCGAAACCGGTCCACCAACCCCAGCACGTAGTCCGTAACGGACAAGCCCGGACTCTCCACCAGCGGGGTCAGATCCATGGCGAAGTTGAGCGCGCTCTCTTCGTCGGTTCCATGCGATGCGAAATAAGTCGCGTTCGCCAGCCGCCGCCCCGCCGTCGCCAGGTCGTACCGCCTGCCGCCGGTCACCTGCGAGTCGAACACCCCCACCAGCGCCGCCGCGATATTCGCGCGCGCCGAAACCGGCAGTGCCTGCTTGTCGTCGTCCGGCAGCCAGTCCAGGTCGCGCCACACCTCGCAGCCGTAGACCTTCTTCGGCATCGTTTCGCCGCGCACCGCGCGCAGCGCCGCAATCGACCGCGTCGCCACCGCCACGTGCGTGTCGTGCTTGTCGGCGAGGTTGTGCAGGTAGACCACCTCGGGCCGCGTGGCGCGCAGGATCTGGGCGAGGTCCTCGACCACTGCGGGCTCGCTCGGATTCTTCACCGCGGCGCTCGTAAACCCGAGTTGGATCTGGCAGGCGTACTCGCCCACATAGGCCGCCTTGCGCTGCTCGACCAGCCGCACCTTCTGCATTTCGTCGTCGGTGTATCCGCCATAAATTCCCGCCCGCGGGCTGCCCGCGCCGTTGGTCACCACCACCCCGCTGAACCATTTCTCCTTTTGCCCGAAGCACTCGGCGATGCCGTGGTAGGCCATGATCTCGATATCGTCCTGGTGCGCGCAAATGCACAGGTGCGTCGTTCGCGCCAGCGCCGCGTCGGGCGCTGCGCCATCCGGAACAAACAAGTCCGCGTTGGAATTATGAAATCGCATGATTCTTCTCTCGCGCTCCAATCGCCGGCAGGCTCGCCGCCGCGATCGCCTGCCCGTGCCGCTTCTCCTTCTCGTCGGGGATATGGAATCGGGTGCGCTCTGCCACCTCTGGGAACTCCTCCCGCAGCACACGATTCGCCACCGACAGAATCAGGTCGCCGCCCTCGCCGCTCATCACGCGCCCCAACACCAGCAGGTTGCGGAAGTCGTAGAAGTCGGCGTAGTTCGCGATGTTGTAGCCCAAGAACACCCCGATCGTCTCATAGATCTTCCGCGCGCGCGAATCGCCGCCGGCCAGCAGCTTTTGCACCTGCTCCAGTTTCACGGGCAGCGGCGTCTCCTTCGGCAGATCGATGCCCGCCGGAGCCAGCAGGCGCCCCACGGCCTGCTGCGAAAAGTACTGCGCGCCTACGCCGCCGTCGCCCGACCACTCGTCCACCGGCGCGCCTCCGTCGTCCATGGGGCGGTAGTCCACCGGCACGAAGGCCAGTTCATTGAGCCAGGTCGTGATCGTGCCCTGTGGGGTGACGAACCCCGCGGCCAGGCTGCTGCCCATGGCGATCCCCAGCACCGCGTTGTCGTGGAGCGCCATCGACCCGGCCAGCGCCGTCACTTCGCCATCGTTCACCACGTCGAAGGGAATGCCGCCCCAGGCCGCCTGCAAGTCGAAGAACAGCCGGCGCACGCGGCTGTCGAAAAGCGCCTGCGGCACGGAACGGTAGAGCGAGCCGACGCGCACTTCGTTGGCCACGTAAACGCCCGCCGCGCTGCCGCCGATGGCATCCACTCTCGGAAGTTGAGCGGCCGCCCGCTGTAGCGAATTGTGGACGCCGTCGAAGTGGTACTGCGGGTCGGACTGCGCGGCGGGATTCCACGCCACCTCTTCGCTAAACACTACGCGGCCTTCCGCCACCGCCGCGCACTTGCGATCGCTCGCCCCCAGGTCGAACCCGATGCGATATCCGTCGAGGTGCCGCCCAAGCCGCGTGGCGCTCTCGCGTTCCGCGGGCGCGGCATCGAACCCCACGCTCTCGATCGCCATCGGCCGGCCGTATACGCGTTCGCCCATGAACTGGTGGTCGAACGCGCGCGCCTCCCCGGGAGCATACACACTGCGCAGGTATTCCGCGATGCGCGCATCGCCTGCTATGGTGATCCGATACCCGCCCTTCTGCCACAGCAGGAATTTCAGCAGGCGCTCGACGTAGCGATGATTGATCGCCACGTTCGCGCCTTCGTGCGCCAGGACCGCGGTGCGGAAGACCGACACCGAGCCATCGCTCCGTTCGAGAGCGATCGCCAGTTGCCGGCCGCCGCCGCTCTCGCGGACCGCGGCGCGATAGGCCCGGTTCCACAGGGAGGCTGGGACGAAGCCGGGGTCCAGCGCCGGACGGAACTTCGGGGATATGGAGATGAGGGCGGGCATGTTCCATAGAACATGGTAGCGCCGTGCCGCTCTTACAGAGCCGCGGCCGTCCTCGCGCTTTGGCGAGCGAGGGAGCGGTTTTGCCACGGGCCGTCCGCCCGCCCTCGGGCGCCCTCGGGGGACTGTGGCGCGATCGCGTAGCGCCGTGTGCCACTATAGGACTTTATGTGGCTGGGCATCGACATAGGCACCGGAGGCTCGCGCGCGCTCCTGGTGGACGAGCGCGGCGCCGTTCGCGCCGGGTACACCGCGCCCCACGAAGACATGCGCATGGAGCGCCCGCTGTGGGCCGAGCAGCGCCCCGAGAACTGGTGGGACGCCGCCGTGGACGCCGTCCGCGGCGTGCTCGCGGCCGCCGGTACCGCAGGCAGTCAGGTCCGTGGCATCGGCCTCTCAGGCCAGATGCACGGCCTGGTCATCCTGGATGCCGCCGACGCGGTCATCCGTCCCTCGCTCATCTGGTGCGATCAGCGCAGCCAGCCGCAGGTGGACGCCGTCAACGCCAAGGTCGGCCGCGACAAAGTCCTGCAATTCATCGCCAACCCGGTGCTGACCGGATTCACGCTGCCCAAGCTGCTGTGGGTCCGCGACCACG
>JBGPKH010000545.1:0-6204 GCA_041485845.1 Bryobacteraceae bacterium
CCCTCACCGGAACCCCGGCCGGGGCGGGCCGGACCCCCTTCCCCGATCAGATTGTTCCGGCCTCCCGCATTGACCCGATTGCCGCAAAACTGGCAGGCCTTACGCCGCTCCCCAACCTGGGGACGAACCTGCTGACCAGCAACTATTACGTCTCCGAGCCTTTCATCTTCGACCGCACGCGCGCCGACGCCAAACTGAGCTGGAACCCTTCCTCGAAGTTCACCACGTTTGTTCGCTTCGGCATGCTGCATTACAACATGCAGAACCCCACGATCTTCGGCGATCTGGGCGGCACCCAGGTCTCCAGCGCGGGCGGCAACCCGGGCCACGGATATGGCAATACGTACAGCCTCACCTTCGCGGGCACATACCTGTTCAGCCCCACATTCATCCTGGACGCCTATGTGGGTTGGGCGCGCCTCGGCACCAATATCGAGATTCCCGGCTTGAATCAGCAACTCGGCGTCGCCTTGGGAATTCCCGGCGCCAACGGCCCCGCCCACTATCAGGGTGGCTACCCGAGGTTCTCCGTGAGCAGCTACGATGACATTGGCACGACCGGTTCATACCTCCCGTACTACCGGTCCGACCCCGCCACCAATTACGTCGCCAATTTCAATCGGACGATCGGCGCCCACGACGTTCGCTTCGGGTTGGACTTTTCCCATCTGGCCATGAACCACATCCAGGCCGAAGGCGGCACGGGCGCCGGCATGGGCGGCTTTCTGTTCAATGGCGGCCCGACGTCCATTTCGGGTGGACCTTCCCCGAACCAGTTCAATAGTTACGCGACCTTTCTGCTGGGGCTGGTGACCAACTCCGGGAAGAACACCATCTATGCGCCCAATGTGGGTTGTCCGGAGGGTCTGTGCGGGGCCGAGACCACGCGCGCCTGGCGGTATGGCTTGTACATCCGCGACCGCTGGAACGTCACGCCCGCTCTCACGCTGTCCTATGGGTTGCGCTGGGAATATTACCCATTGCCCAGGCGTGCCGATCAGGGCATTGGTCTGTACAATCCGGCGACGAATAACGTGCAGATCTGCGGCTACCAGTTGGTCCCGGCGGGCTGCAACGTCGCCATGAACAAGAAACTGTTCACCCCACGGATCGGCTTGGCCTATCGTATTTCTCCCAGCTTTGTGATCCGCGCGGGCTACGGCATCACCAACGATCCCTACTCGTTGGATCGGCCGTTTAAGTACAACTATCCGACCCTGATCATCGCCACCTACGATCAACCCAACTCCCTCGCGTACCTCGGTACCCTGGAGCAGGGGATTCCTGCCGTCCAGCTTCCGAGCTATGGCAACGGAATCCTGCCGCTGCCGGGTGCGTATGCCACCACGACCATCAGTCAAACGGCCTTGAACCGGGGCTACATCCAATCGTGGAATTTCACCTTGCAGAAGGAGCTGCGCTACGGGTTTGTCGCCCAAGCCGGCTACGTGGCCACCCGTTCCACCGACATGGACACCAACGTCAACATCAATGCGGGTCAGTTTCCCGGTCTCGGTTCCGCCAGCCAGCCCTTGAATATTCTGTTTGGCCGGACTTCGGTCACCAACGTGTTTGAACCGGTGGGCACCAACCAGTACAACTCGCTGCAAGCCAGGTTGGAGCGCCACTTCCTGCGGGGCTTCCAGTTCGCCGCGAGTTACACCTGGTCAAAGGCCATCGGTGTGACGGCCAACGATGACAGCGGCCTGCGGGAGCCGGCTCCAGCTTACTGGGCCTTGAACCGCACCGTGCAAAACTACGACCGTACGCAGAACCTTTCGCTTCAGGGCATGTGGGAACTGCCCTTCGGCAAGGGGAAGGCCCATTTCTCCAATGGCGGCATGGCGGCACTGGTGTTGGGCGGCTGGCGAGTCAATTCCATCGCCTCCTTCATGACCGGGTTGCCCTTCACGGTGAGCGCTTCAGGCTCTTCGCTGAATATGCCGGGCGCCGCCCAGCGGGCCAACCAGATCCTGCCCAACGTGCAGATCTTGGGAAATATCGGCTCCACTGCGTCGTACTTCAATCCGTTGGCTTTCGCGCCCGTCACCACCGCAACCTTCGGCACGGCCGGGTTCAACGCACTGCGCGGTCCGGGCGTCGTGAACACGGACCTTGCCATCTCCCGCGAGTTTCCCATCAAAGAGCGGTTCAAGCTGCAGTTCCGCTTTGAGTCCTTCAACTTCACCAACACGCCCCACTTTGCTCTCCCCAGTACCAACGTCTCGAATATGGTTCTCAACTCGGACGGGACGGTCAAGAACCTGGGCGGCTACAGTGCGATCGCTTCCACGCAGAACCTGGGGCGCGACTTCGACGAACGGCGGATACAGTTCGATCTGCGGGTCACCTTCTAGGAGGAGGACCCTTCGTGGCGGAAGTCCCCTGGAATAAGCCACTGGCGTAGAATGCTAGATGCTAGGATCGTCACGATGAAAATACCGATTCTGTTGGCCGCTGCGTGCCTGAGCGCGTTAGCTGACGGGAATACCCTCACGCCAGCCGAAAAACGGGCCGGATTTCGACTCCTGTTCGACGGCCATACGTTTGCCGGGTGGCGCGACCCCGCGAGCGAGAAACCGCCGGGCGAGGCCTGGGTGATCGAGAACGGCTGCCTCAAAACGACCCCCAAACCGCACATCACCGAGGACCTGATCAGCCAGGAGTCTTACGGCGATTTCGAACTGAAGTTCGATTGGCGCATCTCGGCGCGCGGCAACACGGGCGTGAAATACCGCATTCAGCGCGCCATCTTCGTCGATAAAACCGGGGCCGGCCGGAGCGTAGGCGGGTTCGAGGCCATGCTGGAGCGCGAGGTGGCCGCGCCGCGCTCCGACCGCGCGAAGATGGCGCCCGGCGCAACCGGGCAGGAGTACACGGTTTCCTACGAGTTCCAGTTGATCGACGATGCGGGCTACACGGGCGCGGCCAAGACCGATCGCGTTCACGACACCGGCGCGCTCTACGCTATGATCCCGCCCAGGACCATGGCGGCGCATCCGGCCGGGGAGTGGAACACCGGGCGCCTGGTCGTGAAGGGCGACCACTTCGAGCACTGGATCAACGGGGCGATGCTGCTCGACGGCTTGCTCCATTCCGATGAAGCCCGCGCGGGAACCGCCAGGCGATGGGCCGCGGCGCCCACCATTCGGGACATCCTCAGCAACGCTAAACCAACCGGCCCGCTGTCGTTGCAGCATCACGGGGCCGCGGTGTGGTTCAAGAACCTGAAGATCCGGCCGCTGTAAGTGTGGCGCGAGTCCCGCTCCCGCGCCGCGTTTTGCGCGCCGGCCCTGCAAAGCCGGCTCGCGCCTCAAATTCTACAGTTTCTCCGGGTTAAGGACCTTCTTGGCAACCCCACGGTACAGCGCCTCCAGAGCCTCGGGCGAGAGTTCCAACCCGTAATACCGCCACCACACGCGTCCGGGCATGTTCTCGTCGGCGGTCTCAAACAGCCGCCACCAGGCCTGGTACATTCTCTTCTCGCGGCCCATATCGGTCCCGAACATCACCCGGTTGCGGTACTTGGTGAGGAACTTGACCGCGGCCCGGGGAGTCCGGCCCACTTCGTAGTCGCGGGCCGAGATATCCAGGTACAGGTTGGGGAACTTGTCCAGTTCCTTGCCCAGCGTGGCCAAGTCGTTGCCTTGGTTGCCAAGGTGGCAGGCCACAAAGGTGGTCTTCGGGTGACGGGCCAGCAGTTTGTCGCGGATGTCGATCAACTCCTGGTACGAGGACACGTCTTTGCCGTACTGGTTGAAGTGCTGGTAATCCGGCGTGCGCTCTTGATAGACATCCAACGGCTTCCAGGAGGACGGGTGATCGGCCACGTGAATGCTGGCCGGCATTTTCAGTTCCGCGGCCTTGTTCCAGAACAGGTCCAGGCGCGCATCGTCCGGGTGCAGGCGCTTGCCGCGGGGCGCGCTGGTGTCCCGGCCATAGCCCCATCCCTTGTCGGTTAGTTCGCCTATGCCGCGCGCACCCTTCTTGTAGCAGCGCGCCAGTTCGGCGGCCGCCCGTTCCGGATAGTCCGGCTGGTCGAAATCCGCGGTGGTCACGCCGCACCAGAGCTGGAATCGGGTGGGATACGGCTTGAGGTACATTTCGGCCAACTGGTCGAACTGGGTCCCGGTGGCCCCGGTGAGGACCACCGTCGTCTCAATGCCGGCCTCGTCCATAGTCTTGACCCACGCAGCCACCTCCGCCTGGCTCCTGGCGTTGACGTGGGCATGCACGTCAATGGCGGGATACTTGGCCTTGGGCACTGTGGTCTCCTGCACGACGACCGACGTCTTGGGAGCGTAGTCCTTGAGCGGAATCGAGTCCATCGGCCCGGGCGCGGCCGATACCCCCGGTCCTCCCCACCCGCCGTACCGGGTCTCCACCCACTCGGGATTGGCTTGCCAGCCGGCCGCCGGCGGCGCGGCCCTGCCCTGCTTTTTTCCGGGCGGCGTCTGGCTCCTGCTGTAGGTCGCAGTCAGCGCGCCAATCCCTATCGGAATCAGAGCCGCTACGAATATCGCGGTACGACGGGTCTTTCGCATAGGTTTTCCTTTCTGAATCAAACCTTGATCGTAATCCCTACACCGATTTCTTCCTTTCGGGCGCCCGCGTGAGCCACTTGCTCTTCGCGCCTCGATTCCATTGAGCTGCCAGCCTCCCAGCCGCCCAGCGGCGCGCGCGGAACGCCCGCCGCTGTCGGTTCTGGACCCGGTTTCTATTGTATTCCGGCCGCCTTACACGTAGTAAAATAGCGGAAGCCCCAAAGGAGAACCGTTGCATGGAACGAAGATATTTCATGATGACTGCCACGGCCGCTGCCACCGCAATGCGCGCCAGCGCGTTACCCAGCCCCAACGACACCGTTCGCGTCTGCTGTGTGGGCGTTCACGGCCAGGGTCAGAGCCACTTACGGGCCTATGCCAGGATGCCCAACGTGGAAATCGCCGCCATCTGCGACGTGGATGAGTCCGTACTCGAACAGCGTTTGAACGATACCGAGAAGCTGACCGGGAAGCGCCCGGCGGGGTTCACGGACCTGCGGAAAGTGCTCGAGGACAAATCCATCGATGCCATCTCCATCGCCACGCCCAACCACAACCATGCGTTGCAGGCCATCTGGGGGTGCCAGGCGGGGAAAGATGTTTACGTCGAGAAGCCCTGCGCCTACAATATCTTCGAAGCCAAACAGGTGGTGGCCGCCGCCGCCAGGTACAACCGCATGGTGCAACACGGCACCAACGGCCGCTCGTCGCCCGCTATGCGGGAAGCCGTCAAACTGATCCGCGATGGCGTGATCGGCGATGTATATATGTCGCGCGCGCTCTGCTTCAAGTGGCGGGATACCATCGGGCGCACTCCGGTGTCGGCCGTGCCCCCCGGGGTCCACTATGACCTGTGGCTCGGGCCGGCGCCCAAGCGCGAGTTCACCAAGAACCGTTTCCACTATAACTTCCACTGGTTCTGGGACTACGGCAATGGCGACATCGGCAACCAGGGCGTGCACCAGATGGACGCGGCGCGCTGGCTGCTGGGCGTGAAATACCCAACCAAAATCAGCGCCATCGGCGGCCACTTCATGTTTGACGATGACCAGGAAACGCCCAACACCATTACCGCCAGCTTCGAGTTCGACGAAGGCGGCAAGAAGAAGATGCTGGTTTTCGAAGTGCGCCACTGGATGACCAATGGCGAAGGAGCCATTCCCGGACGCAGCGATTCGACCGCCGTCGGCAACATCGTCTATGGCTCGAAAGGCTACCTCAGCACCGCGGGCGGGTTCAAGATCGTCCTCGGGAAAGAGCAGCAACCCGGGCCCGCTCCCAGCACCCCTCAGGAGCGCGGAGCCGGCGTGGGCGATAACTGGGCCAACTTCATTCAGGCCGTGCGCAGCCGGAAGCATTCGGACTTGAACGCTCCCATGGAAGAGGGCGCCCCCTCGGTGATCCTGATTCACCTGGCGAACATTTCCTACCGCCTGGGCCGCACCCTGCACTTTGACGCCGGAACCATGACCTGCAAGGGGGATCCGGAAGCGAACAAGATGTTCACGCGCAATTACCGCGCCCCGTTCGTGGTCCCCGAGAAGGTTTAGCCACAAGTGGCGTAGGCGTCCTCGCTTGTGCGCGGAGGCTTATGCCTGGCTTATGCCACCTGCCGTTCCGCCGGCGGTGGCAGGAACTCCGCCGGTTCCAGCGCTTGGCG
>JBGPKH010000546.1:0-6191 GCA_041485845.1 Bryobacteraceae bacterium
AGGGTGTCTGCGAGCAACGGACTGGTCGCGGGACGAGACCAGGCTGTTGGTGTTCGCAGGCAGTCCGTATCAAATCAACCTTCTCGACGTAGCTTCGCATCAGCAGACTCCGCTGCTGAAACATCCCACTTACAATTTGCTGTATGGCCGGTTCTCGCCCGACAATCGCTGGGTCAGCTTTACGGCCCGGATACTGTCGAATCGCGGGCGCATCGCGATCGCGCCGGCCGATGGACCCAAGCCCGTTCCCGAAAGCGCCTGGATCACGATCGCGGAGGCGGGGACGGACGACTACGCGAACTGGTCGCCTGACGGGAAGACGCTTTACTATACGTCCGGAAGAGACGGATACAACTGCGTGTGGGGACAGCGCATCGACGCAAGCTCCCACCGGCCGGTGGGCGAGCCTTTCGCGGCGCACCATCTTCACGGGCGTGTGTCCTTTGCGCATGGAGGTTGGTCGGCGGCCGGAGGCCGAATCGGACTGGCGCTCGTCGAAACTACGGGTAACGTCTGGAGGATGTCCCGTTCGGACGGGCGCTGACGCAGTGGCGCCAGCGGTGCGGCCGCCGCAATCAACAGATTCGTGGCGGGATCGACAAGGAATTCCAGGAAATTCCCGATCACCGCGAGATGCAGAGGGCGGTGGGGGCGTACGCGGGCGACGAAACGCTGGAGCGGGAAGCACAGTCGCAGCCGGCCTCGCAACGGGAGGCGGCAGTTTCCTGGAGAGCCCGGCGATGGAATTGGCCGTGTGGGGCCATCGCGCAGCCGGGTTTGACCGGCCAGGCGGTTTCGCACTACAAGATCCTGGAAGGCGTCATGGGGCAGGCTCCCGTTTGCGCAGACTCGAGGGCCAATTCAGGATGATCTCGAGCGGTGGGACCGAGGGCTCGCCTTCAGGCGCAAGCCTCACTAGGAAGCGGCGGCCATCGGCGGAGGGCTGGTAGTCGCTCTGTCCGGGGACTTCAAAGAGTTCTTGCGGAGTCCCGGGGCGGAAGCCGCCCGGACCGGCCTCCACCGGCACGGCCATCAGCTTGTGGCCGGAGGAGAGGTAATACAGCTCGCGCCCGTCCCGCCGCCAGGAAGCGTAGTCGCCGCCCGCCGTGGAGATCTGCCACTTCGGCCCCGACGCAGGCACGGCCTGCACATATACGCGGGGCTCGGAGGATTCGTCGGAGGTGTAGGCGATCCAGCGGGAATCGGGAGAGAAAGAGCCGCGATACTCGTTGGCCGACGAAGTCTGATAGGCGATCGGGGTGCGCGCCGCGCCCCCGGTATCGCCCATGGGAAACAGGAACAGGTCCTGCGCGGTGGCGTTATTTTGCCTGCGAAAGACCAGGTACTTGCCATCGGGAGACCAGTCCCGCAGGCTGATCTGGTGGTCGCTTTCGATCAGCATCTCCTCCTTCGAACTGCTGTCCGCGGGCTTGCGGTACAGGCGGCTTAAGACCGAGGACGGCCGTTCGGTGTAGACGATAGTCCGCCCGTCCGGCGACCAGAGGGCGCGCCCGTCGGCGTGCTCGGTGAAGGTGAATCGCGAGAGGGCGCCGCGTTCCAGGTCCTGTAGCCAAAAGTCGCTTCGGGCCCCGCCGATGCGCATCACGAGGCGCTTTTCGTCGGGCGAGATCTCGAAATCGAGGACCGGAGAAGGCTTGGTGACCGCGTCCAGCCGCCGCCCGCCGCGGTCCACCCAGACCAATTGCCGCCGCGCGCCGCCGAAATTCGGCCATACTGCCAGCGAGCCGTTGGCCGAAGCGGAGAAGGCGCCCCTGTTGGTATTACCAGCCTGGCCCACCGAAGCGGCCAGTTGTACCGCCTCCCCGGACAGGCGCGCGCTCGAGGGGTCGAAGGGTTGGGCCATCACCGAACTCTCCCGGCGGAAGACGATCCAGCCTTTTCCCGACGCATCCGCCGTGTAGTAGGCGCTGGTCATGTCCGCCAGGACGCGGACCGGCGGCGCGCCATCGAGCGAACCGAGGTAGACGCCGCTGGTTTCGGGGGAATTGGTGGCCTGAAGGTACAGGAACCGGCCGGCGCCCGTTATGAAAGACGGGTAGCGCTCGACTTCGCGTTGTCCGGACGAAGCCGCCGCGGTCACGGCGACGGGAGCGCCGCCGGAGGACGCGACACGAAACAGCGGGCCACTATCTTTCGGCGCAAAGACGATGACGCCGTCGGCGCTCCACGTCCCACCGCGGCCGTCGGGGGCATCGCACAGAACCTGCGCTGCGCCGCCGGACACGGCGATCTTTTTCAGCTTGCCCTGCGTGAAGAAGGCGAGGGACGAACTGTCGGGCGACCAGAAGGGATACGACGCTCCCTCGGTGCCCGCGACCGCGCGCACGTCGGTGGAGTCTATGGCGCGGACCCAGATCTGTGCCGGGCCATCGATACTGGCGGCCAGCGCCAGATAGCGGCCATCCGGAGAGAGTTCGAATATCGGGTACTCGGCGGCGGCCCGATCCAGGAGCGGCAACTGGAAGCGGACTACGGGCGGCGGAGGAGCGGAATGGGAGCGGGTCAACGACACTCCGGTGGCGAGGAGCGCGGCGGCGGCCACGGCCCACGGCAGGATGGCGCGGCGCGGCTTTGACGGGGGTGGCGGCGCGGGCGCGGGCGCCGCGGGGTTTTCGAGCGCGATGCGCGCTTCGCCGATGGCTTGCAGGCGGCGCGAAACGTCGCGATCGAGACAGCGGCGCAGGAGTTGACGGATGTCGGGCGGCGCGGACTCGGGGATCGCTGGCTCCTTCATGATCACCGCGGCGAGAACCTCGCCCACGGTCTCTCCGCTGTACATCGCGCGGCCGGTGAGCATTTCCGCCAGCAGCACGCCGAAGGACCAGATGTCGGCCCGACGGTCGACAGGTTTGCCCTTGGCCTGCTCGGGGCTCATGTACCCGGCGGTCCCCAGGATCATGCCCACCGCCGTCGCCCGCATGGTGAGTGTGGGGGAGGATGCCGCATCCGATTCGCCGGCTGGCGCCTGCGCCACCAGCGCCTTGGCCAGTCCGAAGTCAAGCACTTTGACGCGGCCGTCGGGGGTGACCTTCACGTTGGCGGGCTTGAGATCGCGATGGATGATGCCCTTCTCGTGCGCGTACTCGAGGGCCTCGGCGATCTGGCGCGCGATGGGGAGAGCGTCGCCGATCGGGATGGGGCCCTGCGCGATGCGCTCGGCGAGCGTGGGGCCTTCCACGAGTTCGAGAACAAGAGCGCGGTCTTCGACGCCGTAGATCGCCGCGATGTTGGGATGGTTCAGCGACGCCAGCACCTGCGCTTCGCGCGTGAAGCGCGCCAGGCGGTCGGGGTCGTTGGCGAACGAATCGGGCAAGACTTTGATGGCGACGTCGCGATTCAGCTTAGTGTCGGTGGCTCGGTAGACGGCGCCCATGCCGCCTTCGCCGAGCTTGGAGACGATGCGGTAGTGCGCGATGGTCTGCGGCGGGTTCACGGGATGCGCCTCCGCAGCTCGTCGGCAAAGTTCAGTAGGAACGTGACATTCCACACGCGCGGTTTGCTCGCGGTGAGCGAATCGCCCTTTACCGCGATGTCCGCCACCAGGATGCGATTGTCCGTCGACTCGAAGAAGAGTTGGCGGCCATCGGGGCTCCACTGGGGAAAAGTGCCGCCACCGCTCGAGATCTGCGCGATGGAGGAAGGCGGCGTCATGGGTTGCAGGGAAATTATACTCTCTCACGCCGGACGAGCGCCTGCATATGATGTGCGAGTTGAGCGCTCTCCGCATCCGATCTCGCCATGACCCTTCTCCCCGACTGGTGCGAGTTTATCGAATTATTGAACTCTCACAACGTTGATTACGTGATCGTTGGCGCATGGGCACGAGCGCGCGGATTTTTTGGCGCCCGACCACATCATCCAGTTGGGTATCGACCCCTACCGTATCGATCTGATCACCGGTATTTCCGATGTGAGCTTCGAAGAGGCCTGGAACGATCGAATCAACGGTGAGATTGACGGCGTCCCAGCGACGTTCCTGAGCCTGCGGCTATATAGACGCAACAAGCGAGCGGCAGGGCGAAAGATTGGCCGGCTTAGCCGCAATTCCCGACGAGTAGCACCTAGCTCCACGCTTGTGGGGCAGGTTGTCCAAACCTGCGGCCGATTGTCAATCGGCCAGGCCGAGCGAAGCTCGGCTACCGCGCCCATTCCGCCCTCGCCAGGCTTGCCGGTGATCTTGTACTGCGCGATGCTAGTGGGATAGGCCTCCTGGCCTGTCCTTCCTCCGGCGTTGTCGCTCATTTGGCGGGCATCTTCCTCCGCAGCTCGTCGAAAAAGTTCAGCAGGACCGTCACGTGTACCGGCGCTTTGCTGTCGGCCTGCGCCCCTTGCGCCGGGAAGACCACGAAGCGCTTGCCATCGGGCGCCAGGTCGAAACTCCAGAGACCGCCCGTCCGTGCGATGGCTGTCTCGGACCATTGGCGGGGCTTGTCCGGCACGAACGATTCGCCTTTGGCCGTGTAGCCGGCCACCATGATCCGGTTGTCGACGCCTAAGTAGAACAGCTCCCGTCCATTGCGCGACCACACGGGAAACCGGCCGCCGGCAGTCGAGATCTGCCACTTGCCGCCTGACGCCCCCAGAGGGAACGGCCGGACAAACACCTGGACGATCGTGGATTCGGCGGAAGCATATGCCAGCCAGTGTCCATCGGGCGAGAAGGCAGGGTCGACGTGGTCTGTTCCCTCCTCCAGGTACCGCTCAGGCTTGCCCGGCTTGGGGCGATCCGGGTCGCTGGTGTCCAGCGGCAGCGTCCAAATCGCGCTGTGAGCGCTGACCTGGGAGAAGGCCAGACGGCGCCCGTCGGGCGATAAGGAATTCGGCCTGACGTCTTCCTTTGTGCTGAAAAGCGGTTGCGGCGGGGCGGAGCCGTCCGCGCGGATCCACCAGATGCCAAATTCGCCGTTGGCGATGGCGCCGGAACCGAAGAGGATGTGCTTGCCGTCGGGCGTCCAGACCGGGTAACGGTTGAAGCTGTTGTTGAAGGTGAGGCGCGGCATGGCATTGCGTTGCGGGTCGTAGACGAAGAGGTCCCCGAGCATCGTCAGCGCCAGCCGTTTGCCATCCGGGGAAAGGCGGGGGGTGTTCGTAAACGTGGGCGTGGTCACCAGCGGCTGCGTCTTTCCCGCGCTGTCCATCCACGCGATAGGCCACGCCACGGTGCTGCCGGACTTGCCGCTCAGATACACGAAGGTTCCGGTCTGGGAGAAGTCGAGCTGCCCGCTGCCCTGATTTACGACGCCTGCGACATCATCGAGCACGGGAGCCGGCATGCCGCGCGTTTCCAGGCGCGCCAGGTCGAACGGCACGCCGAACAGCGTGCCCTGGTGGACGTAGACCAGGTGGCCGCTGGGAAGATAGCGGCCGAAGTAACCTCCGCGCTGCACGATCTTCGGCTGCCCCGTTTTGAGGGAGAGGACTTCCACATTGGCGTCCTCATAACCGCCGCCCGCGGTGACGCCCGATGCCGTGACCAGAACGGCCTGGCCACCGGGCAGGATCTGGGGCCAGCGATAAGTTCTCTCGCCGTGGGCCTCGGGCTTGAAAAGGATCTGCGGGGTTCCGCCCGCTTCGGGAACACGCGAAAGGTGAAGGGCATCCAGAGCGGCGATGATGTTGCCATCCTCGCCCCAGGCCGCGCCGCGCGGTATGGTAGCCTCGCACAACGTGACCGCCGCCCCGCCCTGCACCGAGATTTTCTTCATCTTGTTCCCATCGAAGAAACCGATCCACTGGCCGTCTGGCTTAAAGAACGGGTCGGCTGCCTCCTCGGTGCCGGCCAGAATGTTGGACTTGGATTGATCCAGCAGCCGCGTGGCAAGTTGCGTCGTTCCGCCCGCGGCGCGCACAGGAAACACCAGCCGGGTTCCATCCGGAGAAATCACCGCAGTTGTGCGAGAGCCCGCCACCGCATCGGCGCCGAGCTCGGCGCTGAAGCGCATCATGGGGAGGCCGGGCGGCCACATCACGCGCCACCAGCCCGCGAGCGCCACCGCGGAGACTATCGCCAGCAGCGCCGCCCACACCGGCCACAGCGAAGCTCGGCGGGTGACAGACGACAAAGGGCGATCGTCTGTCCCACCGGGGTATGGCTCGGCGTCTGGTTCATCCAGCGCCATCCGCGCATCGCCGATATCGCGCAGCCGCATCCTGGGGTCCTTGCGCAGGCA
>JBGPKH010000547.1:0-6177 GCA_041485845.1 Bryobacteraceae bacterium
CCAACAAGCGGCGGGATCTCTCGTCCAGCACCGCCTCCAGGGACCTGAAGCGGTCGCGGACACCAGCCGAGTCATCCATCCACTCCAGGATAGCCCAAAAACATTCCAGAGTGGTAATGTTATTTCATAACAGTTCCTAAGGTAAGGGCGTCGTCAAGATGACGGCTGCGCGCGATCCAGTCTTTGGACACATGTTTTGCCTGCAACTTCCCAGAACGCCGTTTCTGGACATCGAGTCGGATTGCTGGTGGTATGGTTATCGCCACCTATTGAAACTCCCTTGAGAGGTTCCCAAGCTGGACGTCGCGGGTTTCGAAACCCGTTCTCCCGCACGATTTTCAATATTGGGTAAAACAACCGCACGTAAGACTGGGGTTTCCAAGCGGAAATCCGCAAAACGCCCATTCCTTCGATTGGCCGGTGGGGTGTCCGGACCCGAAGACCTCTCGACCCGCAAAGGCTTCACGCGCAAGTGAAGGCCATCGCGGACACCGGCTTCTGGTAACCGTGCGTTCCCTGGTGGCGCAGACACTCTGTCTGCCGCGCCGGCACTCGTGCCGGTGCATGGGTGTTCAACGAAGCAAGGGTCGAGACGAGTCTCGACCCGGCAGCCACGAGTGCCTGCGCCACAGCGCCTGGGGAGGCTCACTCCCACCGCAGCGACGGAATAAGCGACGCCACCAAGGCCACCGTCATCCAACGCCGCGGCGACTGTCAGGAAGACACTTGGGTCGGTCGGCTTGACCTCGAACAGCATGGAGGCCATCAGGCGCGTGCCCGGCGCTGACCAGTCATTCCCACCGCAGCGCCGTCGACGGATGGATGCGGATCGCCCGCAGCGATGGAATCAGCGACGCGCGAAGGCCACCGTCATCAACGCCGCGGCCACCGTCAGGAAGACCGCCGGGTCGGTCGGCTTCACCTCGAACAGCATGGTGGTCATCAGGCGAGTGAGGGCGGCGGCGCCCGCGATTCCGATGGCCAGCCCAATCGCCGCCAGCCGGATTCCGTGGCCGATCACCATTCCGAGCACGTCGCGTCCACCCGCGCCGAGCGCCAGGCGAATTCCGAACTCCCGCGTGCGCTGGGTCACGGTATAGGCCAGCACGCCGTAGATGCCGATGGCGGAGAGCACCAGCGCCAGCGCCGCGAATACCAGGCAGATCGCCATCGCCGCCCGGCGGTTGCGCATGGAAGCCGAGAGTCGCTCCGGCATGGTCTTCACATCGAACAAGGCCAGTTCGGGATCGGCCCGCAGGAGCTCGCGGCGGATTTCCGCGGTCACCTGCGAGTCGTCGCGGACCGTCTTGACCACCAGGTGCATCGATCGCACGGGGGATTGTTTGTAACTGAAATAGATGGCCCCCAGAGAGTTCCGTTCGGCGAGGTCGTTCTCCTTGACGCTGCCCACCACGCCGATGATGCGCCAGATGGGCTCGCCGGCGTCGATTCCGCGGCGGAATCCCGCGCCGAGCGCGTTGCCTTTGGGCCAGTACTTCCGCGCCAGGAACTGGTCGATCAGCGCCACCTTCTGGGTATCCGCGGTGTCGCCCTCGGTGAAGGTGCGCCCCTGTAGGATGGGAACTCCCATGGCCTGGATGTAGCCGGGATCGACATAGTTCCAGGCGGGCACGGGCGGATTCTCGCCGGGCGCGCGCGTGTAGCCGTCGATCAGGATCACGCCGTCGCTGTGGTTGTTACTGAAGGGCAGAGACGAGACGATCCCGGCGCGCTCCACTCCGGGCAGGGCGCGGACCTTTTCGAGCAGGCCGTCGACGAAGGCGCGGGCGCGCGCGTCCTCTCCATATCGGGCTCGCGGCAACGAGAGCGCCGCGGTGATGACGTTCTGCGACCGGAAGCCGGGATTGACCGACAACAGGCGCGCGAAGCTCAAGGTCAGCAGCCCGGAGCCGATCAGCAGGATGAACGCCAGCGAAACCTGGCAAATCACCAGGGCCGATCGCGTCCAGATGGCCCTTCGCTCGGCGGTGCCGCTCCTCTCGGTCGAACGGAATACGGCGTGCAGGTCGCGGCGGAACAGGTGGTACACCGGCACGCTGCCGAACACCAGCCCGGTCAGGACCGCCATCGCCGCGCTGAACGCCAGCACCGTGGGGTCCATCTGAATGCTGGTCCCGCGGGGGAGATCTTTGGCGCCGAGCGAGGCGAGCAGACGGACGCCCGCGAATCCGGTGAGGATTCCCAGCGATCCACCCAGCGCCGCCAGCGTGACGCTCTCGGTGAGCAACTGGCGCCCCAGCCGCAAACGGCCGGCGCCCAGGCTGAAGCGGATGGCCAGTTCCTTCATCCGGATATTGGAACGAACCAGCATCAGGTTGGCCACGTTGACGCAGCCGATCAGGAGGACGAAGGCCACAGCGGCCTGCAACAGATACAGCGTCGGGCGCACGTCCTTGACCAACTGGTCTTTCAGGCCCACGACGACGGTTCCGAACCGCGCGTCGATCAGCAGCTTGCGGAACTTGGGAATGCGCTCGACGTTCTGCCGGTTCACGCCGTCGATGCGCCGCTGGGCGAAGGCCAACGGCACGCCGGAGCTCAGCCGCGCGATCATGGCCCAACTGTTGCTGTGCCGCGCGTCGTCGGTGGTCTGTTCCGGCGCGAAGGAGAGCGGCACCCAGAGCCTGGCTTCGAAACCGGGCACTTCGAACCCTTCCGGCATGACGCCCACCACCCGGTACGGCGCTCCGCTGAGGCGGACGTCCTTGCCGAGGATGTTGGGGTCGCGGGCGAACATGTCCTTCCAGAGCCCGTAGCTCAGGATGGCAAAGCGGTCCTTGCGGAAAACGGCGTCGTCTTCGGTGAAGGCGCGCCCCACTAGCGGCGCGGCGCGGAGGACGCGGAAGTAGGATGGGGTCACGGACTGCGCGGCGATCCGCAAGGGCGATCCTTCGGAACCCACATCGTAGCCGGCTCCTTTGGTGAGAGCCACGGAATCGAAGACGTCGGTCATCTGCTTCCGGTCGAAGTAGTCGGGGACGCCGTTGGCGCCGCGGTCGGTGACCCCTACGCCTGGGTAGATGTTATAGAGCGTCACCAGCCGCCCAGGCTCGGGAAACGGGAGCGGTTCGAGGATCACGGCGTTCAACACCGTGAAGATCGCAGTGTTGGCGCCGATGCACAGCGCCAGCGTGAGCAGGGCCGTGATGGTAAACGCCTTGTCTTTCCAAAGAAGCTTGAGGCCGAATCGGAGATCTTGCAGCATCTGTTAACCAATACGACCGGAGGGCGTGGGGAGTTCGCACAAGTTGCAAAGCGCCGGGAGAGCCAAATCGCGTTATAGTATTGGCTTGCCTGCCTGTCCCTATTGCGTTGCATCGCCTGAAGAGGTTTGGATCCTCACTGAGGATGCGATCGCCTTGCCGCATCCCCATCCGCTGACGGCCTGCCACGTGGTGGTGGCGCCTCGCCGCCACGTGCTTGCCTTTTACGACCTGGACGTCCAGGAGCAACGCATGGTCTGGAACCTGGTCGGCGATATCCAGAAGCGCATCGCATCGGCGCTGAAGGTGGATGGGTTCGACCTGGGCTTCGTCGACGGAAATGCTGAAGATCAGGGACACACGCACATCCACGTGGTGCCCCGGCCGCCTGGCGAGTCGCTGCCCCTGCCGCACGGAATCCAGTGGGTGGCGGGGGACCAGTAAGACGAGTCGGCTGAAAGCAGGCTTGGACGGCCGGCTTCGCTCGGCTTGGACAGGCCGGGAGGCCTGTCCTACTTTACCGCCATGGTCACCGGCGGGCTGCTTTGGCCACCCGCCGAGAGCGTCACCGGGACCTGGTCGCCCGGCGTCACGCCCTGCGGCACGATCGCCTTTACCTGGTAGACGCCGGATGAGTTTGGAATCAGTCCAGCCGAGGCGACCTGCGCGGACTGGCCTCCGATACTGACCGACACCGGGTTCACGGTTTGCGCCTCCGGCGTAGACGGGGCGGGAGCGCCCGTGGCCACCTGCGGCGTCACTACGCCCAAGCCCGAACATAGGATGACCACGGTATCGCCGGCGGTCACCGGCGCGGACGGATCGGCCGGCGCCTGGCTCTGGCTTCCATCGGGCTTGATCAGGAAAATATCGCCCTGTCCCTGCCCGTTCTGAGAGATGGTGAAGATGGCCGGTTGGGTGGGGGCGACACTCAGGTCGACCGGTATGGATTGCGCCGCGGACTGCGACGAGTTGCGCTGCAACCAAAGCTGATGGCGGGCGTTCGTCGCGATCTCGTAGGGGATCTGGGCGTTGATCTGCCCGTCGCACGCATAGAGCAGCGCCAGCGGGCTGTTGTCGAGGAAGACCTGCGCGCCGCCCAGTTGCGTGGCCAGCGGCGGGTTGGGACTGGCCACGCAGGAACCAGGCTGCTGGGTATCCGTCATCTGCTGCCCGAAGATCGCGATGAGAACTCCGGGGGCCACCAGCGGCTGCGCGGCGAAACTGGCCGCGTTCAACACGCCGTTGCTGAGCAGCGGAGTGGTGCCGCCCGACTTCATCGTTCCGGAGATTACGGGAGTCTGGCCGCCGATCGTGTTTCCGTTGGGCAAGGCCAACAGAGCGACTACGTACATACTGACTTGCGGCGGATTGGCGGTGGATGGCTGCCAGGTGCCCTCCCATATCCCATTGCCGCGTGACACCAGAGTGATGTACTCGGTCTTATCGCCGTTCTTGAACCCCGCCTTGACCATTCCGTTATTCATGGGGTTGTTGCAAGTATCGAACACACTGGCCTGGATGAGCTGCGGCTGGGTAGCCGTCATCCCGAAATTGATCTGCGGCGAGAGGAGGTTCACCACTAACTTGTCGGTGCAACTGGCGGCAGTCACCGCGCGCGAATGAAAAGTACTCAAGCTGGCAGCAGCAGTCCCACCACCGACAAACGAGAGTATGTTGACCGTCCGGGTCACGCCGCCGTCAAAGACTAACTGAAGCGTTCCGCTGTAAGTCCCGGCTGTCAGTGACGTAAAGTCCGGCTGCACTACGATACGGGCCGGCTGATTCGGAACCACAGTAGCATTCGTCGGAGCATTGAGGAACCAGGCCGCGCCATCCTGGGTAGTGCGGCTGGAAGAGTACGTAATCGACCGGGTAGTGAGATTGGAAACGAACAGGTTCTGCGAGCCCGGACTGCCGCCCGCTGCGCCGGTGAAGATCAGGCCCGAAGGACGCACCTCGGGTCCCGGGTCGGTGCCCGCGGGCAGCACGTCCAACACCACGGAAACGGTCTGCGGCGAATTGTCGGCCGTCGGAGAGAAGAGTTGAATGCGGCCGTAGTATTCGCCCGGATCGAGAGCCGCGGCATTGACTGCCACATCCACTAGCGGAATGTTCGCCGCGCCGGCCGTGCTGGAACCGCCGGCCGGACTGACGATGAGCCAGTCACTGCCGCCACCCAGAGTGACGGACTGCACGGTCCACGGAAGGTCGCCTTGCCCGGCATTCAGAACGGCGAAGTTCTGGGAGAGCGGCGATCCTCCGCCCGCCACTGCGGTAAACTTCAGGCCGGTCTGAGAAAGCAGGAGCTTCCGCTGCACGGCGTTTACGGTCAGGATGACAGTCACTTTGCGCGTGCCTGCCGAGTCACTCGAAATCGCCACCGCACCGGTGTAAGTGCCCGGATCGAGACCGGCGGGGTCTGCCTGTACGGTGACCGATGCGGGCAGCACCGGAGTTGCCGCACCGCTCGCGGGGGATACGGTAAGCCAGTTGCCTCCGGTGTCGGTGGACGTGGAAGCGGAGAACGCAAGAGAGCCGCCGCCCTGGTTGACCACCGACAGGTTCTGTGTGGCGGGGGCCGCGCCTTGCAGCATGGCAAAGCTCATGGACTGCGCCCCCAGCGCCAGCACGGGCTTGTCGGGCGGCGCGACGGTAAAGGTGACGTCGACCGTCACGGTCGGGGGTGTGGCCCCCGGCGCGGTAACCACGATCGATCCCTGGTAAGTGCCCGGATCGAGACCGCTGGGGTCCGCCATAGTCTGTACGGTTGCGGGGACCGAACCGCCGGAGAGGTTCGCCTTCAGCCAGTCGCCACCCTTGGCGGTCTTGGCTTCCAACGAATACAGGAGTCCCGAAACGGAGCTGGAGATTCCGATGTTCTGCGCGTCGGTGAGTCCGCCGCCGCTCTTGGCGGAGAAGGACAGCGAAGCCGGGGCCGACTTCAGGGAAG
>JBGPKH010000548.1:0-6159 GCA_041485845.1 Bryobacteraceae bacterium
AACGAAGATAGGGCGATGGGCGTCGGAGCCTTCGCCGGTGACGTCTCGGCTGTGAAGTAGCAAGCTATTGGCGTGACGGCCGCCAGCGTGAACCCGAGGTCTTCGGCGGCCCACCGCGGCCAGCGGAGGCCGCGGGAGTTGACCACGCTCACGGCACCGCCACCTCCGCGACCGCCGACCGCTCACTCTCGTTCCCCGACTGGTCGATCGCGCTCACCACGTAACGGTACTGCTTGCCATGCTCGATCGCGCGGTCTGAGTAGCTGGGGATCTGGGAAACTTCGGCAATTCTCTCGAAGGCGCCTCCGGCGAGTGCCCGGTAGACGCGATAGCCCGCGAGGTCGGCCTCGGTGTTGCGGTCCCAGGACAGCTCCACAGACTCGGGCGCGGCGTTGGCGCGCAGGTCGGACGGCGCGGCGGGCGGGAACGTGTCCGCTGTCGTGATGCCGGCCTCCGCCGAGGGGTCGCTTTCCGCTTCCCGGCGATCGCCGAGCTTGACGATGCGCTGCACCATGTAGGCGTAGTGCTTCCCAAGCTCGGTGGTGCGGTCGGTCCAGTCGGTTTGCTGCACGTCGGCCACGTGCGGGAAATTCTGGTCATCGCCGGTCCGGCGGAAGATGCGAAAGTCGCCCGCGGGTCCTTCCCAGGTGAGCCGGACCCCCTCGGCGACGGACTCGGCTTTGAGAGAGGCAGGCTTCGGCGGCGGAGCCACCACCGGCAGGTTCGCGAGATCCAACCATCCCGAGTCCTTGCCGTTGACGGCGATGGCACGAACCGCGATGGTGACATCCTTTCCGGTCCACTCCTCGGAAGGTATTTCATAGGTGGCGAGTCCTTTGTCGAGCGGACCCTCGGGCACTGGTTTGAACTGGCCGGGGGCGCTGCCGGCCGGCCCAATCCGCAAATCGAGCTTGAGCGGCGGCTTGATTGGGAAGCCCTCGGTGGTCTGGGTGGGAACGGTGAAGTGCACGATGATGCGGGAGGCTCGCTGGACGGCGGCAAGATCGGTCACGCGGGAAGGGATATTGGCCAGCGGAGGGAGAGGACTGCCGACGTATGCACAGCCGGTCGTCAGGAGAGCGGCCGCCAGGATCGCGGCGAGAATTCGCAGCATGAAAGGATATGGTAACCCCGGCGTGGGACAGGCCTCCCCGCCGGTCCGGTTATCGAATACTCAGCGGAGAACCGGCGGAGCAATACTGCTGCCCGCCGATAGCGGCACAGATGATGAGCTCGGTGGACGCGGTGGCCAGGTCATCCGGAACCGCGACATTCACCTGCTGCACACCGGGAACCGTGGGAGCCGGTCCGGCGTACAACGGAACCAGGTCCTTGCGGCCGGCGATCTGTATGGAAACCATGGCGCCGGCGGGAATGCCGGTGGCGAAGATCTGGAGGATGCTGCCGGGGGGCGCTCCGGCTCCGGCGGTGTTCGCGCCGTTGTCCTGGTTGAGAATGCCGCCCGCGAAAACGGAGGGCCAGGCCGGAGCCAGCGCCACCGTCCGCGGCGTGCTGCTGGATCCGTCTACCGTCACCACCATGCTGGCGGAGGTCTTGGATCCCAGGTCCGAAGGAAGCTGCAAGTTGATCTGGCTTTCCGAAGTGTAGAGCAGGGTCGCGGCGCTGCCGTCGAATGTCACCACGACGTTCTTGCCCGCGAGGTGCGCCCCCATGAGCGTGCCGAGCGAGCCCGCCACCAGCGGGGTGACTTCGAAGGTGGCCGCGTTGACAATCTTGCTCACGACCACCGCCGGAGCCGCCGGGGCCGGCGGAGCGGCAGGCGCGGGCGACACGGTAAGGGTCACCGGAACGGTAAAGCTCCCGGCGAGCGGACCGGCATCGATGGTGATGCTGGCCTGGTACGTGCCTGCGGCCAGACCTTTTCCACTGGCGGTGACCAGGATACTGCCGTAGTTTTGCCCGGAGGTGGAGCTGAGCTTCAGCCAGTCCGATCCCTTCTGGTAAACCACCGAGGCGTTCCAGTTCATGATCCCGCCGCCCGAATTCTGTATCGGGATGTAGCCCGCGAGTCCGGTCTGGCCGCCGCCGGAGATGGCAGCAAGCTGGATGACGGACGAGGTCACTACCGAGAGCTTCGGAAAATAACTGGCGCCGCAATCGCCGAGCAGGCTGCAATCGGAGGGCGGGGGCAGCGCCGCGAATCGCGGAACCGGCGCGCTGGACGATGCGGTCGGAACCGCCGGGACGGGCGCGAAGGAGATGCTCTCCCGCGCTACTGCCGGAGCGGTCACGTTGGGGATTCCGATGAACGTGGGGAACTGAGCCGTCTCCTGCGCGGCGGGGTTGGCGTCCACCACCTCGTAGACCGCATAGCCCGAGCCCCCGGTGAGCGCGACTTCGCTGGCCGAGTTGAGCAAGAGAGGTCCCGATCCAACGGGCAACTGGGCGAGGAAGCCGCGCGCACCGCCCGCATCGGTACCCAGCACGCGCACCAACAGCAAGGTCCCGCTGCCGGAAACATACTGGCCGATCTGCGTGCGCCCGCCGAGGTCCCCGCCCATGGTCGGGACTGCGGCGCCGGAGCCGGCAACGCCATCGGGAACATAGAGGCGGGCGTTAGCCGGGAAGCCCGAGTATTTCACCAGGAAGCGGGCGCCGTTATCGTCTCCCGTGGAGCGCGGTTGAAATGCGCCGGCGAAGCCCTCGGTGACGCGTGTGGACGCGAACGCGGTTCCCGCCGAGAAGAGATTCGAGAGAGTGAACGTGGAGGGCAGCGGGGAACCGGTGCAAGTGATGCCTTTGTCATACAAGGTAGCGAACAATCCGATTTGGGGATAGGCCACCACCAGTTGCGACTGATCGATCTGAATGGAAGCCGGTGAGCTGAAGACCAGTTGAGCCAGTATCGGGTGGGGAGCCAGGGTTCCGAGAATGTAGACCGCGGCGCGGATGTTGGAGATCTTGAGGCTCAGTTTGCCGGACGGCGGTATGGTAACGCTAAGGCCGTTGAAGGCGATGATCTGATTGGTGATCTGGCCGGCGATGCCGGTGGGCACGAATCCCGAACCGTAATCGGCGAAAACTACCGCATCGTGGGTCAGGTTGTTGGAATTGGCATCCAGGCGGTTGGTGACGCTCACCGGGAGGAATACCGAAAGGTTGCCGGATAACACCGCCCCGGGATTAGAACCGGAACATTGCAGTATGATATCGCCCATCCGTTCGGTGAGGCCTTCCGCGCGCACCTGGGTAGGCACGGCGGTAACGGCACACCGGCCGGAAACGGGCAGTGTTTGGGCATAAACTGCGCTCATAGTCGGGAGTAGGAGTGTGAACAGGCGGCGTAGCCGGTCACTTCTCAGAATAAGGGATCCCATCAAGGCCTATTTTATCCGATCCGCTCTTGACGTCGAAAATGCCTGGTTCGGACTGGCTGACCGCGTTGGAAGCCTCTTCCTGGATCGTGCGCCAGGTTTGGTTGGAGCCGGTCATGGGATCGTAAGGGATTTCTTTGAGGTACCCGGCGCTGACGAGATCCTGGAGGGACTGGGGGGCCTTGGTCTTGTCGTAGGTGTAGTTGTCGATGACCGTGCGCATCGTGAACAGGTTGTTCTGGAGCACGCTTTCCTTGGAGCGCCGAATGGTATTGCTGTAGATCGGAATGGCCATGGTGACGAGGATCACGATGATGGTGATCACCACCATGAGCTCGACGAAGGTGAAGCCGCGCAACCGGCGGCAGGCGTTGGTTCTACCATTCCGCATACGGTTTTCCATCGGGTCCCACATCGGTTGACTTGGTGTAGATGTCGAACACGTCCTGTCCGCCCCAGCTCATCGACTTGGGGTCGTCCTGATCGCTGCGCAAGCCCCACTCATACTTTCCGGTAAAGGGGTCGCGCGGGATACGGCGCAAGAACCGCAACTTCTTGCCGTCGGCGCTCTGGGCCAGCTTCTGGCCGTCCACCAGAATGTCCAGAGTCTCGGGGTAACAGTTGGTGCCCAGCTTGGGAGGGCCGAAATAGCCCATGTCGCAGTTGTCTTTGTACTTGTCGATGGCTTTCCGCATTTCGTCGAGGGAAGATCGCAATTCCCGCATACGTTCCGCCTGGATTTTGCCACGGGCAAGCGGCACGGCCATGCTGGTGAGGATCAGCATGATGGTGAAGGCCACGATCAATTCGACCAGGGTAAGGCCTCGCTGCCGTAACCGGCGAGCGCGCGCGACGGACTGAGTCGGTTGCATACTCCTATTTAACATTGACGGACAACTGCGGAGTTCCCGCCGCAATCCCCTGTCCTTGCACATTTCTTAGTGTAAGGTTGGGAATGGTCACCACCGTGGCGCCTTTCCCCACGGCCTGGAAATTGAGCGTGAGCAGCACGCCGCCGCCCGTGACCCCCGGAGTGCCGGGCAAGCGGCTGATTTGAACCGCCGCCGTGCCGGCGTCGTTGAGTATGTTCTTCGTGTACACGGGCTGCTGGCCGTCGCGCGTGAAGAATTCGCCGCGGACCACGTCGTTGAGGCGTAGGACCTTGGGATCGAAGCGGATTTGGATGGGGGCGCCGACGGCGTCGGTGGCGCCTTCCACGGTCAGAGAAACGGTGATGCTGCTCGACAGATTGGTATCCACCTGCGCAGGCGAGAATCGTACCCGCGCGCTGCTGGCCTCCGAGGCTTGATCCGGAGCTGGCGCAGTTGCCGGGGGCGCAGTCGCCGGCGGGGCAGTGACTTGTGGAGCGGCGGCCGGCGGCGCAGTTGCCGGGGGCGCAGTTGCCGGGGGCGCAGTCGCCGGCGGGGCGGTGACCGGTGGAGTGAGCGGGGCTACGGACACCGGGGGCGCCCCGGGTGTAGCCGGCGCGGCGGCGCCCGGAACAGTCGCGGCCGGAGCCGCGGGCAGCGCGGCGACCGGCTTGGGAGCCGGGGCTTCGTCGGGCGCCGCCGGCGCATAATTCAGTTTGATGGTGGTGGCATTGCCGACCGAGATAGGGCGCAGATTGTCGGGTGTCAGCTCGGCCCTGCGAATGATGTGCGGAATCAGCGCAATCATGAGTTCTTTGCGCTCGCGGTCCACAGTTTCGCCGCTGAAGAAGCGCCGCAGAAAAGGGATGCTGGAAAGGCCGGGAATGCCGGTCATCTGCTTGGTGTCCTGCTGTTGAATCAGTCCGCCGAGCAGGTTGACCTCTCCTTCGTGCATGCGGATATCGTGCACGATGTGCCGCTGGCCGATGATCGGCTGATCGATGCCCCCCAGGTTGACGTGCCCGGAGACGTTGGAGATATCCAGATCCACGTGCATGGAGACGTCGCCGTTTTCGTGCACCTGCGGCAGGATTTCCACGTTGACGCCGACATCGATGAAGGTGAACTGCGTGTTGACCAGCGGATTGATGCCGATGCCGCCGATGCCGGGCTGGAAGCTGCCGGTAGCCGTGGGTTGCTTATCGCCGATCTTGAGCGAGGCCTTGGCGTTATCCACCGCGCGGAGCTGGGGCGCTTGCAGCACCTTGGTCTTGGTGTCGCTCAGCGTGGCCTGCAGGAGAGCGCTGGGAAGCGTCATGGAAAAATCGGAACTGGCAATATGGCCGATCTGGGAAAGAGGGATCGCGCTGCCAGTGGTAGTGCTGGTAGTGGTAGTGGTGGGGGTGCCAGTGCTGCTGCCCGGCGACGAGCTCGGGCTGCCCTGCTGCTGGATGGCGTTCCGCGGCGTGAAACCCAACGGTATGTTGAGCCCGGTGGAGGCGAGCGCCGTCGTGAGCTGGCGGTTGAAGACCGTACTGGCTTCCAAGACGAGAATATCCACCACAACTTCGGCCCGGGGCTTGTCCAGGTCGTGGATCATTTTCCCTGCAAGTGCGACCTGATCGGCCTCCCCGCGCACGATGATGGCACGCTGCGCGTTGTAGGCCACTACGCGCTGCAACTCGGTCACGGAACGGACGGCGTTGACGATTTCCTGGATTTCCTGCGGCAGGCTGACGTTGTTGACGTAGAAAGTCTGCGCGACCATCTCGGCAAAATCGCGGCGCTTGTTGGGGTTGTCGTTGGTAACGAAGATGGTGCTGGGCGAGAGCGGCTTCCAATAGGACTTGGTGATGACCGACACGTTGTCCAGGGCTTCCTCTACGGTAGTGTTTTCGAAATCGACGTTGAGGCTGTTCCTCTGGGGCGTCTGGTATTCCGGATCCCAAAGCACG
>JBGPKH010000549.1:0-6143 GCA_041485845.1 Bryobacteraceae bacterium
CCTGGCCGGGAGTCGGAGAGGCCCGTACGAGCGAAGAAGCGGGGTAACGCCCGTGGAGCGAAGGGGCCTCACTGGAAGCATTGCTGCTGTAAGAGGAAAGGAGAGCCGCTTGGAAGAGATTCCCGCTACGGAACAACGGCTGCATATCGAAGCCCGGAAGGAACAGGCGAGCGGAGACGGACTGCCGGATAAACTCTCTTTGCTGAGACATGAGACAGAAGCTGAACCAAAAGGCCAAGCAGGAGCCGAAGTTCCGGTTTTATGTGCTGTATGACCGGATCTACCGGCGCGATGTGCTGGAGGCGGCATGGGCGAAACTGGCGGCCTATGGCACTTGGTTGTCGCGCCTTACGGTGGCCGGCGAGGGGCCGCGGCTTGTCCCGGCGCTACTTCTGACCGTAAGTCGCCGTCGGCCCATGCTTGCGGAAATGGTGTTTGTCGCGGAGCGCCTCGGAGATCGGAACGGCCGCCGGATTGATGGTGAGGGTCTGCCACGCCATAGCCGCCAGTTCTTCGACGATCACCGCCATATGCGCCGCCTCCGTAACTGACGCGCCCCAGCAGAAGGGCGCGTGCCCCGCCACCAGAGCGGCCGGGCAGCTCAGCGGATCGCGGCCTTCGAGCAGGCGGATAATGGCCACGCCGGTGTTCGCTTCGTACCCGGAAGCGATCTCCTCGGGTGTCAGCTCGCCGGTGACCGGCACCGCGCCGTGAAAGTAGTCCGCGTGCGTGGTGCCGAAGCACGGGATCTCGCGCCGCGCCTGCGCCCACGCGGTGGCATGCCGCGAGTGGGTATGGGCGACGCCTCCGATCGAGGGAAACGCGCGGTACAGCGCCACGTGCGTCGCGAGGTCCGTCGAAGGGCGCAGCTTGCCCTCCACGATGCCGCCTTCGAGATCGGCGATCACCATGTCGTCCGGCGTCATACGGTCGTAGGGCACGCCGCTGGGCTTGATCACCACCAGCCCGTGCTCGCGCGACACGCCGCTGGCGTTGCCGAACGTGTAGATCACCAGGCCTCGGCGCACCAGCTCCAGATTGGCTTCCAGGACCTCAGTCCGCAGCGCTTCCAGCACTCTTTCCTCCCCGTTTTCCCGACCGCGCCCGCGCCGCGATGCTGCGCAGCGCCGGTAATTCTCCTCCCTGGCCGAAAGCGAAATACAGCTTGCGGTAGAGCGGGTAAAGCTCCTGATACGCCGCTGCGCCCGCGGGCTCCGGTTCGACGGTCGCGTAGCCGGGGCACAGCGTATCCTGCGCCTCTTCGATGGTGCGGAACGCACCGGCGGCCAGGAACGCGAAGATCGCCGAGCCCAGGCTGGTGACGTCGCCATTGGGCACCAGGATGGGCTTCGCCATCACGTTGGCGTACACCTGGTTGAGCACGGGATTCTTCTGCGGGATGCCGCCGCCGTTGATGATGCGGCGCACCGGCACGCCGTGCTGTTCCATGCGCTCCAGAATGACTCGAGTGTGAAACGCCGTTCCCTCGACGGCGGCGAACATCTCGTCCTGCGCCGTGTGCGTCAGACGCCAGCCGAGCGTGATGCCGCTCAGCTCCGGATTCACCAGCACGGTGCGATCCCCGTTGTCCCAGGTGAGGCGCAGCAGCCCCGTCTCTCCGGCGCGGTAGTTCTCCAGTCCGCGCGACAGTTCCGCCACGCTGGTGCCGGCGCGCCGCGCGATGGCCTCGAAGATATCGCCGGTTGCCGAGAGTCCCGCTTCGATCCCGGTGTATCCCGGGTGAATGGATCCCGGGACCACACCGCACACGCCGGGAATCAGCTCCGCCCGGTCGCTGATGGCCATGATGCAGGTCGAGGTACCGACCACGTTGACCACGTCGCCGATGCGCACGCCCGCGCCGATGGCGTCCCAGTGCGCATCGAACGCGCCCACGGGAATCGGAATGCCCGCGCGCAGCCCGAGTTTGTCCGCCCACGCCGGCGCCAGGCGCCCGGCAATCTTGTCAGACGTTTCGTAGCGGCCGCCGAGTTTGCCGCGAACGCCGGCGAGCTGCGCATCTACGGCCGTTAAGAAATCCTCCGCGGGCAATCCGCCGAGCGCGGCGTTCCACATCCACTTGTGCCCCATGGCGCAGACGCTGCGCGGGACCTGCGCCAGATCGCCGATGCCGCAGAGCACGGCCGCGACCATGTCGCAGTGTTCCAGCGCGGTGGCGAAACGCGCGTGCTTCGCCGGGTTGTGGCGCAGCCAGTGCAGCAGCTTGGCGAAGCCCCACTCCGAGGAGTAGATGCCGCCGCACCAGTCGATGGCGTCGAGGTGACGGCTGTGCGCAGCGGAGGTGATCTCGCCGGCCTCCTTCCAGGCGCGATGGTCGCACCACAGGTAGTAGTCGTCGATGGGATCGAGGTGAGCGTCCACAGGGATCACGCTCGAGCCGGTGGTGTCGAGCGCGAGGGCTTCGATGGTGTGGCCGCCGATGCCCGCGTTGTCGATCGCGCGGTGCGTGGCTTCCGCCAGAGCGCGCATGTGGTCGGCGTGGCTCTGCGTGGCGTGGTCCGGATCGTCCTTCTTGCGGAGCAGCGGATACTCGCCGACACCCGAGCCCAGACGGCCCTTCTTACTGTCGAAGATGGACACCCGAACGCTCAGGGTTCCGAAATCTACGCCGGCGACGATGGACATGGGTTCCTCCTGGAAAGGGACCGCTCCCTACGGTCGCGGCTCGGAGGCGCTGCGGCTCGGAGGCGCTCCATACCGAGCCGCGACCGTAGGGAGCGGTCAGCTATGCTGGTGAACACTCCAGCCCAGATACCGCGTGGTGGCCTCGCGTACCGCCGCCGAGACAGTGGCCAGGTTGGCCGCCACGTGGTGCTCGAAGCCGCGCTCGCAGATGTAGCGAAGCAGGGCTTGCAGGTTCGGAATCCGCACCACGCCGGCGCCGCCGAAGGTGTCGAGCGGATCGTCGGTGAACGCGCCCTCGCCCACGTAGCCATGAATCTCGCCCGTACGGTCGTTGGTGGAGAACCGCGCGAAGCTCATGGGTCCCGATTTCACGAGGCCCACGCACGTCCCGTAAGTGTTCTCGCGGCCCACGGTCCCGGCGATGATCTGCTGGAAATCCATCTTCACCTCGCGGAAGAAGTGCTTGGGCAGATTACTGCAATGGAAGCACACCGCCTTGTCGGGGTCGTCGCCGTAGTTGTTGTTCCAGTCGAGCAGCGCGCTGGGCGTCTCCGAAGCCAGTTGCAGGGCGTGCATGCCGATGACACCGCAGATGTCCACCTCGCAGGCGCTGGACATCAGGTTCTCGCTCATCATGCTCATCACGGTGCAAGGCACCACGCCGAAATACTCTTCGAGCGACGTCCAGCACTGCACGGCGCTGATCGAGACCTCGGTCTGCGCCATCCACCCGTCGATCACCGCGCCGAGCTTGGCCATCTTCATGAGCGCTTCGGAGGGCACCGAGTCACTCGGCACGTAGCGGTGGATGGCCTCCAGCTTGGCGACCGCGGCGGGGTCCCGATCGCGCATGCGCGCGATGCGGCCCAGAATCTCCGACAGGTCGATGGGCTCCACGGAAATCCCGTTGGCTTCCAGGATTTTTTCGCTGTAGCGCACGGTGTTGAACGCCGCCGGACGCGCGCCGATGGCGCCGATGCGCAGCCGCCCGAGGCCGCGGACCACGCGACAGACACCGGCGAACCAGTTGAGGTCGTTGTGGAACAGATCCGAATCCGGGGCCTCGGTGTGGCGGCTGGTGAGCGAGTACGGAATGCCGTACTGGGTCAGGTTGTTGCACGCCGACATCTTGCCGCAGAAGCTGTCGCGGCGGTCGCTGATGGTCATGCGGCCGGGAGTGTCGGGGGTAGCCTGGATCAGCACCGGAACATTCAGCCCCGCCATGCGCAGGGTGTCGGCGATGGCGCGCTCGTCTCCGAAATTGGGGAGGGTTACGACGACGCCGTCGATGGTGTCGCGGTTCTTCTTGAAAAGGTCCGCGCACTTGGCCGCTTCCGCGCGCGTTTCCACGGCGCCGAACTTGGTGTCCTCCGGGGTGGGAGCTACAACTCCGTAGCCGGCCTTCTCGATCGCCGCGAGCATCTCCCTGCGGCCGCTCTGGGCGAGATGATCGGGAAAGAAGCCCCGATTGCCGACGATCATGCCGAATGTGATGCCGCGGGGCTTACCGTTGGTCATGAAACGCTGTTCCTTTATGAAGACGGAGCTGTAATCGCTTGCAACTGCTTATCTTAGTGAGATGCCGGCGGCGGTGTCAAGGCAGAGCGCCAGCACCGGCCAGCACCGCACAGGTGGAGCGATTTCGTCCCTGCAACCCGTTAGGTCATACGGAGCCTGGCGAGACGAAGAACGACGAGGCGCGCATCATTCCCGCTCGTGCCGGAGCTTTACGAAGCCCTGGTCATGCAGAAGGCCATCCGCGATGAGAAGCGGCCCCCCATGGGTGTTCTTTCGCAGCGGCAAGGAAAATCGGGCTCTTTCGCAAGACGTGGGACAGCGCACGCAAAGCGGCCGGGCTGTGGGAGGGCGACGCGCGGACCGGCCTGCGCAGAACGGGCGTCAGAAATCTGATTCGGGCGGCCGTTCCTGAAATTGTGGCCTGGCGCATTTTCCGGGCACAAAACGCGATGTGTTTTCGATCGGCGAATCCGAAAGTTGGCACACTCCGGGCGCACAAAAGCCACCAAGGCAGATTCAATAGTCTGTAGGTTGTTGATTTTGGGGTGGGATGTGGGGTTTGAACCCACGACCCCGGGAACCACAATCCCGTGCTCTACCAACTGAGCTAATCCCACCGTGACATCCCCAGTATATCAAACCAGGTGGGGCGGCCACACAGCCGCGCGCCGTTCAGCCCGATTATTGGTTGCAGTACCGTCAGTCACATAGCGAAACGCCATCGCAAACTCGCCGGAATCTCGATCCGCGGGTTGAGCGCGCATGCCTTCAGGCACACAGCCGCAACACGAATGGTCAGGCGTGGAGCCGGCTTCAAGCAGGTGGCTGACGTGCTCGGACACCGTCTCCTCGAGACCACAAACATTTACGCCAAGCTGGACGAAGACACACTCCATCGAGTCGCGCTTCCATGGCCGGGAGGGCAGGCAGGAGCACCACGGATCTCCAAGATCACCTGGAGCGCTACCTCGAATTACGGCGGGCGCTCGGTTTCGAAATGCGGGTCGAAGGCCGGTTGCTCCTGGACGTCGTGACCTTTCTCCAAGGGCGCACTTTGGCCGTGCCACTCATCGCCCAAGCGGCACTTGATTGGGCGTGCTCGCGCGGCACCCCGAATAGTTCCGGATGGCAGGCGCGACGTTTAAGCATCGCCCGCTGCTTCCTGGTACACCTGCGCGCCCATCTGCCCGGGGAAAGACGCCAACCAGCGTGTCCCCTGACGGCAAATTCCTGCTCTATCACGCCAATGCAAACGGGGCGACCAGTGCCGCTGATCTCTGGGTCCTGCCCCTCACACCCGATTCGCCTGGCGCGCCATTGAAGCCTCGCGCTTTACTGCAGACTCCATTCGACGAATCCCTTGGTCAGTTCTCTCCTGACGGGAAATGGGTCGCGTATGTTTCGAACGAATCCGGAAGGAGCGAGGTCTACGGGATATCTTACCCCGGCCCAGGTGGCAAGCGGCAGATTTCGACCGGCGGCGGGCAGGCTCCGCTTTGGCGGCGCGACGGCAAGGAGCTTTTCTACGTTACGCCGAACGGCGATCTGATGGCCGCCGCAATCGACGCGCACACGGGAACTCTGGAAGTGGGCAAGACTGAGAGACTCTTCGGAGGCATTTCCGTCCGTGGCAGCTATCTGTACGCCCCCGCCGCCGATGGCCAGAGGTTTATCGTCGCCCAGACGGACACTGCAACGTCCTCCCCGCCTTTGACAGTAATTCAGAACTGGCCCGCGCTTCTGAAGAAGTAACACACACGAGTCCGTCTGTAGACAGTTGTCCCGAAGCAACTCGCGCCTGCCAACACCGCCCAGACTGGGCTGCCAACGCGATGGGGCAGTGAACCGCCTTCCCTTCCCTTGGGCCGGAGGGGTCGGCAGTCGATGGCCCAAACCGGGAGGAGGCCACCTCGGGTCCATGCTTCAGCTTCCTCAAGTACACTGGGATGAACTCCGAACATGCCTCTCTCTGCCGGCGA
>JBGPKH010000550.1:0-6132 GCA_041485845.1 Bryobacteraceae bacterium
ACTACGTCCAATCGGCGCAAGGGGCATACCAGGCTTTCTTCGACTCGAACATTCAAGCGGATTTCGTGGGTATCGATGACATCGGGGAATACCCGATGGTCTATCTCCCTTATCCCGAGATGCTCCGGAAGGCCACGGCGGATAAGCTGCGTGACTATGTCGCCAAAGGCGGGAAGTTAGTCAGTGAAGGCTGCCCCGGGTATTTTGGGGACGGCGGTACGGTGGGCGCGGTTCAGCCCAACCTCGGTTTGGACCAGTTATTCGGAGCCCGCGAGACTTATGTCCAGTTCACTCCCGACTTGCTGGGGAACTTTACCCTGACGGTGCGGGACAAGCAGATCGGCGGCCAGTACTTCTTACAGGAGTACAAGCTGGCGGGAGGCCAGGCGGCGGGCCAGTACGCCAACGGCCACATCGCCGCCGTGGAGCACACCTTGGGCAGCGGCAAGACGCTGTTAGTCGGCACTTTCCCGGGTGGGAGCTACTACCGGAACCACGCGGCGGGAACGCGCGAATTCTTCGCCGGCCTGCTCGCCTGGGCCGGCATCCAGCAGCAGGCGAAGTCCAGCGACGCCGCGGTGAAAGCCCGGCTGCATAAAGGCGCCGGCGGCACTTACCTCTGGGTGGTCAATCCCACGCGGACGGCGCGGACCGTCAGGATCTCACTGCCTTCCCCGTTTCAACGCGCAGTGGAACTCTGGCAGGAATCCAGCCGCCCGGCCATGAGCGGCAACACGCTGACTGTTACCGTTGAGGATCGGAACGCGGCGGTGATCCGGCTGGAATAACTGGGGGGGGCGCCCTACTGCCAAACGCCTCCGACCGACAAAAGCTTTCCGCGACCTTGACTTCGTTCCCTGTCAGCGCTTACACTACTTTCAAATCAAGGGTAGTCAATCTGGATTCACCGTTCTTGAGATGTCCCAAGAAAAGGGGTCAAACGATGCAGAGGTTTAGAGCAAGTTTCGCGACGATCTTAGCGTTCAGCCTGTGTCTTGGCTTGGGCGCGATCAGTGCCTGGAGCCAGGCCAGCAACGTCGGGGCGGTAACCGTCACCGTGCTCGATCCAACGGCAGCATCCGTGCCGGCAGCCAACCTCGAACTGAAGGACCTCGGAACCAATGACATCCGCCGCGCGCAAACCACGGCCGCCGGAACCTACACATTTCCGAACCTGCATTTCGGCAACTATCAACTCTCAGTCTCGGCTCAAGGCTTCCAGAACCAGGTCTTCGAGTCGGTGCAGGTGCAGACCGGCCGCAGCACCAGCATCACGGCCACGCTTCAGATCGGCGGCACTTCCCAAACCGTGACCGTTGCCGCAACCGAAGCGCCGCTGCTCGAGACCGACTCCAGCGCGATGGCCAGCACCATCGACACCAAACAGGTGG
Organism: Bryobacteraceae bacterium; assembly: GCA_041485845.1. Classification (GTDB taxonomy): domain Bacteria; phylum Acidobacteriota; class Terriglobia; order Bryobacterales; family Bryobacteraceae; genus OMOG01. The sequence continues at coordinate 1,392 of JBGPKH010000550.1, forward strand.
TCAACCTGCCGGTTAGCGGCCGAAGCGTGATGAGCCTGTCCTTCCTGGTTCCCGGGTGGTCCAGCACCGGCGGCGTCGGCAGCACGTCGGGCACGTGGAACAACATGCCGGGAGGCGCGGTGGTCAGCGCGGACTTTGATGGAACGCCGGGCATCAGCAATCGCTTCCGCAGCGGCGGATTCACCTACGGCACCACGGCCGTCCAGCCGCGTATCGAAGACGTCGCGGAAATGACCATCCAGACCGGGCAGGTGGACCTGAGTGGAATCGGAACTTCCGCCATGCGCATCAGCGTGGTCACACGCCGCGGCAGCAATGCCTTCCACGGCCGCCTGTTCGAGGACTTCCGGAACACCGCGCTGAACTCGAATTCCTGGTCCAATAACGCGCGCGGGCTGCCCAGGGCCATCATCAAGCTGAACGACTTCGGCGGTAGCGTCGGAGGCCCCATCAAAAAGGACAAACTGTTCTTCTTCGGCACCTTTGCCGAATCCATCCAGCCGGTAACCAATGGCGCCTCGGCTACCGTCTTGAGCCCGGGTGCGCAGCAGGGCCTGTTCTCCTTCAAGGACTCGGGTGGCAATGTGCAGACCGTCAACCTGCTCTCGATTGCCGGCGCAGCCGGTCTGCCCTCGACCGTGCATTCCCATGTCGCCGCCTCGTTGGCCAAGATCGGCAGCGTATATAACCAGGGGACGCTTACCGCCACGAACGATCCCAACCTCTACACGCTGGGCTTCCAGGTGCCCGCCAAGAACACCGTTTATTACCCGACCATCCGGGCCGATTGGAACGCCACCGAAAGCGTCCGGTTTTTCCTCTCTTACGGCCAGACGAAGTCCAACAGCGATCACACCAATTCGCCGCAATTCCCCGGCGGCATCGATCCCCTGAACTACGTCTCCAACAAGGGCAACAACCGCATCGCCGGCTTCGGCTTCGACTGGGTGCTCCGCCCCACGCTGATCAACCAGTTTCACGCCGGATACCTCTACCAACTGTCGATTTTCGATGTGGAGAACCTCGGGCTCGACCTGCCCAACCTGTTCCGGCAAAACTGGCCGTACGGCGTGACCAGCCTGTACGGCGGCGCCTATCCCCGGCGGCCGATCTCTTCGTTCTACCCGCTGCTCAATGCCCTGGACAGCGTCAACTGGCAGAAGGGCAGCCACTCGTTTGTCTTCGGCGGAAGCTGGTTCCGCGAGCAGGACCACTACTGGAACGGACCCGGCGGCGAGCCGAACTACACTTTCGGACTGGACGCGCAGGACCCCGCCTCCAACGTCATCAACACTGCGTTCGCCGCGCAGAACACTACGATTCAAGGCAACGCGAGGTCTCTCTACGCTTTGCTGGCGGCGCGCGTTTCTGCGGTCTCGATTGGCGTGGGACGCCCGCTCGATCCAAAAACCGGCCAGTACAAGCCCTTCGGCTCGTACAACCTGGACGAAGTGCAGCAGGCCGCGGGATTCTGGGCGCAGGATCGCTGGCGTCTGAAATCCAATCTCACGCTGAACTATGGCCTTCGATGGGACTTCTACGGCGACAATCACGATGTCACCGGCTTCTACAGCAGCCCTCCCACCCTCGCCGACCTGTGGGGCCCCACTCCCGTGGGAGTAGTGAATTCTCCGGGTAGTCTCGGCGGTGTCAAGAACCCGGTATTCCAGGCCCGGCAGCACGCTTACAATTCCCAATTGAAAAACCCGTCGCCCGCGATCGCGCTGGCGTGGTCTCCCGGCGGCGACCGCAATAGCCTGCCCGGAAAACTGACCAGGAACACCGTGATCCGCGCGGGCTATTCGCTCCGCCACTACGCCGAAGGCGCGCAGAATTATTGGGCCTTCGCTTCCAACTCCGGACAGTTCTTCTTCCAGTCGGGGAGACTCACTCCCCTCACCCAGGGAGGAACCGGAACGTTCCAGCCCGGATCGCTGACCTTCGGGTCTCCCCTTCCGGCCTACAATCTCACACCCGCTACGTATGCCACAACGGTCCCGGCCTCGGCCCTTTGGGGGAACACGTTCTGGGCCATGAATCCGGACATCCGGATGCCCTACGTGCAGCAGTGGAACGTCGGCATTCAGCGCCAGATCGGGTCCGGCAGCGCCGTGGAGCTGCGCTACGTCGGCAATCTCTCGCTGCATGAATGGCTGAGCTACAACATCAACGAAGTGAATATCTTCGAGAACGGTTTCCTGCCGGAGTTCCGCAACGCGCAGAACAACCTCAGGATCAACCAGTCAAATGGCCGTGGAAATTCCTTCGCCAACAACGGCCTGGCGGGGCAGGTGGCGCTGCCTATCTTCACCGGAGCATTTGGAAGCGCGACCTCCTCGAATTTCACCAACACGACTTATGTCAACAACCTGTTGAATGGTGGCGCCGGGTCCCAGGCGCAGACCATGGCCACCAACTCGGGCTTCTTCTGCAACCTGGTCGGTGTGAACAACTTTGCCCCCTGCGCGCTGCAGAACATCAGCGCTTCTGCCGCCGGCGCGGGATACCCCATCAACTTCTGGCAGGTGAATCCGTATGCCAGCGGCGTCAATTATCTGGATGCCGCCGGCCACACCAACTACCATGCCCTGCAAGTCGACTTCCGGCAGAGGCTGACGCGCGGCATCCAGTTCAACGTGAACTACACCTGGGCCCACTCTCTCGGAATCGCCGCGCAGAATGGCATTCAGGGACAGGGGAACAACATCTATTACACCCAGCGCAATTTCAAACTGAACTACGGACCCAGCCTGTTTGACGTGCGCCACGTGATCCACGCCAGCGGCACCTACGATTTTCCGTTCGGAAAGGGACGGCGCTTCCTGGGCCACAGCAAGGTGGCCGACTATACCGTCGGCGGCTGGACGCTGGGAACCATCTTCATCGTGCAGAGCGGCAATCCGGCGCAGTTGAGCGGAGGCTTCAACACCGTCAACAACAACGACGCCGGCGTGGCTTTGAACGGCATCTCCGTGTCCGACTTCCAGAACAGCATCGGTGTCCGCAGGACCGGCAATCCGTGGGTGCTGACTTTCGATCCCAAGTTCATCGGAAGCGACGGAGCCGCCGACGCTACCTACCTCAGCCGCGCCAATAACGCCGGCGTCTGGGGCTATCGCCCGTACGTGTACGGACCCGGCTGGTTCAACGTCGACCTGTCGATGAACAAGACCGTTCCGATCAAAGAGTCGGTCCGCTTCCTGTTGCAGGCCGAATTCCTGAATGCCACCAATCATCCGACCTTCAACATCGGCAATCTCGGTTTGACTAGCACCAGTTTCGGACAGCAGACCGGCGGCAACGCCTTCTCCGCCGCCCGCCGCCTCGAGTTCCGCGCGAATATCGAATTCTGAAGTGGGACAGACGATCGCCTTTTGTCGTCTGTCACCGAGCCGCACCACGTAAACGCTTCCAGTACAATGAAACCATCGACATGAACCTGGAACAAGTGGCCCGGCGGGCCAAGGTCTCCACCGCCACCGTGTCTCGCGTGCTGAATAATGCGAGCGTGGTCAAGGGTTCGACGCGCGCGCGGGTGGTCAAGGCAATCGAGGAGCTGAAATACCATCCCAATCTCCACGCGCGCAGCCTGGCGGGCGGCAAGAGCCGCACCATCGGCGTCATCGCCTCCAATATGGAGAACCCGTTCTTCTTCGATATCTATAAGACCATCGAGTCGGACGCGCACGCCGGGGGATATGAGGTAGTCATGGCCAACACCGACTACCGCTCGGAACAGTTGGTCACCAGCGTCCGGCTGATGATCGGCCGGCGCGTCGCGGGTTTGGCCGCCATCGTCTCCGAGATGGCGCCCGACCTGATCGAGGAACTGAATGAGAGCCGCATTCCGGTGGTGTTCTACGACGTCGGCACGCCCCGGCAGAATATCACCAACATCCGGGTGAACTACCGCCGGGGGATCGAAAAGCTGGTGGATTACCTGTACAGCCTCGGGCATCGGCGCCTCGGCTTCGTCGGACACCATGCCATACTCGGGCCGATCAACGAGCGCGTGAAGGCTGTCATGGACGCCGTGGCGCGGATTCCGTCGCTCGAAGTGCGCACCTCCGCCGATGCCGATACTCTTGAAGGCGGCAGGCAAGCCACCCGCGCGCTGCTGGCCACCGGTTTCGCGCCGACCGCCATCGTCTGCGTGAACGACGTGACCGCGGTGGGAGCCCTGCGCGAGCTGCGCGAGCGCGGCCTGCGGGTGCCGGAGGACGTGTCGGTGACCGGCTTCGACAACGTGAAGCTGTCCGAGTTTTGCTATCCGGCCCTGACCACGGTGCACATTCCGCGCGAACGGATCGGGCACATCATCAGCGATTACCTGGTTCCAAGGGCGGGGAAAGCGGCAGTCACCGACGCCGAGATCGTGATCGACCCGGAGCTGGTGGTTCGCGATTCCACCGGTCCGGCGGCGGTGTAGGACCTAAAGGAAAGGAGAACCGCCGCGATGACGCGCTCGAAGATTTTTCCCGATCCCGGACGCGACTGGGGAGGGCAGAGCAAAACCAAACAGGGCTATGCGTCATTGGGGAGGCGTCGGGACGAATAGTGTGCTTGGCCCCGCTGAGCAGCCAAGGCGTCAATTGGCCGGTTATGCCGAGCTCGGCATAATCGGCCTTATGCCGAGTACCGGATTATGCCGAGTGATTTCAGCCAGCCCGCAATTCAACGACACGTGAGCGTTTTAGGCTCGGCATAATCTGATTACGGGCACTCCCTGGGTCGTGGCTCC
>JBGPKH010000551.1:0-6132 GCA_041485845.1 Bryobacteraceae bacterium
GGCAAGTACCCGAAAGGGATCAAGGTCGGTAAGCAGGAGTTTGCCGCCATCCAACTGCGCCCCGCCACTTTCCACGGCGAATGGAACTACGCCATCTTGCCTCGTTCATAATGCTACAGTTATTTTCTTACAGTCGCTTAGTTGTCGGGAGGCCACTGATGCGGACTGCTATCGCCGCGATTCTCGCTCTGCTGACTTGTCTTGCGGCGGACGAATTGCCCAAGCTTCCAACCGAAACCATGGGACTGATCGACCAGGCCCGGTCATTATCCCCGGAGTTCAGTGCCGATACGCTGCTGCGCCTCGCCACTTCGAGCGCCATCCCGGAACCGAGGTGGAAGCGGCAACTGATCGAGGAGGCGTTTACTTCCGGCGCGCATGCGCAATTGCCCTATCCGCAGCGCGGCGAGGACACCGCGGACGCCCGCTCCTCAAGAGCGTTCTGGAAAAACGAACTGGAAGCCCTGACACTCCAAACGCGAGCTGTACAAGCCATGCTGGCACTAGACCCGCAACGTGCCCGCGCCATGTTCGAAGACATTCCCACGCCGCAAGTACCCGCTCTCAAATGCACGGAAACAGGCGCGCCGGATCTGTCCTCCTACTACCAGACTGCCGCGGATGTCTTGGCACGCGGGTTCTCGGCCGAGCAGCGCGGAAAGCTTCGGCATCTGCAGTTTCTCAAACGCCTCATCGGCCTGATGCAATCGCCCGCGCACGTCACGCCCGCAGTCAAGCTCATTTTCACGGCGCAGGTAACGCCGGAAGAACGCCAGGAGCTCGTGGCCGATTTCGCCGGCGCCCTGGACGTCATCAATGGCACACCGCGAGTGTATGGCGCCGTAACGTGGCAACTAGTCCCGGTATCGGCGCCAGTCAAACTCCCACCAGGAGTGCGGGGCGCCTCGCCGATGTTGGCCTCCCCCGCGGGCGATTTACCGTCTTCAGTTGTTGCAGCAGCCCCCCTGCTGCTTCCGGCTCTGCGCTCTTATATCGTACGGCACGAGAGCGGGCCACGCTGCACGGAAACGATCCGTGCAGGAACGTTGCCACAAGCGGTCAATGATTTTAACCATCTGGTCGCCAGGCTGGATCCGACCGCAGCCGCGTACCAGCCCGTCTCGGAGCGGGAAGTCAAGCCCGCCAAAGACGATGGCGCCTTTGAGCCGCACAACTGGTGGCAGTCCAAGCGGTCCAAACAAGTCCTGGATGCCCTCAAATGGCTAAATCACGGCAACCGCGACCTGCCCGGCGACAAGCGGTTCTTCATGATCGAAGAACGCATGAGCACCGACTGGAACGCGCACTTCTTCGACACCCTAAAGCTCATCGAAGGCTGGAACGAACAGGAGGAGGACTCCGCGGAGGACTGGTTCGGCATGGTATCGGAGTCCTACGAACTGCTCGCAGAGAAGGCGCCACCCGACAAGCGTCGCGAAGCGGCCATGGGGCGATATGTGAGCTTTATGGAGACACACTACGCCGCTGTCGAAAATCACAATTTCTGGTTCACCCAGTGGCACAATCTGTGGCGTTCGAAAGATCCGTGGGTCGTCGGGCAGTTGTCCCATAGCGCGAACCCGGTCATTGCACTGTACGCCAGGATAAACCGGTTCCTGACGCAGTAGCTGTTGAGCTGCTATCCTCCGGGATATACAGCGGAGGCTTTCATGAAGCGCACGTTCGGTCCTGTTCTTCTGTGGGGAGGGTGGCTGTGTCATATTCATGCACGATTGTGGTCACGGCAATGCTGGTCACCTTCTGGGCTGGCAGCCCGATAGCAGCATGGCAGAGCACGACGGCAGCGAACAGCACCCGGCTTGAGAATGATGCGAAATCCGATTTGAGCGGCATAGGGTCTCCTTCGAAGTTGAATTTCGGACGCAGCGTTTTGGAAGGTGTCTGACCTTCTCACGAAGCCGAAGGTGTCTCCGCCGGCGTCTACCGGCAGGTTGTCTCACCAACCACAGGCCCGAATGCCTGTGTCACCATAGATTTATGGGCACGAGATTCGCCGCCACCTTTTTCGCATTTGCCTCCTTTGCTCTGGCGCAAGGTCCTCCGGCCGCCCCATCCCCGTGCAGCAACACTCCCGCCTACTCGCCCTGCGAAATGGTCTTCGAACTCAGCGACGCCGATGCTGCCGCGCACCCCAACCCCTACCTCACCGTCGAACTGAAGATCGAGTTCCGCTCGCCCCGGCACCGCACGCTGTCCGTTCCCGCCTTTTGGGATGGCGGCCGCCGGCTAGTGGTCCGCTTCTCTCCCACCGAGGGCGGCGAGTGGGACTACCACGTCACCAGCAACATCGCCGGCTGGAACGACAAGACCGGCTCCTTCACCGCCGCCGCCTCCGAATCGGCCGGCTTCATCCACGCCGAGAACATGCACCACTGGGCCTACGCGGAAAAGTCCAGCACGGGACTCTATCAGGCGCACCTCTGGATGGGCGCCACCGAGTTGCTCTTCGCCACCATGGATGACGCGGGGTTCCGCGACGTGGCCGATGCGCGCGCGGAGCAGAAATTCACGCACCTGCGCGGGCTGGTGATGTCTCCGGTGCCGGGCGGCGCATTCCAGTCCGCGGATATGCCCAACGTGGAGTACTTTCGGCGGCTCGACAGCCGCGTGCGCTATGCCAATCAGAAGGGCCTCACAGCCGATCTCATTCTGGCCGGCGGCGCCGATTACCTTACGAAGCTATTCCCCACTTGGGAACAGCGGCGCCGCTTTATTCGATTCATGATCGCCCACTACGCTGCGATGAACGTGACCTGGCAGGGAGTGGATCAATTCGAAGCGTACGCGGACGGGCGCGCGGTCCTGAAGGAGATCGGCGGGCTGCTCAAGCAGACGGACCCGTACCAGCATCCGCGGACGACGGGCGCGAAGCTCACCAGCACGCCGCTGCTCGACGACGGATGGATGGACTTCGCGGCCTACGGCACGGCCGACGACCAGCTCGGCGCAGTCGAGCACCAGCTCTACGCCGTTCCGTTCGTGAACTTCGACTTGGGCCGCGAGGACAGCGGCGCGGGGAAGACCGGCCCCAACGATGTGGATGCCGCGGCGTTCCGCCATCGGCTGTGGAACGCCACCATGGATGGCCAGTACGTCACCTACGCCAACACCGGCTCGGGCGGCCAGTACGTCAACTCGCCCGGCGCCAAGGCCATGACCGCGTGGGCCGACTTCATGTCCACCACGCGCCACTGGGAGCTGGAGCCCTACTTCGATGTGGACGGCGGCCGCGCGCTATCGCTCGAAGGCGTGGAGTACGTGGTCTACGTGGAGAAGCCGGGCCCCGTGGAACTCTCGGTGGTGAAGCACGGCTACGACGTCTTGTGGGTCAACCCCATCGACGGAGAAAGCGTCCGCAAGAAATTCTCGGGTGAGCATTTCACCGGCGAGCCGCCCGACCGCGCGCACGACTGGGTGCTGCACGTGGTGCGCGAAAGCCACCTGGAAGGCATGAACCGCTCCTACAAGTTCGACTCGCGCGAGTTCGCCATGGTGCTCCAGCAGGTGGAGGCCAATAGCTCGAAGGTGCCTTTCGTTATCGAGCAGCCGGCGGGCGATCTCTCGATGTCGAAGCCCGTGCCATACGGCGCGAAGATCGCCAAGGAAACCCGTGCCACGCGGTTGATGATGTGGCTGTGGATGGGCGAGGTGGCCGCCGATCGTCAGGGCTATCGCGTGCTGGCCACCGGCCCGAAGGGCGCCATGCAGTTGCCGCGCGATATCGCCATCAATTTTCCCGCCACCATGCACCTCAGGCTCTACGGCATGAACGCCAACGGAAAGGTGTACGAGCTGGACACCGCGTGTCAGATCAATCCGTGAATCCGCTGGTGCTGGCGGTAGATACTACCCACGAGTTCGGCAGTCTGGCGCTGGTGCGGGGCGACGAGATCCTGGAAGAGGTTCTACTGCACGCTCCGACCGGGTTCGGGCACGTGTTGTATGGACACCTGAGCGGCCTGCTGGATCGCCACGGAGTGAGCGTGGGTCAGATCGACTGTTTCGCGGCGGCGGCGGGGCCGGGATCGTTCACCGGAGTGCGGGTGGGGTTGGCCTGCGTGAAAGGCCTTGCGGAGGCGGTGGCGAAGCCGGCGATAGCGGTTTCGAATCTCCAGGTTTTGTCGTGCTTCGGCACAATGCCGTTGCGCGCCGTGATGCTCGATGCGCGGCGCGGCGAGATCTACGGCGCGGTTTACGACGGCGCCGCGCGGCTGGTGATCGCGGAGGTGGTAGCGAAGCCGGCGGAGTGGCTGGCGACGCTTCCGGAAGGCGACCTGGAATTCGTCTCCACCGATTTCTCGCCACTCGACGAATCGCTACCCGGCTCGCGGTTCGCGGGCGCCCACATGGTCAAGGCGCCGCGTGCGCTGGCGCCCGCGATCGGCCGCCTTGCAGTGGCCCGGCTCCGCGGCGGAGAGGCGCCGGACCCGGCGTCGCTGGATGCGAACTATGTGCGCCGCTCGGACGCGGAGTTGTTCTGGAAGGAGTAGCACGCTGGCAGCCCGTGGCGCGGGTTCCGCACCCGCGCCGGTGCGGTGTGTGCGTTTGTTGATCCCGATTTTCCTCACATGTCGCGTCTTGGGGTGAGCGCGATCGACAGACGCGCTGAAACCACTCCGAGGAACCAACATGCCAACGCGTCAAATCGAGATCACTACCGCGATTCTGGCGATCGCGCTCTCCGTTCCGGTCCCCAGCCTAATGGCACAGTCGCGACGGACCGTGAAAGGCAACCTCCACCCCAAAGCCCAGTCCCAGTTCGACCGCGGACCGGTCCACCCCGGCACCAGGCTGGCCTATGTGAGCCTGCTGCTCCGCCGTTCGGACAGCCAGCAGCAGGCGCTCGACGACTTGCTGGCGGCGCAGCAGGACGGCAATTCGCCCCTCTACCATCGCTGGCTCACGCCCGAGCAGTACGCCGAACGCTTCGGGGCCAGTCAGGCGGACATCGACAAGGCCGTCAACTGGCTCCAGTCGAGCGGCTTCTCCGTGAAGCGCGTCGCCCGCGGCCGTGACGTCGTCGTATTCGGCGGAACGGCCGGCCAGATCCAGAAGGCGTTAGGCACCGCGATTCACGCCTATGATGTGGGCGGCCGCAGGCATTACGCCAACGTCGAGGAGCCCTCCGTTCCCGAGGAACTCGCCGGCGCCATCGCCGGCTTCCGCGGTCTCAACGATTTCCGTCTGATGGCGCCGCAGCGCCGCAGTGTCTTCCCTCCCACCAGAATCACGGGCCGCCCCTTCACCGCGGATTTCTATTCCAAGGCGTACCCCAACACCAACGTTCTGGCGCCCGACGACCTGGCCACCATCTACAACATCAACGCGCTCTACAAAGCGGGCATCGATGGATCCGGCCAGGTGATCGCCGTGGCCGGCGCGACCGACATCGATATGGCCGACATCGAATACTTCCGGTCCGCTTTTGGACTGCCGTTCAACAATCCGTTCAAGATCCTGGCGCCGGACAGCCCGGATCCGGGCATTCTGGAGAGCGACCTGGGCGAGGCGGACCTGGATCTCGAGTGGTCCGGCGCCATCGCCCCTCAAGCCACTATCCTGTATGTCTACTCGGACGACGTGGTGTCCTCCGCATTTTGGGCGATCGATGAGGCCATCGCCCCGGTGCTCAGCTTCAGCTATGGCGCCTGCGAACTGGAGATTTCGAAGTCCGACGCCAAGGCCCTCGCGGCCGAGGCGCAGAGGGCGGCCGCGCAAGGGATCACCTGGGTGGTCTCTTCCGGAGACTCCGGCGCCGCGGGTTGCGAAAACCAAAACGGCGGCTACACTTCCGCCACCACCCGGATGAGCGTCAACCTTCCGGCCGGCGTGCCGTACGTGACCGCCGTCGGCGGGTCCGAGTTCAACGAAAGCAGCGGAAACTACTGGGCAAGCAAACTCCGCTCGAACGGCGGTTCGGCGTTGTCGTACATCCCGGAAGGCGCGTGGACCGACGAAGCGCTGGTCGCGAAGAACGGCGATTCGGGATTCGCCGCGACCGGCGGCGGGGCCAGCCTCTACTTCGCGAAGCCGTCCTGGCAGACGGGACCCGGCGTGCCGAATGACGGCGCGCGCGACGTGCCGGATGTGTCGCTCAACGCATCGTGGTAC
>JBGPKH010000552.1:0-6119 GCA_041485845.1 Bryobacteraceae bacterium
GCAGCTCGCCACGGTCCGTGATCCCCGAGCGGACACCGGGAAGCGACGTAATGCCGCACTCCGCGAGATACGGAGCGTTCGACGCCACCGCGGTCTTGCCCGCGATCGCCGCGGCCACCACCGCGCAAGGATCGTCGCTGCGCAGACATTTCCCGGCCAGGGCCTCGATCCGCACGATCATCGAGGCGATCCGCGACTCCATGTCCACCTCGGGCACCCGCAGCCGCACCGGCGGAGGCTCCCCCACCGCCTGTCCAGCGCTGCGGCCCACCGCCGTGCGAATCCGGTGCAGGATATTGTCGCGCGACATCAGCGCTGCCTCCACATCTCGCGGAAGCTCTTGGCCGGCGGCGGCGGCAGATCGCGCTCGCTCAGCCAGGCCCGCACCGGCCCGACGTTCATGGGAGCCGGCACGCTGCGGATCCATCGCCCGTCGTCCGCAGGCGCCATCGCTGCGGCCATGCGTCCCGCCAGTTCGTACAGGCGCGGGTGCGTCATCAGCCACGCGAACGCGCGGAACGCCAGCTTCTCGATGCGATTCTGCTTCTCGCGCGTCTCACTCTTCTTGACGTCCGAACGCAGTTCCAGCAGCACCTTCGGAATGTCGATCTTCACCGGGCAAACCTCGCCGCACGCCCCGCACAGGCTCGAAGCGAACGGCAGCGACGGTTCGTGCGCCACTCCCATGAACTGCGGCGTGATGATCGCGCCGATAGGTCCCGAGTAGACCCACGGAAAGCTGTGCCCGCCGATTTTCCGGTACACCGGGCACGTGTTCAAACACGCGCCGCAGCGGATGCAGTAGAGCGACTGCCGTTTCGACCGGTCCGGCAGAAGCTTGGTGCGCCCGTTGTCCAGCAGCACCACGTAGAATTCGTCGGGCCCATCGACTTCGCCCGCGCGCCGCGGTCCGGCGAGGAATGAAGTGTACACCGACAGCAGTTGCCCCGTTGCGCTGCGCGCCAGCAGCTTGAGAAAGGTCGCCAGGTCCTGCGCCCGCGGAATCACCTTCTCGATGCCCGCCACCGCGATGTGGATCTTCGGCGCCGTCGTGGTCAGCCGCGCGTTGCCTTCGTTCTCCACCAGCACCACGGCTCCCGAGCCGGCCACCAGGAAATTGGCCCCGCTGATCCCCATGTCCGCCGCCAGAAATTTCTCGCGCAATACCGATCGCGCGATCGCCGTCTGTTTCTCAATCACCGTCTCGTTGGGCACGTTCAGGCGCCGCGTGAAGATCTCGGCCACGTCGTAGCGCGTCTTGTGCAGCGCCGGCGCTACGATGTGGTAAGGCTTCTCGTGCGCCAGTTGCAGGATGTACTCGCCCAGGTCCGTCTCCACCGATTCCAGGCCGTGATGCTCCAGCCGCTCGTTGAGATCCACCTCCTCGGTGGTCATCGATTTCGACTTCACGATCAGGCGCGCGCCCCGCTCCTTCGCCAGCCCGAGCACGAAATCCGCCACCTCCGCCCCGTCTTTGCAGTAGACCACCTTCCCGCCGCGCGCTTCGACGTTGCGCTCGAACTCCTCCAGGTAGTGATCCAGGTTTTCGATGGAGTGCTTCTTGATGGCGTGGGCCTGCGTGCGCAGTTCCTGGTAATCCGGCAGAACGCCCGCAGCGACACTTTCGATGCGCTTCTCTTTCAGCCGCCCGGTAGCCGTGTAGATGGCCAGTTGGAGATTGGCGTCGGCGAGCGTGGCGTGAACTTTCTGGTCGAATTCGACGGACATGGGATTAGCGGCTCGCCAGGACCTCCGCCAGGTGCATGGTGCGCACGCTCGATCCGGCCCGCAGCAGCGCGCCCTGAATCTGCATCAGGCAGCTCGGGTCGAGCGACACCACGGTGCGCGCGCCGGTGCGCTCGATCGCTTCGATTTTGGTGCGCGCCATCGCGCCCGATAGCTCGGCGAACTTCACCGCGAAGGTGCCGCCGAACCCGCAGCATTCCTCGGCGGGCGCCATCTCGCGCAATTCCAGCCCGCGCACGCAGGCAAGCAGGCGGCGGGGAGCGCTCTGGATACCCAGTTCGCGCAGCCCATGGCACCCGTCGTGAACGGTGACCACGTCCTCCAGCCGCGCGCCCACGTCCTCCACTCCGGCCACTTCAGTCAGGAAGCTGGAGAACTCCCACACGCGCTTTTCCAAAGCGTGAACCCGCGCCAGCGTGTCCGGCTCTTTGCCGAACAGCTCGGCGAAATGGTGGACCACCATCGCCGTGCAGGAGCCCGAGGGGACCACGATGGTCTCGCTCGATTCGAACGTGTCCAGGAAATGGCGGGCCACCGTGCGGGCTTCGGCGCGATATCCGCTGTTGAACGCCGGCTGTCCGCAGCAGGTCTGGTTTTCCGGGAAATCCACCTGATAACCGAGCCGTTCCAGAACTCCGGCCATGGCCATACCGACCTTCGGAAAAAGCTGGTCGACGATGCAGGTAACGAATAAGGAGACCCGCTTACCCATGCAAGATGTGATTGTATCAGTTCGGTAGCGCCGCAACGGCCGGGGGTGCTAAGGTGCTTTCATGCGCACCACAATCGACCTGCCGGACGCCCTGTTTCGCGAGTTGAAAGCGGTGGCGGCACGCCGGGGAATTTCCCTCAAGGAGATCGTTCGCGCGGCTGTGGAGCAGGAACTGCGCAAGGAGCGGACTTCCGGGCGCAGAATGAAATTCCCGATCCTGTCCTCCCGACAGCCGGGAACCTTGAACCCCACCAATGCCAGAATCGAAGATTTTCTGACCTGACGTCAAGCGTTGCATGGCGCGTGTATCACTTGATCCACGCCACCAACGGATTAGCTTCGGCTCGAACCGTTTGCGCTGCCCTGGCGCCCCCTCACTCATATTTCAGGGCCGACACCGGATCGATCCGCGACGCCCGAACCGCCGGCACAACGCTCGCGGCCACCACCGCCCCGATCAACACCACCGCGGCGGCGACATACGTGAGCGGGTCTGCCGCGCTCACCCCATACAGCAGGCTCGACATCAGGTGAGTCAGCCACAGCGCGATCGCGACCCCCGCTCCCGCGCCCGCCAATGCCATGCGCAATCCCTGTCCCATAACCAACCGTACGACGTCCCAAGGCCGCGCACCCAGCGACATCCGTAAACCGATCTCCTGCGTGCGGCAGGCGGTGGCATACGTGACCACGCCGTAAACTCCCAGCACGGCCAGCGCAAACGCCAGGAACGCGAAGGCGCCCAGCAGCGCCGCGCGGAAGCGCGGCGGAGCGATCGACTCCGACATCACCTCCGTCATCGTGCGAACGAGAAACAGCGGCAACTCGCGGTCCAGCGACGCCACCACGCGACGCAACGCAGGCACGGCCGCTCCGGGGTCCGCCGCGGTTCGTAGGACCATCGTCATCTGCTCCGGCGCCTGGCGCCACGGTTGAAGCTCCGGTATGTAGAACTCGGGCTCCGGCGGGTCCACCGGCCCATCCGATTGCAGCCTCTGCGATCGGACATTCCCAACCACGCCCACCACCTCCCGCGGACCGGCTTCGCTACCGCCCATCACCTGCATCTGCCGGCCAATCGGGTTCTCGCCGCTCCAAAGCTGGCGCGCCAGTTCCTGATTGATCAGGATCACAGGTTGCGACCCATGATGGTCGGCCGCCGTGAACGCGCGACCGGCCAGCAGTGGAATCCCCATGGCGCGAAAGTAGTCGCCGGCGATCACCAGCACCCGCTGCGTTCCCGGGAGGCCTTTGACAAACAGATACCCGCCACCCTTGCCGCCAAAGGGAAGAGTGCTCACCGCGCCGGCGGCCACGACTCCGGGAATATGCGCGGCCTCCTCCAGCAGGCGGCGATCAAAATCGGCCAGTTCGAGCGCGGTCCGATACTTCGCGCGCGGCACGCCCAGTTCGGCAGTCAGAACGTTGCGCGGATCGAGACCGGTCCGGACCTCGGAGAGTCGCCAAAGGCTCTGTATGGCCAGGCTCGCGCCCTCCACCAGCACCAGGGCCAGCGCGATCTCGCCGGCCACCAGCAGACCACGCATGCGACGCCCCATCCGGCTCGCGGTGATCCCGCCCTGCTGGTCTTTGAGTGCCCGGCCGAGATCCGGCGCAAACAATTGCAGCGCCGGAGCCAGGCCCGCCAGAATTCCCGCAATCAGCGAAACCAGGAGCGTGAACGCCAATACGCGTCCATCGATTTCCGCCGCCGCCAGTCGCGGAATGTTGGCCGGCGCCACGGCGCGAATCGCGCGCAGGCAGATCACCGCCAGCATCACCCCGGCGAGACCCCCGGCAAGTGTCAGGAACAACGTTTCCGTAAGAAGCTGGCGAAGAATTCGCCCGCTCCCCGCCCCCATGCACGCCCGGATGGCGATCTCCCGCCGCCGGCCGGCGGCGCGCGCGAGCAGCAGGTTCGCCGCGTTCGTGCATCCGATCAGCAACACGAACAGGACCGCCGCGAACAAGATCAGCAGAGGCGTGCGAACATTGCCCACCAGCCGGTCCTGCAGCGAAAACACCCGCTGCGTCGAACCGGTTCTCTGTCCCTCACGGCGGAGTTGCTCAAACAACGCCTTGTGGTCCTGATTGGCCTGCTCCAACGACACACCGTCTCTAAGGCGGCCGATCATCACGGTGTAACGCAACGAGGCCGGCAGATCTGCCGGCCGGTCGCTACCCAGATCCAGTCTCCCTCTCGCGCCGCCGGCGACCCAGACGCCGGTGTGTTCGGGAAACTCGAACCCGCGCGGCATCACCCCGATCACCTGGTGGGGCACTCCGTTGAGATCGATATCGCGGCCCAGTATCCCCAGGTCTCCCTCGAACCGGCTGGTCCAAAGGTGGTGGCTCAAAACAGCGACGTGGGGGGCCGCGGCCTGTTCTTCTTCCTTTGTGAAAGCCCTGCCAATTGCCGCCTGAACGGATAGAAGCGGGAAGAACCCGGCGGTGACCACGGCCGCATACACCCGCTCGACTCGGCCGGAAGAGCCCAGGTTCACCCCGCCTGGCTGGAAGAGCGCCAGACCTTCTAAGGAGTGATTGCGGCTCCACGTTCGGATGTAATCGCCATCCGGAGGCTCAAACGCTCCCACCTGCACCAGTCGATCGGCTTGCGGGAACGGTAGGGGGTGAAGCAAAACGCCATTCACGACCGTAAACATCGCGGTCGCGCAGCCGATGCCCAGCCCCAATACCGCCACAAACGCGGCCGTGTGCCCCGGCGTTTTCCGCGCGCTGCGGAAGGCGTATCGCACATCCTGGAGAAGATCGATCATGGGGTACTCCGTTGAGCAAATGACTCCCGGAGGCGCCCTAACGTGAATGGAGTTTAGCGCCTTCTCACCTTCCCACCGAAAGCCGGTCCGCCAGAATCGGCGGCAATCCCGACACGCGAATCTTCTTTTGCGCCTGCTCGACATCGTACGTCGTGCGGCAATACGTCACCATCTGGGCGTCCGAATCGTAAAGTGCGTATCCCGCCCGCGGATTCCCGTCCCGCGGCTGTCCCACCGACCCCGGGTTGATGAGGTAGGCGCAGTCGGGGTCGATCTCCATCAATTGCCGGTCGCTGCTCGTAGCGTTGCACAAAATCGTTTCCACGCGCGAGTGGTTCCACACGAAGCCGCCCTGTACGTGGGTGTGCCCGAAGAATGCCAGCCGGCACTCCAGATAGCCGAAAGCCTGCCCGGCTTCATCGGCCGCGAGCACGTATTCATCCTCGTCGAACGGAGAACCGTGTACCAACTGGAACGCGCCCTCCACCAGCGGGCCTTGCGGCAGTCCGCGGATGTACTCCCTATTCTCGTCGGTGAGGTTCTCCAACGTCCACAACGCGGCCGCCCGCGCCACCGGATTGAACCATTCCAGGTCGTCTATCCCGGTGCAGGCTTTGTCGTGGTTGCCGCGCACCACCAGCGCGCAGTTGGCCCGTACCCAATCCACCACTGGATTGGGGTCCGCGCCATAGCCCACCAGGTCCCCGCAGCAGAGTGCCCGGTCGTACACCCCTGCGGTTTCCTGGAGGATAGCCTCCAAGGCTTCCCAGTTGGCGTGAAGATCGCTCAGGATGATATAGCGCACGGGTCCGCGGAACTTATGCCTTTCTCAGCCGTAAAACGGATATTTCGGGCGGTGCCCCGATCCGGGCCGGAATACC
>JBGPKH010000553.1:0-6111 GCA_041485845.1 Bryobacteraceae bacterium
CCGGCCTTCCGGCCGGGTGGGGCGGGTTGACAACCCGCCCGCAGGTTGACAACCTGCCCCACATCGGGAAATGGTCAGAGTCCAGCCCCGGGCGGAGTGGGGGAGGCTGATTGGTTTGCGGGGCGGTCATACTTCGATCTCCGGGTTTCTCCCGTAGCGCGGCGGCGTGCGCCGAAGCACGCTGTACACCACCGGTACAAAGAACAAGGTAGCAACTGTGGCCAGCAGGAGTCCGCCGATGACCGCGCGGCCGAGCGGCGCGTTCTGCTCGCCGCCCTCGCCCAAGCCGAGCGCCATGGGGAGCATTCCGACCATCATGGCAAGCGCCGTCATGAGTACCGGGCGCAGGCGCGTGAAGCCGGCCTCCAGCGCCGCGGAGATGGAGTCGGAGCCGGTTTCGCGGAGATCGTTAGCAAAGTTGACCAAGAGAATGCTGTTCGCGGTGGCGACCCCGATACTCATGATCGCACCCATGAGGGACGGCACGTTGAGCGTGGTCTGGGTGACGAAGAGCATGAGCACGATGCCGGAGAGCGCGCCCGGCAGGGCCATCAGGATGATGAAGGGATCGAGCCACGACTGGAAGTTCACCACCATCACGAAATACACGAGCACGATGGCGAAGACCAGGCCGATCCCGAGACCTGCGAAAGACCGGCGCATGGTGGCCACCTGGCCGCGGGTTTCGATGAAGCTGCCCTTGGGAAGCTTGGGTTGGAACTCGGCAAGCACGCGGTCCACGTCGTCCGCCACGGCGCCGAGATCGCGATCCTGTACGTTGGCGTAGACGTCGTAGAGCGGCTGCACGTTGTAGTGGTTGACCACCGATGCGGTGGTGTCGCGCCCCAGGGTGCCGAGGTTGGTCAGCAACTGCGATGCGGGTCGCGTGCCCGCGTGGATCGGAGTGCGGAGCAACTGGGAGGTGGAAGCGAGGCGATACTGGGGGGTCATCACGGAGACGGGGTAATCCACGCTATTGCGCGGATCGATCCAATAGTTGGGGGCGATCTGGTTGCTGGAGGCGAGCGAGATCAGGAGGCTATCTGCCACATCGCGCTGGGTGAGGCCCAACTGTTCGGCGCGCGTGCGGTCCACCTGGAAACGGAGCTGCGGCACGTCCACCACCTGGTGGGTATGGACGTCGGCGGCGCCGGGAATGCGGGCGAGGCGGCGCTCGATCTGCTTCGCCAGCGCGTAGTTGGCCTTGGCGTTCGCCAGGGGGCCGACCACCTGCACGTCGATGGGGGCGGGCAGTCCGAAATTGAGAATCTGGCCGACGATGTCGGCGGGCTGAAAGAAGAACGTCAGGGCGGGAAACTCGCGATTGAGGCGAGCGCGGAGCTGGCGGATGTAGGCCCAGGTGGAGCCGTGTTCTCCGGCGCGCAGGGAGACGAGAATCTCGCCGTCGGACGGGCCGATGGTGGCGGTGTCGCTCATGGCGAGATTGACCCCGGAGTAGGGCAGGCCGATGTTATCGGCGATGTCGGTCAATTCGGCCGCCGGAATCACGCCGCGGATGACGCCTTCCACCTGGGCGAAGTAGCGTTCGGTCTCTTCGATGCGGGTGCCGGCGGGCGCGCGGACGTGCAGGCGGATCTGGCCGGCGTCCACCTGCGGGAAGAAGTCCTGGCCGAGGAACGGGGTGAGCGACAGGCACGTTGCGCAGATGAGAAAGAAACTCGCGGCGACGAGTTTGCGGTGCCCCAGGGCGGAGGCGAGCAGCGACCGATAGCCGCCGCGCATGCGCTCGAAATTCGCCTGGAAGCCGTGGTGGATGGCGGTGAAGAAGCCGCGGCCGGAATCTTCGATGACGCCTTCCTCGCCGCGGTAGCGCGCGGCCTCGCCGGAGAGCAGGTAGCGCACCATGGTAGGGACCAGCGTACGGGAGAGCAGGTAAGACGCGAGCATCGCCAGCACGACTGCCAACGCGAGCGGCGTGAAAAGATAGCGCGCGGCGCCGGTGAGGAAGATCACCGGCACGAAGACGATGCAGATGCAGAGCGTGGACACGAATGCCGGGGTGGCGATCTGCATGGCGCCTTCGAGAATGGCGCGGAGAATCGGTTTGCCAAGGCCGAAATTGCGGTGGATATTTTCGATCTCGACGGTGGCGTCGTCCACCAGGATGCCGACGGCGAGCGCGAGGCCGCCGAGGGTCATGACGTTGATGGTCTCGCCGAGCACGTTGAGGATGGCGAGCGAGGTGAGGATCGACAGCGGGATGGAGATGCAGACGATGATGGTGCTGCGCCAGCTTCCGAGAAACAGCAGGATCATGAGGCCGGTGAGCACGGCTGCGATGACGGCCTCGCGGATCACGCCCGAGATGGCCGCGCGCACGAAGATGGATTGATCGAACATCAGCCGGAGATTAAGCGAGGGCGGCAGGGTGGAGCGGATGCGCGGCAACATCTGCTTGAGCTGCTCCACGATGTTGAGGGTCGAAGATCCGCCGTTCTTGAGCACGGTGAGGAGGGCGGCGCGCGCGCCGTTGTGGCGGACGATGTTGGTCTGAACGGCGTAGCCGTCGCGGACGTGGGCGACATCGCCGACGTATACGGTGGCGCCGTTGGTCTGGCGGACGGGCAGGCCATTGAAGGCCGCGGCGAGCTCGGGCGCGCTGTTGAGCTTGACGGTGTATTCCTGCGCGCCGATTTTGACGGTGCCCGAGGGCAGGATGAGGCTCTGCGAATTGATGGCGGCGGAGACGTCGCTGGCGGAGATGCCCTGGGCGTAGAGCGCCTGCGGGTCGAGGTCGACGGAGATCTGGCGGGGCTTGCCCCCGTAGGGTAGCGGGAAGCTGGCGCCCTGGACGTTGGCCATCTGGGTGCGGATGAAGTTGTAGCCGAGGTCGTAGAGCTGCTGCTCGGGGAGGGAGTCGCTGGAGATGCCCAGTTGCAGGATGGGCACCGAGGAGGCGTTGAAGCGGATGACGTTGGGCGGGGTGATGCCGGCGGGCATGCTCTTGAGCAGCGACTGCGAAGCGGCGGCGAGCTGGGCGACCGCGGCATCCACCGAGGCCTTGGGGTGGAAGAAGACGCGGATCATGGCGAGGCCGGGGAGGGATTCGGATTCCATGTGCTCGATGTCGTTCACCATGGTGGTGAAGCCGCGCTCGCAGCGGACGGTGATGACTTCGGCCATCTCTTCTGGGGAGACGCCGGCGTAGGTCCAGATGACGCTGACGACGGGGATGTCGATTTCGGGGAAGATGTCGGTGGGCATGCGGACGATGGCCATGCCGCCGAGGATGACGATGAGCATCGCCATGATGACGAAGGTGTATGGGCGGCGAAGAGCGAGTTGAACGATCCACATGCTGGGTTCCTCCTTATTCTAAACGTGCGGAAGCGGCTGGAGTCCAGCCACGAAAATGAAGGCAGCCACACCAGATCGGCAACTTACCAACAGGTGGTGGCTGGATTCCAGCCACGGGTCGCGGCGGCGCCGCCGTGGTGTGACGAATCCTGGGGTATCTGGGTGTATTATTTTGTTACCGATTCTCGCGCTGGCCGAGTCGATCCGGGTCCTCGCGGCCGTATACGATCGCGACGCCGGCGATCTGGCGACCGCCGTGGAGATCTGCTGAATCACAAGGACCTGACGCTGCAAGATGCGGACGCGGTGGCGGCCGCGCTCGATCTCTTCCGGACGCGGCCGGCTCTGGGTTTCTCCGATTGCCTCATGCTGGAGCTTGCCCGAAAAGCTGGACACTTGCCACTCGGCGCCTTCGACCGCGACCTGGTGGTGGCAACTCGGAGGCTGTAGGGCACAACGGTGCTGCGGTCGGGGGGTGAGGCGACTGAGGCAACGCGGTCAAAGTATCCCGAGGCCCGCCGGCGCCCTCTTTCCAAATCCCTCCGATTCGCTATACTGCACATAGAGAAGTAAACCAATCTCCTATGACCGTCCTCGTAAAAACACCGGGCCTCAATGTTCCCGAGGCCATCACCAAAAAAGCGGGAATCCGGCCAGGCGATTTAGTCGAGTTCACCGCCCGACGGGGCGCCATCACCATACGCACTACCACACTGCCCAATGAAAGCCGCTACCCGCTCTACACGCCAACCAAAGCAGAAGCCGCGGCCATCCGCAAAGGCCGTGCCGCCTACAAGCGCGGCGACTACCTCACCCTTAACCAGCTCCACGATGAACTGGACACTGCTCGTCGCCAAGCCCGCAAGAAAAGCACTCGAAAAGTTTCCTGACAAAGACCAAGTCCGCATTGAGCAGGCCTTGGACGCACTCCAAAGCGACCCATTCAGCGGCGACATCAAATCGCTCAAGCCTGGCTGGCGCAGGCGTGTTGGCAATTACCGGATTTTCTACGACCTGTTCACCGATGAAAAGCGCATCGTGGTGACCGCCGTCGAGCGCCGGACATCCACCACCTACTAACCTTCGGTGTCCCATGCTCCGCGATGCTGACGAATACGACGAGCCCGAGTGCGACTGCCCAACTTGCGGCCGCAGCCTCAGCAGTTTGCCGGCCTGGAGTGGTTTATCCGCGTTTATCCGCGTTCATTAGCGTTTATTGCGGCTTGGCTTTTCCATGCTCCCGATAGGGTCAGTTTTCGGTCAATTTCGGCGGGTTGGGACTCGGGGAATAGCGGGCGTTGCTCAGCGCCAGTTCCCAAATCTCTGGTCGGGGGCGAGGCGACTGAGCTCAGTTGCCGGGAGCAGGAGACCGCGTCGTAGTTCCCATTGTTAGACGGCAAGGCCGGGAGGGTACTGTACCGGGTCGCCGGCTGCCGTGAAGAATTGCGGGCGGGCTGCGCCGGGGAGGCGGAGGACCATTCCGTCGAATGGATTCCCACCGGGCAGTTGCGTGTAGCCGCGGAGCTCGAATTGATCGGCTGGTGGGCAGGGAGGTAAACTTCCAGATCGACGCGCCCGAGGCGCTTCGGAAAACCTTGCATCCGCGGCCACCGCATTACGGTTCAGGAGATTTTCGAGTAGGCTCTCCAGCGGGGTGTCCCAGGACCAGATCCTCGCCCATTACCCGCAACTGGAACCCGAGGATTTCCTGGCGGTATATGCTTATGCGGCGGAGCCGGCGAACGGGAGTAAAGTCTCCATTTCGAGTGGACTGCCAGTTCGGATGAGCCTCGATCCAAAGGAGGACCGCCTCGGAACACCTTCACAGGTCTTGGGGTTGAAGACCCGTCTTTTTTGAGATTTTCGCCAGGATGGCAGGACCAAGTTCCTCGGAATCGTGGAAGGAGAATGGATAGTCCGCCCATCCGTCCTTTTTCATGATTTTATGGGAGCCCACCGTGCGGTCGTGACGCCACCCGATGCGCGTCAGGGCGGCGAACACACGACGCGCCTTAGCCGAGGGCCAAGAGCTCATGCGGCAATGTCGAATGTGGCATTCGCCGAATCAGGAGGCAGCTCGCCGTGGGCGATCCGGTCGAGAACAATCTCCCGCGCGGCCGACTGGGCTCGTTGAATCGCGTCCTGCCTCGAATCCCCGTACAGGAGGACGTTCAATTCCGGAATCTCGGCAATCCAACGGCCATCGACTTCCCGGTCGAGCTCAATCGTGAGCTTCATAGCCACAGCTTACCACCATTGTGAAATCCAGAGTCAGTCGGCAGGAACCTCCGAAGATGTTCCGGGAGACCACTCCTCTGCCGGCGCGCGCCACGGGCGGTGTTGCCCAACTTGGCGCGCTCACGCTGCGCGAATCACAGTGGGAGCAGTGGAACGAACAGTTGGATCGCGACTCTGTTTCGGGCAAGCTCGATTTCCTCTTTGACGAAGCCGAAGACGAATCCAAACGGGGGCTTCTTCGCGAGTGGCCACCGGCGAAATGAACTCGGTCGCTACGCGACGGTTCTGGCATCTCTTCCACACTCTTCCAGGCGAAATCCAGGCGTTAGCGGTCAAGAACTATCATTTGTGGCGGGTGAGCATCGCCGAGGACGCGGCGGCGGCGAAGTATACCGGCCGGCGTTTCTCGATGGAACGCGCCAGGAAGAGAAGGGTGCTTAAACGTTTTCGGAAAGTTCTCGCCCGTCGACCGCTCCCTAACGGTCGCGGCTCTGTAACTCACGCTGAATCAGCACAACCATAACCGAGCCGCGACCGTCAGGAAGCGTTTGCCGC
>JBGPKH010000554.1:0-6103 GCA_041485845.1 Bryobacteraceae bacterium
AAGCTGGGGCGCTGGAAGGAATAGTCGGCGGTGCCATGGAAACTGTTGGTGCCGCTCTTGATACTTATATTAGTGACGCCTCCCTGGGTCTGGCCGAACTGGGCGTCGAAGGTATTGGTCTGGACCTTGAACTCCTGCACGATGTCGGTGGGAGGCACATAGGACGCGGTCACTTCGAAGGCATTGGCCGTGGCGGTGGTAGGCGCGCCGTCAATCGTGATGTCGTTCAGGTTGCCGCGGGTTCCGCCCATCGAGAAGTTGACGATGTGGGTGGGTTCGAACGGACGGTCCAGCCGGACGCTGCCGTTGAAGGTCACACCCGCCGACAGACCGATCAGCAGAAACGGATTGCCGTATGACAACGGCAGGTCCGCTACCCGCTTGGAATCCACTACCGTGCCCAGCGAGGCGGACTCGGTGGCCATCAGGGGCACTTCGGACGTGACGGTGACGGTTGTTTCGGAAGCGCCGATCTCCAGGGTAAGGTTGATCTCCAGGCGATCCGCGACGCGCACCTCGACTCTATCCCGAACGGCCTTCTTGAATCCCGTCAAGGAAGCCTCAATTTGATACACGCCCGGGTTCAGCAAGGACGCCTGGTAGTAGCCGTCCTGATTGGTTTTTAGTGAGGATCTGATCCCCATGGCCGTGTTGGTGACGGTAATCGAGACGCCGGGAACGACCGCCCCCGACGGGTCGGTGACTCTGCCCGTGATGGTACCGCGGGTATCCTGTGACCAGCCGATTCCGGCGGCCAGGGCAAGCATCGCCATTAGCGAGAGACTGCGACGTAGCATCGTGACTCCTTATGTTGTGGCGCAACTCCAGATCGGCTGCGCGCGATACAAACCTTTGTCAAGACCCTTACGAACTGAGCTACTCAAGCATACTCTCCCTCGCCGACGGAGGGTGAGGGTACTCGGCTCCTTCGGCCCAGGTTTTGCAGGATAAAACGCCGGCTCTCGGCGGCCCGAAGGCGAACTCGCGCATTCTCTATCGTTTGTACCCGGAAATCCGGGCTGCTCCGGCGGGCATCGGACGCCGGAGTCCGGTATTTCAATTTCACACTATGAAACGCGCCGAGAGGCCCCGTTCATCTGCTATAACTACTCTCATGAAGTCGCTTCCCCTGCTCGCCGCTCTTCTGTTCACCCAGCCTTCGCCCGCCCAAAACACCTTGCCCGGCGAAACTCCGGCCAAATTCTCGCCCGTGACCGACAGCTTCGACTACACCCGCCGCGAAGCCATGATCCCCATGCGCGACGGGGTCAAGCTGCACACCGTGATCCTGGCGCCCAAGGGCGCGAAAGGAGCGGCGATCCTTCTCACCCGCACGCCCTACAACGCCGACGAGCTCACCACCCACGCCCAAAGTTCCCACCTCGGCCCGATCCTCACCGGCTACGACAACGCCACCGAGGTAATCGTCGAAGGCGGCTACATCCGCGCCGTCCAGGACGTGCGCGGCAAGTACGGCTCCGAAGGCGACTACGTCATGAACCGTCCTCTGCGCGGCCCGTTGAATCCCACCCAGGTGGATCACTCGACCGACACCTGGGACACTATCGACTGGCTCATCAAGAACACTCCGGAGAGTAACGGCAAGGTCGGGATCCTGGGCATTTCCTACGACGGTTTTCTGCCGTTGATGGCTCTGGTCGGTCCGCACCCGGCGCTGAAAGTGTCGGTACCCATGAACCCCATGGTGGATGGCTGGATGGGCGACGACTGGTTCCACAACGGCGCGTTCCGCCAGCAGAACATGGACTACATCTACCAGCAGGAGGCTACGCGCAAGTCGGAGGTGAAGTGGTGGACCAGCCACTTCGACGACTACGACATGTTCATGCAGGCGGGATCGGCGGGCGAGCTCGGGCGGCGCCGCGGCCTTGAGCAGGTGGGGTTCTGGAACAAGCTGGTGGAGCATCCTGCTTACGACTCCTTCTGGCGCAACCAGGCGGTGGACAAGCTGCTGGCGGCCCAGCCGCTGACCGTTCCGGTGATGCTGGTGCACAGCCTCTGGGACCAGGAAGACATCTACGGCGACATCGCCGTGTATAAGGCGATCAAGCCGAAGGACACCAACAACGACAAAGTGTTTCTGGTGATGGGTCCCTGGCACCACGGCCAGGAGATCCAGGACGGCAGCACGCTGGGCGCTTTGCGGTTCCACGCCGACACCGCGCTTTATTTCCGGCGCAACATTCTGGGACCGTTCCTGGCTCAGTACCTCAAGGACGGCGCGCCCAAGTCGGATGTCCCGCCCGTGTCCGCATACGAAACGGGAACCAACACGTGGCAGCGGCTTCAGGCGTGGCCGGGCGCGGGCCGTGCGACGCCGCTGTACCTGGCCGCCGGCTTGAAGCTGGGCTTCGACGCGCCCAAAGCGGGCGGCGCGGCATACGAAGAGTACGTCTCCGACCCGGCCAAGCCCGTTCCGTTCCGCGCGCGCCCCATTCAGCCGGTGGGCTACGACAAGGGCTTCACTTGGTCGCAATGGCTGGTGGACGACCAACGCGAGGCATCGGGCCGGCCGGATGTGGTGGCGTTCGTCTCCGATGTGCTGGCGGCGCCGGTGAAGATCGCCGGGCAACCCATCGCCAACCTGATCGCCTCCACCAGCGGCACGGATGCCGACTGGGTGGTCAAGCTGATCGACGTCTATCCCGACGAAGTGGCCGGCGATCCCGGTATGGGCGGCTATCAACTGATGGTCGCGGCCGACATCTTCCGCGGCCGCTATCGCGAGAGCCTGGAGGCTTCGAAGGCCATCGCGGCCGACAAGCCCCTGCTGTATCGTTTCGCGCTGCCGACGGCGAACCACGTCTTCCTGAAGGGGCATCGGCTCATGGTGCAGATTCAGTCGAGCTGGTTCCCGCTGTACGACCGCAATCCGCAGACCTTCGTGGCGAATATTTTTTGGGCGAAGCCCGCGGATTACCGGAAGGCTGTGCAGCGCGTGTATCATGCGCCGGGGCAGGCGAGCTTCGTGGAACTGCCGGTTCAGTAGGGGGGTTCAGAGGGGGTCTGCGGCTTCGCGTAGCGCGGCCACGTCAGCGATGTCTTGCGGCCTTCCCGCCGCCAGTTTTGCCGCAATCAAGTCTTCGCGCGACAGGAAAGATGCTCTAAGTCTAAGGCCGCTCTGCGGGTCGATGACGGCTTCCACCCTTTGTTGCCATGCCCGATCGAAGTCGACACCGTTGATTTGAGTTTGAGTGAGAATGTCCGCCATGACCGGCGCGCGGCCCATACGAAAAAACTTGTCACGCTCCATGAAGTCTTCGGGTTTGATTCCTTCGAGCGGTGCGCCGAACTTGGCCAACGCGGCATACACCGCTCTCGCGTTATCGGCATCGGGCTTGACGAGCAGGCCGATATCCTTGGTCGCCCGCGGCTGAGCGTGAAATGAAACAGCGTAGCCCCCGACGATCAGATATTTAACGTTCTGGGAATTGAAGATGGACAAGAGTTCTTTGAAGTCGTGGAACATCCGGCATGGTTCCCTTCATCTGGTAAGCCGCCAGGGTGATCTCGGAAACGGCCCGCATGCGTTCGTGAGCTGGTAGTTCCCGCCAGTCGCGATATTCGTCGGCCTTTATGGATTCGAAGCTTTCGTATTTGCGGATCACCTTGTCCATGCGTCCGTTTGTAGCACGTGCCAAAAGAATCGGCAACGCCGGCAGCGAATCCATGGCGTCCCCGTACTACCCCGCCGCCGTACCCGCCCGGTATCCGCCCGCCATGGCGACCGCCGCTGCGCAGTCGAGAAACGTCCCGATCGGTTTCGCCGGGTCGGTGAGCGCCGCGCTCCCGCTCTCGCGCAGGATCGCCACAATGTCGCTCTGGGTCAGGGTCGGGTCGATCGCCAGCATCAGCGCCACCGTGCCCGACACCTTGGGCGTCGCGCCGGAGGTGCCCCCGAGCGTGTTGTTGCGATAACTCGTGTCCGAGTCTATGTAGCAGGTGACATCGTGGCACGGATCGCCGGGCGAGCACACCGTGATCCGGTTGCTGTAGTTGCTGAAATAGGCGCGCTGGTTGGTCTGCGGATAATACGCCGTGGCGGCCACCAGCACCGACCCGGTCTCCGGAATCGGCTGCTGTTCATCATCCAGGCCGGCGTCGCGGTTGCCGTTGCCCGCCGCGACGCACACGATGATTCCGGCTCCGATGGCCGTTCGCACCGCGGCGTTGAGGGCCGGCCGCATTTCGTAATTGCCGTACGAGGCGGTCTGGATTTCCACGTTGATCACCCGGCGGCGGCCCTTGCTATCCTGCTGCCGCACCCAGTCGATGCCGTTGGCCCAGGGATCTCCGGGCAGCGGAGTGGTGGAAGTTCCGTTACCTTGCAGGGGCCAGATCGCGCAGTCCGGCGCGAAGCCCATCATCCCCACGCCGGCCGCGCCGATATGGCCCAAGACTCCGGTGCCGTGCTCGGTGTCGTCGCCCTGCGTGACATTGGTGGTGCCGTCGAAGGAGTTGTAGGCGTGGTCCAATTCGAGGCGCGGCGCAAGATCCTGGTGGGTCAGGCGAAAGCCCCAATCGACGTCGGCCACCACCACGCCGCTGCCGGTGCTCATGGGCCAGGCCAGGTCGGCGCGGCAGCGGAAACTGTACCATTGCCGCTCGATCGTGGTCACCGGATCGGCAAAGAGTTGGTCGCTGTCGCCGAGCAGCGGGGGGCACCGCAGCGCATTCGCCTTAAGCGCCTTGGGAACTCGCACGGCCCGGACCATCACCGGCAGCGCGCGGATTTCGGCGAGCACCTGTTGCAGGTCCACGTCGTCGGGGAAGCGCAGCGTGACGAAGTTGTGATAGTGCGGCGCCGTCACGCCGTTGGCCTGCGCCACCTGTTGGGCGCGGTCGGCCTCCTCGCGTTCCGCGCGGAAGACGCGTTCCGCGTGAGCCACACGGTACTTGCGGAGGACCGTGTTGAGCTCCTCCAGGGCATGCGCCTCGCTGTGCAACTGGTGCACGGTGTCGGCGGTGGGCTCGACGATGTCCGGCTTGATCGGGTCCTCGAATTCCAATTCGAGGAGTCCCGGTTCGAAGGCGGGAGCCGGCGCGCTACCGGCGCTTACCGGGATGATGGCAGAGGGACGAAGTGCGTACGATCGCATAGTCCGCTCAGTATTTCGCGGCGGGCGTCGAATGTCAAATCGGGTACATGGGGAACATGGGGAACAAGGCCCGTCACTCCACGGCCATGGCGCCGCTGCCCGCTACAGGGCCACTTGCCGGCCCACCGGCCCAGTACTACCACTTTCAAATTAACGGTCAACCCGGGTATACGTTCATGCTGACCGCGGTCGACGGCAATCTGCTCGGCGGAACTTCCCCCGATCTATTCCGCCTGAAGATTTGGGGATCCGGAGGGGTTATCTACGACAACAATATCGGGGCAGACGACAACAGCGATCCGACAACGGCGCTCGGCGGCGGAAGTATCATCATCCACAAGCAGTAAGTTGTTGTAGCCTGATCGTCACCTGAGACCGCTGTCGCTGGGGTATCGATTTCAGCGCCCGCGGCCTCAGCCTTTGGGAGTTGCCGTACTCAAATCGGGACCCGCTCGACGCTGTTGCCAGCGATCCTCCAGTCGCGGCGGTCTCGGCCTCGCGCATCGGCTCTTCCAGCATCGCCCGCCTGCCGTCGCCGGAGCGGCGCTCCCGCGCGGTTGCGGACGCATGATCCTCGCGAGCCAGGTCAAGGTAGTGCTGAATTGGAACTCCGAGGTGCGTCGCTGAAACGACCATCACCGCGCCACCAGCCGCACCGGCCCCAGCAGGCCCGAAGGCAGCGGCTGCAAGTTATTCATATCCTGCGCCTGGAATCGCTCGCCGTATTTTGCAGTGAGCGCCTTGTAATCCGGCAGCGGACCCTTGGCCAGCAGATTCACCGCAGTATTGGCCACCACGATGCGCAGCGTGTTCTTGCCCCGGCGCAACAGTCCGGTGACATTGACCTCGTAAGGCGCGCACCACACCGACCCGGCGCGTTTGTCGTTCACGTAAACCACCGCGGCCTCGCGCACCGGGCCTTCCAGCATGGCCCGCATGCCGTTGCCGGATTGCCTCTCCTGCGTCGTGACGGGCGCGCCCTC
>JBGPKH010000555.1:0-6085 GCA_041485845.1 Bryobacteraceae bacterium
CGGCAAGTATGGCTTCGGAGCCTCGCGCATTCTCTCCCGAGAGGAAACACTGGAACGGCTCCCCACCATCAAGACCGAAGGACTCAAAGGCGGGGTGATCTACTTCGACGGCCAGTTCGACGATTCGCGGCTATTGATCAATCTCGTGGCTACGGCGTACGAACAGGGCGCGACGCTGCTGAACTACGCGCAGGTCACGGCACTGACCAAGGACCATGACGGGTTCGTGAATGGCGTGGCTTTCCATGACGCGGAAACCGGCGAAGAGTTCACCGCGGGCGGCAGGGTGGTGATCAACGCGACCGGGCCCTTCACCGACGATCTGCGGCGGAAGGCCGACCCCTCCGTCGAACCGATGATCGCTCCGAGCCAGGGGATCCACCTGGTGTTCGATGGGTCGTTTCTGGCGGGTGAAAGCGCGATCATGGTGCCGCATACCAGCGATGGGCGCGTGATGTTCGCGATTCCGTGGCACGGCCACACGCTCGTGGGTACCACCGACACGCCGATTTCCGAGCCGGTTCTTGAACCGGTGGCGCAAGAGCAGGAGGTCGAGTTCATTCTACACACGGCGTCGTTGTATCTGGCGAAAAAGCCCACGCGCGGCGATGTGCTGAGCGTGTTCGCCGGGATCCGGCCGCTGGTCCGCGCGGGCGATTCGGGGAGCACGGCGGCGCTCTCGCGCGACCACACGATCCGCATCGAGAACTCCGGCATGATTACGATTTGCGGAGGGAAGTGGACCACGTACCGGCACATGGCCGAGGACTGCGTCAACCAGGCAGCCACGCTGGCGCGCCTGCCGGAGCGGCGGTGCGGGACGGATCACCTGAATATCCACGGCTTCCATGCGAGCCCGGCGAAGTTCGGGCGATTGTCGATGTACGGCTCCGACGGGAGCGCGGTGCAGAGCCTGATGGAGGGCGATGGGGCGCTGGCGGTTCCGCTGCACTCCGCGCTTCCGTACAACGGCGCGGAGGTGGTGTGGGCCGCGCGGAATGAAATGGCTCGCTCGGTGGAGGACATTCTGGCGCGACGGACGCGGGCGTTGTTTCTGAATGCGCGCGCCGCTATGGAGATGGCTCCGCAGGTGGCGAGCCTGATGGCGCACGAGTTGGGGTATGACCGCGAGTGGGAGGCCGGGCAAGTGGAGTCGTTTCGGCGGACCGCTCAGAATTTCTGCCTGGCCTGAACGTAGCGCCACCAACTGTCGAGCGAATCGGCGAGGCAGAAGCGGTTGAATAGCACGCGGTCTCCTGGCGTGAACCGTCCCGCCATCCGGCTCCACGAGGCGATCAGCTCGAGTAAAATGCGGCCGGTCTGGGAGTCAAAGGTCCAGGTATTGCCGGCGCCGAAGAAGAAGTCTGCGAGATTGCGGACGGCTGGCTCGACTTCCGATGCGCCGAGGGGCCGCATGGCCTCCGCAAATCGGGAGGCCGAGGCCCGGATGGCAGCGAGGTAGAGGGCTCGGAATGCGCGCGAGGATGGCGATCGCGGACCGCGAGAAGGCGGGGCTTTTGCGCAGGCTGCGGAGGCCCATACTGGAAATCCTGCGCGAGATTCGCGAGGAGGTTCTAACGATAGACTTCGCCACTTTGCTGGCACGACCCCTCTTTCCGAGTACCCGACGATACGGGAGCCAGTTCCGCGCGGGGCCTTGGCCACGCTGAGCGACGGGCGCCTCTAGTTTCTAGTCGCCCCCGAATGCGCTGGCGGTCGATGAGATGCACCTCGTCAGCCGTCGGCGGAAGGCATAGAACCCTCACTCGAAAGGGGAATCTCTCCTCCGGGAGCTACATCCCAGAAGCCACCGCCCTGAGACTCAACACCTCGGGCGCGTCCGGATCCCGAGTGTTCGCGCCAGTGCGCCGGCGTCGCCAGCCCCTCGCGGGTGCTCGACCCGCCTCTCCCACGAACTCCAGGCCGATACCCAGACGCGCTACTTCAGCACCGGCCGAAGCACGCGCTCGAACTCGGCCGCCTGGCGCGTGAAGCCCAGGTCGGTGGGGTGCGAGCCGTCGACCGTACCCTCGCCGTCATCGCCCAGCAGGTTGGCGCCCTCCAGATAGTACACGTGAGACACCTTTTCCGCTTGCATTGCGGCGAACGCCTCGCGCAACGCGGCGTGGTTGGCCTCATTTCCCTTGCGGCGCGCTTCCACCAGGAAGCCGGTCTGGATATTGCGATCCTCCACCAGCAGAATCGGCGTATTGGGGTGAGCCTCGCGCAGTAGTTTGACGCCAGGCACAGTGCGCTCCGTCACCAGTTGCGCGCCCATATTTGGCAGGCAATCCAACACGAAGACCGCGGGGTCGAGTTCAGCCACAAACTTCATCACCTCCGGTTCCATGCGCCCATTGCCGGAGAAGCCCAGATTGATCACCTCACGATTGAACGTCCGCCCCAGCATCGCCACGTGCGTCATGCCCGCGCGCGATGCCCCAATCCCATGCGTGATTGAAGTGCCATAAAACACGATGGGCTTCGACCCCGCCGCCCGCGCCGGACCCGGCTTGATCGTGGCCCCCTTGGGCACGCCAAATTCCAACGAGGTCACGCCATTGCGCAGCGGTAGATAAACCATGAACTCGCGCTCCGCAGCCGGAATGCCGCTGATCAGCGCAGCGGTGGTATCGGGAAACTTCGGCTGCCCCACGCCCAGCCAGCGCCACTTCCCGGCGTCCGTCTTGGCGTAGAGGTCCAGTCCGCTCGATGCGATCGCCGTTATGTTCGCCCCAGCCAGGTTCTTATTGGTGACCGACCAACGCGCGTGAATCTCCGTGGTAGCGGCGGTAAAGCGCACCAGGGCGCCCGCCGAATCGCGGCTCAAGTTCCAGACCGCCGGGGGCACCACGCCCTCCGCTCGCCCCGGCAGCCGGTCGTATGGCGATTTCACGTCCTTGAAACCCAACCCTTCCACGGTCAGCTTCTTGGCGTCCACCCACTCCAACGCGGGCGCGGGGGCAGCAGTCTGAGCCAGCAGCGGCGCGCTGCTCAAAGTGAGGAAGAACTGCCGGCGGTTCATGCAGCAACCAGTCTACCGAAAACCCACGCACGCGATGCACCCGCATGGATAACGCACCTGAAATCCGATCGAGTTAAGAGCGTACACAGATTGGACCGAATCAACGCGAGAAGACCGGCCCAGTGGCGAGAGCCACCGTACGAGAAGCCCACATATCGGCCACAGCATGACCGGAGCTCGATAGCGGCGGGTGTACCAGGAGCGGCCCGACGGCCTCCAGCGCGCGAGCAAAATCTTGCTGGCTCAGCCGCTGCGAATATTTTGACCATTCGGGTTGACGAAAGGCGACGTACGCGGGCAGATTCAGTTCATTCGAGAAACCCTCGAATGGAAGAGCTGAAGAATCCACACGGGAGAGACTGGCGATTGGTTCGTTCCGGCCGGGCAGGTTCGTTTTTGCAACACAACCGCTTTTTTCAACCTGGGAAAATCAGCAAAATAGCGCCCCAGACCAGCAACGCGGCGCCCACCGGCGCGCTCAGGCGGCGACCCCAGCGGACGTTCTTCTCGACGGCCATCAGCAGCGCCAGAATCAGCATCCAGACCAGACTCCCGGCCCCTACCGCGAACATCAACAACATCAGCGCCCAGCAACAACCCACACAAAAGACACCGTGATCGATTCCGAGGCGAAAGGCCTGCCAGCGCTCGCGGCGTCCCTGCCAGTGCTCCATGACGAAGCTGAACGGAGAGCGGCATTTTTCCAGGCACTTGTACTTGAGAGAGCTGAACTGGAAGGCGCCGGCAAGCAGCAGCAGGAGCGGGGCGCCCGCCGGCAAGCGCTCGGCAAGCCAGGGACTGGATACCAGAAGCCGCTGCCACGACAGATAACCGATCAATACCAGAGCGCCGCAGAAAATCCAGACGATCAGGTAGCCAAGGATGGTGAGTCCGACCAGCAGCAGTCGGTCGGAGCGCTCGCCGGCGAGAGTGTGAAGTGTGGCGATCACCGGCAGGCTGGCAGGCAACATCATCGCCACCGTCATTACGGTCCAGCCCGCCACGAAGAACAACTGGAAGGGCGCGGTCGCTACGGTCGCCGCCCTGAGGTGGTGAAGGTGAAGGAAACCGGAAGCGCTGGAGAGCCACAGCGCGACCCAGGCGGCAGCGGCCAGCAGTCCCACCACGATCACGACGGCGCAGCGCTCGACCGCGGCGGGCGCCTCGGCGCGGAGAGAGGACAGTATCATGGGGCGGTACTAGCCGGTGAATCGGAAAGAGGCCGAAACCGCGCTGTGGCCCTTAATGTCGATCTGGAAGCCCGGCACGTTCACCCGAAGCCGCGACGCCCTTCCCAAGTAGGCGGGAGAGCCGGGAATGGTAGTGAAGACCGCGTCATGAATCGCCGTCGGCAGGCCCCCGGCGCCCAGGACCGGAGCAACGTTCGCCTCAATCGACGGGCCCATCTGGAGAGTTGCATCCGCGCCCTTCACGGCGAACGTGATCGGTGTCTGCTCGACAGACAAGACCTCCCCGACGAGCTTCGCCAGGTCGGCGACCGGGCCGCCGAGCTGGCCGGTCCAGACGCCGAGCAGGGCCTCCTTCTGCGCCGCCGACGCCTTGTCGTCTACATAGACGCGAACCTTCCAATGGCCCTTTAAAATGTTGCCGGGAATGTGGGCCAGTATCCCCAGCACGTGACCCGACACATCGGTGCCGTTCACGGTACCCTTATCTACGGCCCAAACGAGCAAGCCGTCACAGGTCCCGCCATCGGGATCTTCCCCGAGCCAGCAAGGACAGAGAACGTTGCAGGTACATACTTCGAGAAGCCGGCCTTCGACTTGGTAAGGCATCGTTTAGGTCCCTCCTTTTGCGAGAGTAGAGTCTATCATGAAACATGGCCCCCAGGGCTTACAGCAGCACGGTAAGAAACCCCGTGGCGAGCAGTGCGCCGGCCCGGATGAGATCGATGTTAATCCAGGCCCGCCGCAGCAACCCAACGCCCAGCTTTTCGTACACGATCCACGCCGCAACTGCGGTCACACTGAGATAACCGGCGCCATGAACCAAAGTGGCGAGCAGTCCAGCCAGGGGTCCTGACGCCGGCGCCATGGGCTGTGGCCATCAAAAAGGACCACGCGGCGAGGCGCTTGCTATCGACCCGCATCGAGGCCCAGCGGGGTGACGGTGTCCATTGCGGCATTGATGGTCTCCTCTGGTGTAGCGAAAAAACGATACCAGGCCATGCGGATTCTACTAATTGTCAGAAATCGAAGGTCAAACGGAAACGGTAACTCTCAGGAACGTGGCAGGAATGGAAGTGCCACCGTTCTTGCTCTGGTTCTGCGCGTTCGCCAGTTCCACGAGCTGGCTGTGGAGTGCCTCCACTTTTCCGTTCTTTTCGGCGGCATCGAAAGCGTTCATGGTCGGGCCATAGAATCGCCTGAACAGGTCGATGAAGTGTGCCGGGCTTTTGTCCGGCGACTTGAAGTGGAACGTATCCTTGACCAGGGAGATTTTCTCCTGGGGCACTCCGGCCTGGCCAAAGCGTTCGACGACGTGAGTATCCACTCCCCAAGTCATCGGGCTGACGAAGCCTTCCGGAGGCGGAGACGTGAACGCCGAGCTAACTTTGAGGAGCTGCGACACGAATGTCGGATCGTTGGGGATCCAGTTGCCCATCACGATGCGGCCACCCGGTTTTGTGACGCGGACCATCTCCTTGGCGACATCGAAGGGCTTGGGTGCGAACATGGCGCCGAAGACGGAGAGGGTCAAATCAAACGAATGGTCGCCGACCCCGTCCAGGTTGCACGCATCTCCTTCATGAAACTTCAGACGGTCGAGACCTGCCTCCGCGGCTCGCCTGTTTCCGGCTTCCACGAGGTTCCTGGCGATGTCGATTCCAGTTACTTCAGCCCCCAAAAGGGCCAGCGGCATCGCCGTGGTGCCGTCTCCGCAGCCGAGGTCCAAGGCCCTCAGCGGCGGCGTTATCCCGATCGAATTCACGACTGCTTCTCCAGATTCACGCATGAAGGCGGCGATCTCTGTAAAGTCGCCTTTTTCCCATAATGCTTTATTGGGATTCATGGTTGCGGCTGGATTCATGGTTTTCTC
>JBGPKH010000556.1:0-6081 GCA_041485845.1 Bryobacteraceae bacterium
ATGATGCCGTGTTCGGATGTTGTGGACTGAGTTGGCCGCACCCGCGCGACCGGATCGAACAGTATCTGGACGGACGGGCGTCGAACAGCCTCGTCCTCGTCCGTTATGGACCTTACAGCTTGATTCATTACGAATACGTGTATAACTCCGCCGACCCCGCGCAAGCCAAGATTGTGTGGGCGCGCGATCTGGGTCGGGAAGCCAGGCGGGAACTGTATCCGGCATTTCCGGGACGGGAAGTCTGGCGTCTGGATATTGGCACGTTGCCTGGCGGATTCACGCTGACTCCCTGCGCCACGGGGGCGGCCCTCGGTCTGAGCGAGCCGTGCGGCCCTTGAAACCTGGGCATCGGCCGGCGTGTTATCCTCTCCAACGATATGGGGCACAAGTCCGATGCCGCGCGCCGTTGGCTGGTCCGCGGCCGCGTTCAGGGCGTAGGATACCGTTACTTCGCCCAGCGTGCGGCGAGCGGCCTCGGCCTGACGGGCTACGCGCGCAACCTCGACGATGGCCGCGTGGAAGTGTACGCCGCGGGCCCGCAAGACAAGCTGTCGCAGCTCGCGGGAATGCTGCATCGCGGCCCGCGCTGGGCCGACGTGCGAGGGGTGGAGGAGCGGGAAGACGCGGTCCACGAGTACGGTTCGTTCCGCATCGAAGGTTAGCGCTCCGCGCAACCGGCCCCATGTCGCGGAGCCGGCCGCCGCCACCCACTACCGATTCCCGGTCCTCTACCACTGGCCGGCGTGCTGACGAGCGGTGAGTATGCCGGCTGGCCGGTTACCTCTTGGCCTGCGCTTACAGATAACATATTGGACGATGCGCTCCTCTTGCCTGCTTGCGCTGCTGTCCATCGCGGCAGCCTTCCCGCAGCCGCCCCCGCCCGGCGAACTCGAGGCCGTGGTCTCGACCGGGATGGGATCGTTCCGCTTCGAATTCGCGCCGGACAAAGCCCCCAAACACGTCCAGCAATTCCTCAAGCTCGCGCGCGAGGGCTACTACGACGGAAGCGCCTTCCACCGCGTCGTGGCCAACGGCATCATCCAGGGCGGCGACCCGCTGCTCAAGAACCCCAAGACCGCCAGGAACCTCTGGGGCTCCGGCGGCCTCAATCTCCTGGCGGGCGAATTCAGCGACCTGAAGCACGAGCGCGGCGTCGTTTCCACGGTTCGCATACCCAACAAGCCCGACAGCGACGGCAGCCAGTTCTTCGTGTGCATCTCGCCGCAGCCGCCTCTCGACGGCCAGTTCTCGGCATTCGGCCGCGTCACCGAAGGCATGGACGTGGTGGAGCGCATCTCACAGGTCGCCGTCGATGCCGGCGGCGTGACCGAAAAGCCGGTGCGCATCCTCAAGGTCACCATCGAGAACAAGAAGGTGCAGCCCTTCCTCAACGCGACTCCCGATGAACTGCGCAAAACGGTCACTCTCAAGACCACCCTGGGAACGATCAGGATTAAGATGGAGCCGGATTGGGCCCCCAACCACGTGCGGAACTTCCTCATGCTCACCGCCACGGGTTGGTACAACGGCACCGGCTTCCATCGCCTCATCAAGGAGTTCGTGATACAGGGCGGGATGGCACATACCCGGACCGCCGGCGAGACCCACGCGGCCGACCGTTGGGTGCATCCCCTCAAGGGCGAATTCCGCAACGACGTCAAGCACACCCGCGGCATCGTATCCATGGCCCGCACGGACGATCCCGACTCGGCCACCACCTCCTTCTTCCTGATGCTCGGTCCCGCGCCGCACCTCGACGGCCAGTACTCCGCCTTTGGCAGGATCGTCCAGGGCATGGAAGTGCTCGACGCGTTCGAAAAGGAAGAGGTGGATGGGGAGACCCCCAAGCGCCGCCTGGAGATTCTGGAAGCCGTCATCGATCCCAACTAGTGGACCGGCCGCAATTCGCTCCCTTTGGTCGCGGCTCAGTAGCCGCCCGGCCGGCTCACATGAAGTATTTGTACTGCCGATAGACCGCGTCCCCGAAATCCCGCATGAACTGCATATCTCCCTCGTCCAAAGGGCCGCGCCGAATCTCCTCCAAATTCGCATCGAACTGCCGCATGTTGGAAGGCGCCATCATACAAACGTCCACCGCCGGGTTAGACAGCACGAACCGGTAGCACATGCCGGCCGTCGGAATCCGTCCGTCCTTCGGATAACCTCGCGGACGTCGTACCAGGCAGCTCCAGCGGGTCGCCGTGAAGCTTACCACAGCCGGATCCGAGTCCGGCAGATGCGGGAATATCTCGGTCTCCGCGCCGCGGTGTGCCGCGTTGTACCGGATCATCATGGCATCGAGCACGCCTTCCCGCGCCAGTTCCACGGCCAGCTTGCGGTCGTGTGTCGAGATGCTCACCCCGCGAACCAGGCCGCTCTCGCGCACTGCCTGCAACTCTTCGCGCACCTGAGGGGTAAAGTGCCCGCGCTTCGTGACTCCCAGGAAGTGAAACACGTCGATGTAGTCCGTGCCCGCCTGGCGGAGACGTTTTTCCAACGCCCGCCGCAGGTTCTGATGCCCGAGGATGTAGTTGTACGCGCCGGTGGCCAGCACGTATTGCTCGCGCCGCGGACCGATGGCATCGCGCAGCACGCTGGTCATCTGGCCGTCGATTCCGAAAAAGAACAGGTAGTTGAGGCCCTCGTCGAGAGCCTTGTGGATGGTCGCGCGTCCGGGCCGGTATGTTGCGGAGAGTCCCAACCGGCATACCGAATTCCCGAGTCTGCCGAGCGGCGCGCGCAGGAAGTCCTGCTGCATTTGCTTTCAGTATAGGACCCTCGGGTCCGCTTTCACCACACGGTCAATTCCGCCGCCGCGCCCGACACGCACCCGATCCGCTTGGCCGCCGATCCCTGGCTCACCGAAACCTCCACATACCCCGAGCTCCCCACGATCGCGAACAGCTCGCCCGGTCCGCACGCGGCATAGTGGCGCGCCAGCACCGTGATCTCGCTCGATCCGATGGCCATCGAAAAGCCCCTCTGCTCGAGATTCGGGAATTCGTTCACATGGAAGTTCGTGATGATGTTGCCGAAGCGGTCGATCTTCAGAATCCGCCCGTTCCAGGTGCGCTTGCCGCTGCGCATCGGCTGCTCGAAGGACGGCCGCAGGTAGTCCTCGATCAGCTTGCCCACACGCGACGGCGGCACGCCCGCGGCTATGTGCGCCGCCACCGGAGCGAAGATGTCCCGGCCGTGAAACGTGCTGCTTAGCGGCTGGCGGAAATACCGGCCGTTGGCAATCAACCGCACCTTGTGCTTCTCGTGCGAATAGATCATGGAGAGCACGCCGTTATCCGGCGCCACGAAGTACTGGCCGGCGGCCTCCAGCAGAATCGGCCGGCGCGCGGTTCCCACGCCCGGGTCCACTACCACCACGTGCACCGTCTTCTTCGGGAAATAGCGGTACGCCTGCGCGATCAGGTAGGCGCCCTCGGTAACGTCGAACGGGCTGACCTCGTGGCTGATGTCCACGATTTGCGTTTGCGGGCAGATCCCCAGGATCACGCCTTTCATGGTTCCCACGTAATGGTCCGACAGGCCGAAATCCGTAGTCAGCGTAAGAATCGCCCCCTCTGGTCGCGGCTCGGAAACCCTTGCTGAGCCGCGACCGGATGGAGCGGTCTTGCCTGCTGTCCCGGACGCGAATTTCTGCAACTTGATACTAGGCATTAAGCTACTCGGCATTGGTAAACTGAATCTAAGTGCAGCGCTTTTATTTCGACCATAACGCCACCACCCCTGTCGCTCCCGAGGTTCTGGAGACCGTGGTGTCGTGTCTCGGTCAAGTGTATGGTAACGCGTCCAGCATCCACCATTTCGGACAGGGCGCCAAGCAGCGGCTGGAAGCCGCCCGCCGCCAGCTCGCCTCCCTCATCCACGCCAATCCGGCGGAGATCGTTTTCACCAGCGGCGGCACCGAAGCCGACAACATGGCGGTGCTGGGCGTTGGTCTGGCGGCTCCCCGGCCCGCCCACCTCATCACCACCGCGATCGAGCACCCGGCAGTTCTGTCTTCCGCCGCGCACCTCGAGCGCGAAGGCGTCGCCGTCACCCGCCTGCGCGTGGGATCGAGCGGCGTCCTCAACCCCGACGACGTGCGCCGCGCCCTGCGGCCCGAAACCGTGCTCGTCTCCGTGATGCACGCCAACAACGAGCTGGGCACCATCCAGCCGATCGCCGAAATCGCGCGCATCGCCCGCGAAGCCGGCGCGCTCTTCCACGTGGATGGCGTGCAGGCCCTCGGCAAAATCCCCGTCGACGTCGAAGCGCTCGGCGTGGACCTCTACAGCATGAGCGGCCACAAGCTCTACGCGCCCAAGGGAGTCGGCGCGCTTTACATCCGCAAGGGAACCCGGCTCGCTCCCATCTCCTTCGGCGGCCATCACGAGCGCGACCGGCGGCCCGGCACCGAGAACGTCCCCGCGATCGCGGCCTTCGGCGCCGCGGCCTTGCTCGCCTCCAGCCACCTCGCGGACGATGGCGAGCGCCTCGCCAACCTGCGCGACCGCCTCGAGAACGCCGTCCTCGACCGCATCCAGGGAACCGGCATCAACGGCGCGCGCTGGGGCCGCACACCCAACACCAGCAACATCTACTTCGACGGAATCGATGGCGAAGCGCTGGTCATTTCGCTCGATCTGCGGGGCTTCGCCGTTTCCACCGGCGCGGCCTGCTCGTCGGGCGCGCTCACTCCGTCCCACGTGCTCACCGCCATCGGCCTCTCGAGCGACCGCGCCCGCGCCAGTATGCGGTTTTCGCTCGGCCGCTCCAACACCGCCGAGCAGGTGGACGCGCTGGTGGACGCCATCCAAGCCTCGGTCGCGCACCTGCGCCGGATCTCCGTGCATGCCTGAGAACGTGAACAAGAATCGCCCGCAAGCGAGCAAGGCAGGGGGAACCGCCTGCCCCACCTCTGAAAGCGCACGACTTGCTGGGGTGGCGCAGGCGGTTCCGCCTGCGTTCCCGGGTTTTTGCTCAGCTTCCGATCGCCGGCAAACCGGCGGACCCGCGGCGCCCATTGCCGTCGCCATGAGCGGTGGAGTCGACAGCTCCACCGTGGCCGCGCTCCTGGTGCGCCAGGGCCGCAGCGTGGTCGGTCTGACCATGCAGCTCTGGAATCAGCGGCGCCTGCCCGAGCTGGCCGTCGAGGGCGCCACCTCCGGCCGCTGCTGCTCGCTCGACGACGTCTACGACGCCCGCCGCGTCGCCGAGCAGGTCGGCATTCCCTACTACGTGGTCAATTTCGAGCGGCAGTTCGAGGAGCACGTAGTCAAGCCGTTCGTCGAGGAGTACCTCGCGGGCCGCACGCCCGTCCCGTGCACCCTCTGCAACAACTACATCAAGTTCGACCGCTTTCTCGAAATGGCCGACGGCGTGGGTGCGCATCACATCGCCACCGGGCACTACGCGCGCATTCGCTACGACGAAGCGTCCGGCCGCTACCAGTTGCTGCGCGCCGTGGACCATTCCAAGGACCAGACGTATTTCCTGTTCGGGCTCACCCAGCCGCAACTGGCCCGTACCATGTTTCCCCTAGGCGAGTTGACCAAGCCCGAAGTCCGCGAGCTCGCCCGCTCCATGGACCTGGCCGTGGCCGCCAAGGGTGACAGCCAGGAAATCTGCTTCGTGCCCAATGGCGACTACGCCGCGTTCATGAGCGCCTACCAGAAGGAGACCGGCGTCGAGCCCCAGCGCACGCGCGGCGCCATCGTCACCGCCGATGGCCGCACCCTCGGCGAGCACGCGGGCGTACACCATTTCACCGTCGGACAGCGCCGCGGCCTGGGAATCGCCACCGGCGAGCCCCTGTACGTCATCGCCACCGACCCGCA
Source organism: Bryobacteraceae bacterium (assembly GCA_041485845.1). Classification (GTDB taxonomy): domain Bacteria; phylum Acidobacteriota; class Terriglobia; order Bryobacterales; family Bryobacteraceae; genus OMOG01. The sequence continues at coordinate 5,835 of JBGPKH010000556.1, forward strand.
AACGCAGCGCGTCGTCGTCGGCGGGAACGAGGACCTCCTCCGCGGCCGCTTCTTCGCCGGCCAGGTCAATTGGATTTCCATCGCCGGCGTCACCGCGCCGGTGCGCGCGCAGGTGAAGATCCGCAACAAGCACGCCGCCGCCCCAGCCACTCTTCATGCCACCGCCGATCCCGCGCGCGTCGAGGTGGTCTTCGACGAGCCCCAGCGCGCCGTGACCCCCGGCCAGGGCGCGGTCTTCTACGATGGC
>JBGPKH010000557.1:0-6076 GCA_041485845.1 Bryobacteraceae bacterium
CACCGCCAGCGATATTGACTTGATCGACTACCATTAGGAGGCCCGCAATGCCCATGAAGAACCCGCCCCATCCGGGCGACCTGATTAGAACCGAAGTCATCGAGGCCCTCGACCTCAGTGTCTCGAGGGCGGCCGCTATTTTGAAAGTGCGCCGCGCCACGCTCTCCGACCTTCTCAACGGCAAGGCCGCGCTGACCCCGGACATGGCCCTGCGCATCGAAAAGGCGTTCGGCCCGGACATGAACCACCTGCTCCGGATGCAACTCGCCTACGACGTGGCGAAAACGCGGGAGCACGCGCGGGACATCTCGATCAAGCGGTATGTCCCGGCCTGACGGCGATGGCAGGGATGCCGCGCCCGGGGTCACACCTTCCGCGCCACGGGGTATCGAGGTCGCGCAGCGCATGGCCGGGCACTCGAACGCGAAAACCACGGGCCTCTATGATCGGCGAACCGATGATGTGAGCGTTGAGGAAGTCGAGAGGATCGGGATTTGAGGTTAGACTCATATCATGTACGGCCCTGAGGAGTTCCGTCGAAAGCGCGACAGGCTCCGGGCAGAAATCGAAGCCGGTCGAACACCTGAAGGGAAAGCGTGGGCCGGCCGGAAGAAAAACCGAGCAACGACCGGCGGCAATCCGGTTGCCGCCCGCCGCGTCGCCCAAGCGGAGGCGCCACTTCAACCCCCAAGGGGGCAGGAGCATCCAGCGCCATTCCTGCGAGTATACAGATTTGGGGATCAGGCAGACAGTGAAATAGCTACCGCTTGCGCTGTCCTTGCGCCTGGTGGCGGATCTTCTTCTTGGACGCGCCGCGAGCCACGCCCGCCGCGCGTTTTGGCTTGGGCGCCGCTTTCTTGCGCACCGCGCGCTTCAGTTTCTTACGTTCCAGTTTGTCGGTGACGTTCTTCGTGTTCATCAGCTTCTTTTCAGTCCAGCGTACTTTTCCACCAGTTTTTTGAGCCCGTAACGAGGGAAGTTAACTGTGATTTTAGCATCTTCTCCGTCGCCCTCGCGGCGCACCACCGTGCCCGTGCCATACTTGGGATGCTCCACCGTCATGCCGGCCCGCGCTCCCTTGCGGGGAGGCATCGCCGGAGGCAAGGGCTTGGTGAGCGGCACGCCGGCCTGGCCGGGTCGAGGGAGCGGTTGGGGCGGCGACTTTTGAGACGCCGGAGGTTTCGGCGCGTTGAACGGCATCCCGCGCTCGCCGAAGAACTGGGAGATATTCTCGATCGAATTGTACGTCTTGCCGGTGAACGTGTTGCGCTTGGCCGACTGGCGCACGTCGTAGCGCTCGGTCAGCAGGTCGACCTCGCCGGCGTCGTCCTGCGGCCCCAGGTTCACGATCAGGTGCGCCGGCACCTCGTTGAGAAACCACGACGGCGTGGAACGCTCCTGCTCGCCGCCGCCGAAGCGCCTGCGGTACTTCGCCCAGGTGAGGATCAGGCGCTTGCGCGCGCGCGTCATTCCCACGTAGCACAACCGGCGCTCCTCTTCGAGCGCCTCCTCGGAATTCATCGACCGGCTATGGGGGAACAGACCGAGTTCCAACCCGGACAGGAAAACCACCGGAAATTCCAGGCCCTTGGCATTGTGCAAGGTCATCAGGGTGACGGGGGCGCGCTCGTCGTATGCGTCGGCTTCCGCCACCAGCGCGGCGTGATCCAGAAAATCGGAAATGCTCTCGCCCCGCTCGGCCGCTTCGGAGGCCGCGTTGATCAGCTCGTCGAGGTTTTCCAGGCGGGTGTCGGAATCCGGCGTCTTCTCCTGCTCCAGCATGCGGCGGTAGCCGGTGCGGTCGAGAATGAAACGCAGCAGATCCGGCAGGGAAGAGGAACTGCCCACCAGCGAAAGCTCCTGGATCAGGCTGCGAAACGTCACCAGAGACGATTGCGACCGTGTGGAGAGCGCCCGGTCGTCGATGATGCGCGAGATGGATTCCCACAGGCTCAGGCCGTTCTCGCGCGCATACCGCTCGATCTGCTCCACGGTGGTGCGGCCGATGCCGCGCGCCGGCGTGTTGATCACGCGCAGCAGGCTCACCGAATCGGTATTGGATGCCGACAGCTTGAGGTAGGCGACGGTGTCCTTGATCTCCGCCCGCTGATAAAAGCTGAAGCCGCCGACCACGTTGTACTTGCGGCCGTAACGCCGCAGCGCTTCTTCGATCTGCCGCGATTGGGAATTCGTGCGGTAGAGGACCGCGACGGAATCGCCCGGATTCGAAGCCAGGTGTTTCTCGATGGTATCGGCGATGAACAGCGCTTCGTTCTGGTCGTCGTAGCCGGCGTAGAGCCCCAGCGGCAGGCCGGCATCGGACTCGGTCCACAATTTCTTTCCCTTGCGAGCCTTGTTATTTTCGACCACCGCGCCGGCCGCGGCCAGGATGTTCTTGGTGGAGCGGTAATTCTGTTCCAGCCGGATGGTGCGGGCGTTGGGATAGTCGCGCTCGAAGTCCAGAATGTTGCGGATGTCTGCGCCGCGCCAGCTATAAATCGACTGGTCCTCATCGCCCACCACACACACGTTGCGGTGCGACTCGGAAAGCAGGCGGATCAGCTCGTACTGCGTGCGGTTGGTGTCCTGATACTCGTCCACCATGACGTAGCTCAGGCGGCGGTTCCAGGCTTCGCGCGTGGCGTCGTCGTGGCGCAGCAGGCGCACGGCTTCCAGCAGCAGGTCGTCGAAATCCAGCGCGTTGGCGGTGCGGAGGGCCTTCTCGTATTCCTCGAAAACGGCCGCGAGGCGTTCGGTTTCGGTATTGACCGCGCTCTTGTAAATGTCTTGCGGCGTTTCCTTGTGATTCTTCGAGTGGCTGATTTTGGAAAGCGCCGCGCGGTATTGAAGGAACTCTTTTTCGTCCAGACCCAGGGCGCGATACACGGCCTTGACGATGCCGAGCTGGTCCTCGTCGTCGTAAATGCTGAAGCGCCTGGTGAAGCCGGGACGGACGCGCGCCAGCGGATCGCCATCGCGGCGCAGGAGCCTCACGCAGAAAGAATGAAAAGTGGAGACGTTGGGCGAGGAGTCCAGCCGGACGTCCTCCAGCAAAGCGGAAACGCGCTCGCGCATCTCGTTCGCGGCTTTGTTGGTGAAGGTGACCGCCAGCACGGCGGACGGAGGCACTCGCCGCGAGGTGATAATGTGCGCGATCCGGTGCGTGATGACTCGCGTCTTACCACTGCCCGCGCCGGCGAGGATGAGGAGCGGTCCCTCCGTGTAACCGACCGCTTCCTTCTGCTGCGCATTCAAGCCTTTGAGGAAGTCCATGAAATGGAACTATCTGTGAGTTTAGCACGTGGTATTAGTGGACTGCCTTTTTGACGCCTCTTGGCTTTCCCGGTCCGCACTCCGCCGGCCACGATCAGCGCCAGGCCGGTGCGCCGCTCGGCCCGCAAGACCACCCACAGATAGATGCCGCCGATCGAAACGAACCTCACCGGCGGGGATCGAACTGCCCCGGCGGTCCGGACCACCGGCGGCTTCGAAGTCCCGGGGACTGCGGGATGCACCAGGAGAAAGACGCGGATCGCAAACATCAGGACGAATGGGCTGATGAACAGACCGATGCACAGGTGCAGATCGCGAGTGATGAGGTAGAGCTTTTTCACGCGTAAGGTGCTCTCGCTTTTGGGAACTCCCTCCGTGGTGGCGGCCCTCAGGTCAAATCGATCCCTTGATTTCCTGGCGGATCAGAAGATCGAGCACCGGAAGGCTAAGATCTTTGACTCTTCGGCCATCCAGGAACACCACCGGTGTTCCATCCACCCCCAAACGCATTCCCAGTTCCACGTCACGGGCGACCTTGCTCTGCACGCTCTGCGAAGCGCGATCCCGATCCCATTGTTCCAGGTCGAGTCCCGCGCCGCGGGCGGTGGCCCGGAGTATCTCTTCGGACGCCTGCAGCGAGTAGGAAAACAGGCTGTCGTGATAATGCCAGAAGGACTTCTGCAGATGCGCCGCTTCGGCGGCCCAGGCTGCCGCGCAGGCTCGGGGCTGCATGTCGCCCGCGAGGGCAGGGTTGCAGTCCTTCCCCAACGGATAGTTCTTGAAAACGATGGTCAGGTTGTCACTGTAACGCTCACTCAAACGATGAAGAATCGGCGCAAATACCTGGCACCAGGGACACTGGAAACTGCTGAAGACCACGAGCCGCACACGGCCATTCGGTTGGCCGAGCACGGCATCCCCAGTCTCCGGAGTGATGTCGAACATGGGAGCCGAACGGTATGCCGCAATGATCTTGCGAGCGTCGACGCCCGGACGAACCATGGCGGCTTCCAGCAGGGCGCTTGTAGCCATCGTGACCACGGCAATCAAGGCCCAGGCTTTCCGTGAAAGGAGCGGGGGTGGCTGCCGGTCCTCGATCGTCGCTTGCCGCGAGACGAGTACGAATAGCGCCGCCATCAGGCCAAGGTTAGCCGCATGGACCAGGAGGCAGGGAACGCATACGGACGTCGCGCCGGAGAATAGCGCCGACGAAAGGGTCACGCTTACACCGGCGCCGGCCGCGACCACCAGGAAGACGGTGCGTGTCGCCCACACGCCGCCGATGGCAAGCACGAAACCCAGCAGGGCGAAGTAGGCAAGTCCCAAGCCGGCAAGGGGGAATCCATGAAACGACGATGAGGCGCTGGCCAGCGCTTCGTCGCACCCGCTACAGAGCGCGCCGGCGGAAATTGCGGGATGCCATGGCAGGCGCACACCGCCAATGCCGGCCATGCGCAGCAGCAGGTACCCCGAAAGCAGCCAACCGAAAGCGATCAGTCCGAATGAAAAAGTCCGCCAACGCCGGGCGCCACCGACTTGATCGAGCATGAATATTATGAAGGGGCACGCATGCGTGCCCCTGTCCTTGGGAATGACTGAGTCTCACCCATTTGAGTCACGCCGCTACTCACTCTCGAACCGCGACTATAGCGAGCGGCCCGGCAGCGCCTGTAACCAGATTTGCGAAACCCAATGGCATCGGCGTGTGTCCCTGCAACCAGGTTGCTCTACTTAAGAGCTTGCAGGCATTCGCCCAAGCTGCTGAAGGGCGGCGGTCCGCCGAAACCGGACATTAAGGTCTTGCAGACGCAGATCGGGCCGTCCCCAAACGGTACCAGAGAGCCGTGCGCGGCGCATACCACGCAGGCATTGTAGATCGGTTGAGGCAGGTTGAACTGTTTGCAGTACTGAGCTGGGCTGGTGCTGTTGTCGGCTAAGGCGACCATGGTGAAACTCGCCACAACGAGCAAGAGCATGAACGTCAGAAATAACGCTCTCTTCATACCCTTCAAAACCTCCTTGTATTTCTCGTACAAAGGCGATTCTTCGCTGAAGAGCCCAATCCATGGCCCTTCAGCAAGGAAGGACCAAATTATTCTAGATACCACCCGGCTTTTGTGTCAATACAAAAGACGAAGGTGTCCGATTATCGAGGTACTAACTAGCACTTTTGGCCACGTGTCGTTTTCCCATCGCCGCAGTTGCCACGGGGGCGCTGTCAAACCCGCCGCCCTACCCGACCCCTGGCCCAACCCGTGTCCCCCGGCCCCCGGCCTGGCCCCACCCCTGCCGTCCGCAGAGCTGGGCCTGATCCACTTTCGGCGCCGCCCGCCAGTCGAGAATCCGGGCCATGTACGTGTAAACCACGGGCGTCAAATAGAGAGTCATCAGTTGCGAGAAGGCCAGCGGTCTTCGCCCACATGGGCTAGAGTTATCGCCAAGAGGCCCAGTGGCTCGCTAAACAGCGGCACATCGCAATCGACGTGGCTGGGCAGCAGGCCAGGCCGAGCAGACCACGGCGGCGCTCGAACGGGACTACTGGACACGGCAGCAGTCGTGGGACGAATCGACCCGGCAAGTTCATCAACCAGATCAGCAACCGGCTGGACTTGCAGGACCCGCAGACCGGCGGGCGGTATCAGGCGGCCGATGGATCCAACTACTAGCGGGAGTTTACAAGATATCGGTGAGTTTCGTGCCAAACCGTTCTTGCTGAATGGGTTGCGGGCAGTGTCGGGTATGACCTAACGGGTTGCAGGGACGAATCGCTGGAGAGTATGGCCGCCGATTTCCTAGGGGGTGA
>JBGPKH010000558.1:0-6074 GCA_041485845.1 Bryobacteraceae bacterium
CTGTGATAGACTATTGTTAAGGGGAAAACCTTAATCGTGCTACTCGTTGAGCCTTATTCCGGAGTCGAATCGCCTCGGGCCGTATGGCTGGACCGGCAGTTGGAACGGATCTGTCTTCAACTCCAGCTAACGGTCACACAGCCTCTTTTGGCGTTGCTGGGATACCTCTTGTCAGACATTCCGGCCGCAGAGGTATATCAGCTTCACCGGGAGCCGCCGAATTGGAAGTGGCATACGAACTCGGATCAGGCTGAATTCATTATCGACGAACCCGAAGCGATCAGCGGAGAACCGGCACTCGTTGTCTCGTTGAGTGCAACAATCATGTCCAGCCGGGTAGAGACTGTTGTAGGCAATCCTACTCTCTGGAAGATTTCGTATCCATCCCCTCATAACGACATCCTGCACACGAAACAGCAGGCAGGTGCGTTCCGCGCCGCTGCGCGCCGCCTGATGGATCGGATCAAGGCGCGGCACGGCCAGGAGGCCACGATTCACGTATTCCCAGCGATGCCGGTTGCATTGGCGGTTGAGCTCGGCCGAATCATCATGCCGAAGGCCGACCTCCCGCTGCGTATCTACGATGAGAACAGATCTAGCGGGGGTTTCTCGGTTGCTATCGAGTTGAACCCCTCCATGCTCTTAGCTTCTTAGAACGGTGTGGCACCTGATAGCGGCGCTTGCCCGATGGGGTTCAGCAGGAATGGACCTGGATTCACATCAAATTGCTTTTTGAAAAAACGTCGGTCTGATCAGGACCGATAAGTCGGCTTGTCGCCATTGATTTGCGCGACAGGCCACCACCTGGGCGTAACGCCCTACCTGTAGAAGCGGCCCCAAAGAAACGGGAAGGCCGGACCTGGAATCTCAGCAGTTTCCAGCAACCAAAAACTCGAAAGGACTGGAGCATAGCGCCTGTGTTCGCGGCGCCATGCGCCTTCTACGGCCTCTTCCCCATCGTGACCGCCTTCACCCGCACGCCTTCCCGAATCAGGTCGCTCGGATTGATCGCGATCTGCTGCCCTTCCTCCAGCCCCGACAGCACCTCCAGCCGGTCTCCGAAATCGCGCCCCAATTGGATGCGGGTGAAGTGAACTACGCCGTTACCACCCACCACCGCCACCTGCGGCCCGTCGCCGCGCACCACCAGGGTGTCGCCCTGAATGAGCAGCGGAGGATCTTTGCGCGGCACCGCGAGATCCACTTGCGCGTACATCCCCGGCATCAGGCTGGCGCCCGGATTCGGCGCCTCGACTTCCACCAGCAGCGTGCGCGTCGCCGGATCGAGCGCGTTGGCCGTGCGCGCCACCGTGCCGCTGAATTTGCGGCCCCGCAGATCGGGAAACGTCAGGGTCGCCTCCTGCCCTACCCGCACCGATCCCGCATCGGCCTGCGGAACGTTCAGGTAGGAGCGGAGACGATCCGTCTGGGCGATGCGGAACAGCAGAGTCGAGCCTTCGTTGACCAGCACCCCGGTTTCCACATTGCGCAGCGTGATCACCCCGGCGAAGGGCGCCCGCACCGTCTGATAGCCGAGAAGCTCGCGCAAGCGTGCGAGATTCGCCTCGGCTGCGGAGACGCTGTTTCTCCCGGAGGCCACGGCCTTTTCAAGCGCCTGCACGTTGGCCTGCGCCGCGACATAGCGGGATTGCGCGGTATCGTTATCCTGGCGCGACACGATGCCCTTCTGGAACAGGCTGTCCCAGCGTTGTGCGGTGACCTGCGCCAGTTCGGCGTTGGTGCGTCCCTGCTGCACGGCAGCCTCGGCCTGCTGCACCGTGCTGTTGGCCTGGTCGATGGCGGCTTGCGCCTGCCGGATCTGCTGGCCCAGTTCGGGAGCTTCGATCTCCGCCAGCGCCTGCCCTTCCTTCACGCGGTCGCCGATATCCACGTAGCGCTTCTTGATGTAGCCGCTGGCGCGCGCCAGCACAGGGCCTTCGGTGACCGCCTGGATATTGCCCGGCAGCACCAGGCTGCTGTTGGCGGCCGATCGCGATACCAGCGCTACGTTGACCACGGGAACGCTCTGGCTTTCGGCCTGGGACTCCGCGGCCAGCACCATCTCGCGCCGCTGCCGCGGCAGGTATCCCAGGAAAAACCCGCCCACCAGCAGCGCCATCACCAGCAGCGCGAGCATCGCCACGGTCCGCCCCGGCGTGCCGGCCGGCTGCCCCTCGCCGCCGCCCGCGAGCCTTTTCTGCTCCGCAAGCTGGCGTTTCAGATCTTCGATCTCGGAGCGCAATTGCTCTTCGTTCGTCCGGGTCTGGTTCATTGCAGATCCTCGCGGAGCAGCATCTCGTCCCGCAGGTACGCGTGCTCTTCCTCCACGATCTTTCGTTCGAAATCCACCGGCGGATTCTTCCGCAACAGGCTGTAAACTAATGGAACCACAAAAAGGGTCGTAATGGTAGCCAACACCAGGCCGCCGATCACGGCGCGGCCCAGGGGAGCGTTCTGTTCGCCGCCTTCGCCCATTCCCAGAGCCATCGGCAGCATGCCGATCACCATCGCGATTGCCGTCATCAGCACGGGGCGGATGCGGGTGTGGCCCGCCGAGAGCGCCGCCGCGCGCGCATCCATGCCCTCCTCGCGCTGGTCGTTGGCGAAGACCACCACCAGGATGCTGTTCGCGGTGGCCACTCCGATGCACATGATGGAACCCATCAGCGAAGGGACGCTGAACGTGGTCTGGGTCACGAAGAGAATCCAGACGATGCCGGCCAGCGCGCCCGGGAGCGCCATCAGGATGATGAAGGGGTCCAGCCACGACTGAAAATTGACGGCAATCAACAGGTACACCAGCACCACCGCGAAGATCATCCCCAATCCCAGGCGATAGAACGAGCTCTGCATCGTGGCAAACTGGCCGCGCAGATCGATGCTGCTTCCCCCCGGTAATTTCGGTTCGATGTCGCGAACGATCTTTTGGACCGCCGATCCCACCGAGCCGAGGTCGCGGCGATCGATGTTGGCGTACACGTCGATGACCGGCTGCACGTTGTAGTGGTTGACGATCTCGGGAGCGGCCCCGCGGTGGACGCCCGCCAGGTTGGAGAGCAGTTGCGGTCCCCCCGCCACCGCGCCGGGGTTGCCGTAGGCCGCGGAGGCCTGGTTGGGGCCGGTCCCCACCGAGGAGTTCGTCGCATTGGCGACACCCGCCAGAGAAGTCGCGGTGGTGGAGAAGAAACTCGTGGAGGGTGCGCCGATCGGGGTGCGCAGCAACGCGTCCATTGAATCGATCCGGTACTGCGGCGTCTGCACGGTGACGTTGTAGCTCACCCCGGTGCGCCAGTCCAGCCACTGGGTGGGCGCAATCTGACCGCTGCCGCTGAGCGAGATCAGCAGGCTGCTGCTGACGTCGCGTTGCGTGAGGCCCACCTGGCCCGCCTTGTTGCGGTCCACGTCGAGATCGATTTCCGGGTAGTCCATCACCTGGTGAATGTGAACGTCGGCGGCGCCGGGAATCTTCGTGATCTTCTGCTCGATCTCTTGCGCGATGGCGTAGTTCGCGGCCGCGTTTCGCCCCACCACCTGGACATCGATGGGCGCCGGCAGGCCGAAATTCAGGATCTGGTTGGTGATGTTGGCGGCCTCGAAGAAAAACACCATGTCGGGAAATCGCCGGCGCAGGCGCTTGCGGAGACGGTCGGTGTACTCGGCGGTCGAGCCGTGCTCTTCGCGCTTCAGGGAAATGAGGATGTCGCCATCGCCCACGCCGATGGTCGGGCTGTCTCCGAATGCCAGGTTGAAACCGCCGTTGGGGATCCCGATGTTGTCGATGATGGTATCGATCTCGCGCGCCGGGATCACCTCCCGGATTTCATCTTCGATCTCGGCGAAAATCATCTCGGTCTTTTCCAGGCGCGTGCCGGAAGGCGCCCGCGCGTGCAGCCGCATGGCGCCGGAATCCACCGTCGGGAAGAAGTCCCTCCCGATGAACACCGCGAGGCCCAGCGATCCCGCGACGAACACGCCGAAGGCGCAGAGCACGGCTGCGCGGTGGTCCAGACACCAGTGGAGCAGGGCGGTGTAGGACTCGCGCATGCGCTCGAAGCCGCGGTTGAACAGATAGTGCGAGCGCCAGAACAGACCCTTCCCGCCCGCCGATTCGCCGTGCTGGCCGCGCGCATAGAGCTTCACTTCCGGGCGCAGCATATAGTGCGCCATGGAGGGGATCAGCGTGCGCGAAAGGAAATACGACGCCATCATGGCGAACACCACCGCCATGGCCAGCGGGGTGAACAGGTACTTGGCGGCGCCGGTGAGGAGCAGCACCGGGACGAAGACGATGCAGATGGCGAGCGTGGAAACAAACGCCGGCGCGGCGATCTGCTGCGCGCCGTCGAGCACCGCGCGCACCAGCGGCTTTTTCATGGCCATGTTGCGGTGGGTGTTTTCGATTGCCACCGTGGCGTCGTCCACCAGGATTCCCACCGCCAGCGCCAGGCCTCCCAGCGTCATCACGTTGACCGTCTGGCCCAGCACGCTCAGGATCATGAGCGACACCAGGATGGAAAGCGGTATCGAAATACACACGATCACCGTGCTGCGCCAGCTTCCGAGAAACATCAGAATCATGAGGCCGGTGAGCAAGGCCGCGCTGACCGCCTCGCGGACCACGCCGTTGATGGCCGCGCGCACAAACAGCGATTGATCGAAGAGCCGCCTCACCTGCAGCGCCGGGGGCAGCCCCGCCAGTATCCTGGGGAGCGCGTTCTTGACTCCGTTGACCACCGCCAGCGTAGACGCCTTGCCATTGCGCATCACCGTGAGCAGCGCGCCCCGTGTGCCGTTGGTGCGGACCACGCTGGTCTGCAACATATACCCGTCGCGGACCTGCGCCACATCTTTGAGGTAAACCGTGGCGCCGTTGACCACCTTGATCGGGAGATTGTTCATCTCGTCGAGAATGCGCGGGCTGCTGTTTACCTTGACCTGGTAGTCCTTGTCGCCGATCTTGGCGGTGCCGGCGGGCAGGATGAGGTTCTGATTTCCCAACGCGGTGGAGATGTCGGCCGGTGAAAGCTGCCTGGCGTACAGCGCGTCGGGATTGAGGTCCACCATGACGCTGCGAAACCTGCCGCCATAGGGTAGCGGGACCGAGGCGCCCTGAATGGTGGCCAACTGCGTCCGGATGAAGTTCTGGCCCATGTCGAAGAGTTCCTGCTCGCTCATCGTCTGGCTCTCCAGGCCAAGCTGCAGGATGGGAACGGCGGAGGCGTCGTACTTGATGATATTCGGCGGGAAAGTGCCCGGCGGGAGCGGCCGCAGGATGGTCTGCGAAACCGCCGTAATCTGAGCCACCGCCAGTTCCACCCTGGCGTTGGGCTGCAGGAAAATGCGGATCACCGAGGCGCCGCTGTAGGATTGCGACTCGATGTGCTCGATATCGTTGACGGTGGTGGTCACAAAGCGCTCAAAGAAGGTGACGATGCGCTTCTCCATCTCCTCGGGCGACAGCCCGCCGTAACTCCAGACGACGCTGACTACCGGGATATCGATGTACGGAAAAATATCCACCGGCATGGTGACGATCGCGCTCGTGCCGAGAATGGCGATGAGCACTGCCATGACCACGAAAGTGTAGGGCCGCCGCAGGGCGAGTCGGACGATCCACATGGTACATAAATCCGGCGCTAAGTGAAAAACGCCGGTTCGGAAGCTTCACTTCATGATATTCCATCCGGGTGAAACCGGTCACGGCGGGAAATCCGGCAGGTCGCTGACAGTTCGCGAAACAACACATCACCTTTGGTGGGCCGTAGGCTTTTTTCTTGGTGTTCCGGCCGCAGGCCCATTGGGCACTCCCTTCGGTCGCGGCTCGGCAAGAGGTGCGTGACCCAGCCGCGGCCCCCTGGCTGAGCCGCGGCCCCGTGACTGAGCCGCGGCCCCGTGGCTGAGCCGCGGCCCCGTGACTGAGCCGCGGCCCCGTGACCGAGCCGCGGCCCCGTGGCTGAGCCGCGGCCAGGGGACCGGGGCGCGGCCCGGTGACTGCGCAGCGGGCACCTGAAGGGGCACGGGGCGAGGGGCTGAGCGGGGGGGCGTGGAGGGGGGTGGCGGCGTTTTGGCGCGCA
>JBGPKH010000559.1:0-6059 GCA_041485845.1 Bryobacteraceae bacterium
AGCGGCAACCGTGTCGTGATCAACCAGCCGCTCACCGGCGCCAAAGCCGAAGGTCCCGACTACCGCGACCAGACGCCGCTGGTCTTCTACAAACCCGGCGAATGGAAGCGCCAGCTCATCAATTCGGAGAACAGCGGCATCGTTCATGGCGTCTACATCCTGGACTGGGATGGCGACGGCCGCGACGACATCCTCACCGCCAGCTTCGTGGGCATCCATCTCTTCCAGTTCGGCAAGGACGGCGGCTGGACCCGCACCGAAATCGCCAAAGGCGATCCGGCGCCGTGGCCCAAATCCGGATCCAGCGACATCGCCGTGGGCGCCCTCGGCAAAACGCGCTTCCTCGCGGCCATCGAGCCCTGGCACGGGAATCAGGTCGCGGTCTACCGCCAGCAAAAGGGCGCCTGGGAGCGGCAAGTTATCGAAACATCGCTCGTGGACGGCCACACCATCGCCACCAGCGACCTCAACCGCGACGGGTCCGACGACATCGTCGCCGGTTTCCGCGGCAAGGGCCGCAGTGTGTTCGTCTACTATGCCGAGGACGCCGCCGGCGAGCGATGGTCCAAGCAGGTGCTCGACGATGGCGGAATGGCCGCCGCCGCATGCGCCGTCTCCGACCTCAACGGCGACGGCCGCCCCGATGTCGTCTGCATCGGCTCCGCCACTATGAACCTGAAATGGTATGAGAACCTGGGCACAACGCCGGCCCACCCGTAGACTTTGTTGGCTTTCTTGTTTGTGTTCATTCGTGTTCATTTGTGGCCCATAACTCTTCATACCCGAACTGATAAAATCAAAGATTGCCTGATTTCCTCGTATCGGTGGTGATCCCCACCCTGGCTGCGGATTCGAGGCTTCAAGAGTGCGTGGATTCGCTCGGGCGGCAGACACGGCAGGATTTTGAGGTGATCGTCATAGATAACAGCGGCCAGGGCCTGGTACGCCGGAATGGCGTGGCGCGCGACGCTCGTGTCATCGAGAACAGCCGCAACGCCGGTTTCGGCGCCGCCATCAACCAGGGACTCCGCGCGTCCGCGGCCCCGTACGTCGCCACCCTGAACGACGACGCCGTCCCCCACCCGCGCTGGATCGAGTCCCTCGTCGCCGCCCTGGAGAAGCGCCCCGATGCCGGCATGGCCGCCTCCCAGGTGCGCCTCTTCGGCGAGGACCGCCTCGACTCCGCCGGCATGCTCGTGGCCCGCGACGGCAGCAGCAAACAGCGCGGCCATGGCCGAACGCCCGAGGACTTCCCGGTCCCCGAAGAGGCCCTCTTCCCCAGCGGCTCCGCGGCCCTCTACCGCCGCAGCATGCTCGATGAGATCGGCGGCTTCGACGACCACTTCTTCCTCTACTGCGAGGATACCGATCTCGGCCTGCGCGCCCGCTGGGCCGGTTGGAAGTGCCTGTACGTTCCCCAAGCCGTGGTCGAGCACCACTATTCCCATTCCGCCGGCGGCGCTTCGCCGGTGAAGGCCTACTACGTGGAGCGCAACCGCCTGTTCGTGCTGGCCAAGAATTTCCCCGCCCGCATGCTGCTGGCCGCGCCCTTCACGTCTGTGGCCCGCTACCTTTGGCACGCGTGGTACATTCTCGAAGGCCGCGGCAGCGCCGCCCGTTTCCGCGCCGAAGGAAACGCCGGCCCCAAAATGGCCTGGTACGTCCTCCGGGCCCACGCCGCGCTGCTGGCCAATGCCCGCCGCCTGTGGCGCCAGCGCCGTGAAATCCGCGCCCGCGCGCGCATCACGCCGGCGATTTTCCGTCACCTCATTGGCGGCCACTCCATCAGCGCGAGGAGGTTGGCCCAGCTTTGATTCGCGCCACCGGTCCCGACTCCCTGCTCGTCATCGTGCCCGCCTTCAACGAGGAAGGCGCCATCGGCGACGTCGTCCGCAACATCCACCAGCACGTGCCCGGCGTCCCCGTCCTGGTGATCGACGACTGCTCCGGCGACGGCACCGTCAACTTCGCCCGCGCCGCCGGCGCCGACGTGCTCGCCCTGCCCCACCACCTGGGGCTCGGCGGATGCGTGCAGGCCGGCTACAAGCTCGCCCACGAGCTGGGTTTCGAATTCGTGATTCGCGTGGATGGCGACGGCCAGCACGATGCCCGCGATATCCCGCGCATCCTCGAGAAGCTCAAAAGCTCCGGCTGCGAGATGGTCATCGGCTCGCGCTTTGTCGCGGAGAATGGATCGCGCGCCGGCGTCATGCGTTCCCTCGGCATCCGCTTTTTTCGCGCCGTGCTGCGCCCCATCCTGGGCAAATCCGTCCACGACCCCACCTCCGGCTTCGTCGGCGTCAACCGCAAGGCGCTCGACGTGTTCAGCCGCAGCTTCCCCCTCGAGTACCCCGAAATCGAGGCCCTCGTCGTGCTCCAGCGCCGGCGTTTCCGCTTCGAGGAAGTTCCCGTCAGGATGCGCCCGCGCGTCACCGGCCGATCTTCCATTACCGCCGCCAAATCGCTCTATTACATCGTCCACGTCCTTCTGGGCGTCTTCGTCAATGTGTTGAAATACGATCGCCTGCTGCATCGCTCGCCCCGCCGCGAGCCGGAAAGGGGAAGTGCCGGGCCGGAAAGGGGAAGTGGAAAATAGATGGACCGCCTCTTGAATGTCACCACCGCCCTGAGCATCGTGCTGCTCATCATGGTGCTCATCTCCGTGCGCCGTGCGCACATTCGCGTGGAGTACTCGGTAAGCTGGCTGCTGGCCTCCGCCGTGATGCTGATCCTCTCCCGGGCGCGGCCGGTCCTGGAATACGTCACCTCGCACACCGGTATCCCCGATACGCCCCTCACTCTTTTCCTGATCGCCGGGAGCGTATTCCTGGTCATGTTTTTCCGGTTCTCCATCATCATTTCCCATTTGCGCGACGACAATATCGCACTCGCTCAGCGCGTCGCCATCCTGGAGTTCCACATCCGGAGCCTCAGCCAGAATGAAAGCTAAGACCAGGCCGGCACACCCGTCGGGCCGCCCTGCCCCAGCCCTGCCAAAATACGCTCCGGCAGCCAGGCCCGGGTGGCCTTACGCCTTTGCCGCCGCCGCACTCATCGTCGTGTTCTGGGCCTACTCGCCCGCCCTGCACGGTCCCTTTCTCTTCGACGATGCCGTGTGGCAGTTGCCCGGCTTCACCGCGCCCGTCTCCCTGTGGATTCGCGGCGGCGTGCGGCCGGTCCTGTACTTCACCTATTGGTTCAACGCCCACTTCTGGAAGGACGACCCGTATACCTACCACTTCTTCAACCTCGTCTTTCACTTGCTCTCGAGCGCGCTGATCTTCCTGATCGCCCGCCGTCTGCTGCAAATCTCCAGCACGCAGTCGCCGGTCAACCTGCTCGCCGGGTTCGCGGCCTCCCTGTTCCTGCTGCACCCGGTGCAGACCGAAGCGGTCGCCTACGCCGCGGGCCGTTCCGATTCCCTGAGCGCCCTGCTGGCGTTCACCGCGTTCACCCTGTTCCTGTATCGCAAGCAGGCGGCCATATCCTGGACCGTGGTCGCCGCGGTGCTGCTCCTCTTCGGCCTGGCCCTCCTCTCCAAGGAACAGGCCATCGTGCTGCCGGCCCTGCTCCTGCTCACCGACTACTGGTGGAATCCCGCCTTCTCATTCCAGGGCGTGCGCGCCAATTGGAGGCTCTATCTCCCCATGGCGCTAGGCGCCCTCGCGGGCGTCGCGTTCTTCTGGAGACTCATCACCACTGCCACCTCCGCCGGTTTCGCGCTGAAAGACTTCACCTGGTACCAATACTTCTTTACCCAGTGCCGCGCGCTGTTCGTGTATCTCGGCATGTTTCTGCTGCCGGTCAATCTCACCCTGGACTGGGATTTCCCGATCTCCAAAACCATCCTCGATCGCGGCGCCATCCTCGGGCTCGTCGCGCTGCTCGCCCTGGTGGCCGCCGCGTGGCACTACCGCCGCCGCTTCCCTCTGGCCGGCTACGGCTGCTTCGTGTTCCTGCTGCTCATGGCGCCAACCTCGTCCTTCCTGCCAATTCAGGACCCCATTGCCGAGCGGCGCCTGTACGCTTCCCTTCTCGGCCTGTTGCTGATCGTGGTCGACATCCTGGGCCGCCTGAAGGTGGCGCGCAAGACCCTGGCCGCCGCTTGCGTAGTGGTCGCGCTGCTTGCCTCGGTAGCCACTCGATCCCGCGCCGCTCTGTGGGGCGACCCGCTGGCGCTCTGGCAGGACACGGTCGCCAAATCCCCCAACAAAGGACGCCCGCACTTCCATCTCGGCATGGCCTGGTTCGACGCCGGCCGCCCCGATCTGGCCATCGCCGAGTACGAGAAAACCGCGCAGCTTCGGCCGCTCGACTACAACCTGCTGGTCGATTGGGGCCTGGCCCTCGACGCGCTGAATCGCATGGATGAAGCTCTCGCCAAGCTCCGCCAGGCCGCCGCCATGGATTCCACCGCCCACGTCTACACGCAGATTGCCAAGGTGTATGGGAGCCGCACTCGCTGGGCCGAGGCCCTGGACGCGCTGGCCACCGCCGGAACCATCGATCCGAACTACCCCCCCATTTACGTCTACCGCGGCAACGTCTACTTCAACACCCGTCAGTACGCCCCCGCCATCGCGGAATACCAACTGGCCCTCAAACACCAGCCCGATAACCTGGAAGCTATGCAGAACCTCATGAAAGCCCGGCAACTCCTGCGCGCCGCGCACTAGCCTATGCCACGGATGTTTCGGGAGGATCGTCCGCTGAGCATTGGCGTGAATGCGCTCTACCTGATCCCCGGCGGAGTCGGCGGCACCGAGATCTACCTGCGCAGCCTCCTTGCCGCCCTGGCCGAAATCGATGCCGTCAACCGCTACTTCGTGTTCACCAACCGCGAAACCGGCCCGGACCTCGTGCCTGCACAGCCGAATTTCATCCACGTCCCGCAATCGGTCCGCGCCCGATCGCGTCCCGCGCGCATGATCTGGGAGCAAACCGCGCTGCCCCTGGCCGCCGCCCGCCTGCATCTCGACGTGCTGCTAAACCCCGGCTTCACCGCCCCCATCTTCTGCTCCTGCCCGCAGGTCACGGTCTTCCACGACCTCCAGCACAAACGCCACCCCGAATACTTCCGGTGGTTCGACCTCCCGTTCTGGGAGTTCTTTCTCTTCTGGTCCGCGCACGTCTCGCGCCGCCTGCTGGCCGATTCCGCAGCCACCGCCGCCGACCTTCTGCGCTACTACCGCCTCCCGCAGTCCAAGGTGCAAGTCGTGCCGCTGGGAGTTGACCCCGTGTTCTTCGACATCGCGCGCCGCCGCCGCCCCGAGCCCTTCCTCCTCGCCGTTTCCACGCTCCACCCCCACAAGAATCTCGACGGCCTGCTGCGCGCCTTCGCCCTCCTCCGCCGCGACCGGCCCGAGTTCCGCCTGGTCGTCTGCGGCATGCACGGTTTTTTCACCGGCCCCCTCCACCATCTCCGCGAGTCTCTCGGACTCGCCGCAGCCGTGGAGTTCCCCGGATGGATCCCGCGCCCGGATCTCCACGATCTCTACGCCCGCGCCTGGGGCTTCGTCTACCCCTCGCTCTTCGAAGGATTCGGCCTGCCCATTCTGGAAGCTCTGGCCGCGGGCGTGCCATCCGCCTGTTCGTCCATCCAGCCGCTCGCCGGCAACGCCGGCGACGCCGCCCTTCAGTTCGACCCGCACGACGTGAATGCGATCGCCGGCGCCATGCTCCGCATCGCCAACGACCACCCCCTGCGCCAACGTCTCGCGGAAGCCGGTCCGCGCCAGGCCGCCCGCTTCTCCTGGAGAGCCACGGCCGAAGCAACCCTGCAAGCGCTCATTCCCTGAATCCTCCAGTCGCCGCCGTGGCGCCGGCGGTCTCCGCCGCCCTTTGCACCTGCCACCCCCGCCCGGCTGGAATGGCTCGAATGTGGGGCGGGCAATCCTGCCCCGGGGTCCCTCTGGGGGCGGCTTTAGACCGGCCCAGCCGAGGCGTCGAAGCGTGGACCGCTTGGATTGTACCCACAAAGGTGCAAAGCCCGCATAATCCAGGGCATGGGTTCCCCGGTTTGCTAAAACCGGTACGCTGGCGGCTTTATGTTCTTCACG
>JBGPKH010000560.1:0-6057 GCA_041485845.1 Bryobacteraceae bacterium
GCAGCTTGCTGCGACGCGGGTTACTAACACGGTGAGGCACCTACAGTCCCGGCAGGCTGAATGCCTGCCCCACCAACGTCGCAAATCTCGGCGACTTCTGCCACGGGGTGCTACATGGAACCCTGATTCTAACGGGCGGTTTACTCGGGAGCAACCGGATGGCCGTTGTGACTGTACGGCGACATACGAGCGATGGTACTTCTCGGGGTGATTTAAGCCTTGACATGCCTTGACATGCCTTGACAGCTGCGCGCGGCTTGAGATAACGTAAAGCCTAGCCTTTGAAGCTGCCCGACGACTGATACGTTCTGCGCGAGGGTTGATCGAGAGTGAGTAAAGCTCGGCCAACTTCAAGAGTAATCCCTATCTATAAGGAGAATAGAATGAATCGAAGAAAGTATTTTGGATTGGCAATGGCCTTCTCAGTGCTTCTAGCCGGGCTGGGTATGGTTCCAGCGTACGGCCAGGATGGTACGGCAACGGGCGCTTCCGTGAACGCCGTTTCCATCAATAACATGTCGCTGCAGTCTACCGTGTTCCTCTGCGGAGGTAAGGCGCAGGCGGGCACGCCCATCGCAGGAAAGGGAACTGTCACAGCGAACGGCACCTCCGGAACGATCACGATTTCGGGGATTCCGGTGACCGCCTCGGTGCTGAAAGCCACGTTGTTCTGGTCGATCCTGACCAGCAGCATCCAGTCCACGAGCGGGGCCGCCATCACCTTCGCCGGCACCGGCATCGTGGGCACTAACATCGGCAAGGCGCCGCAGAGTCCCTGCTTCCCGCAGGCGGCCACGATCGCGTACAAGGCGGACGTAACGGCTCTGGTCCCGAACCCCGGCAACGGCGCCTACGCCGTGGCGGGCTTCCCCACCAATCCGGATTTCGCCGAAGGAGCCACGCTGCAGGTTCTGTGGACTGATCCCAACGGGGCGCTAACAGAAGACGTTCTCTACCACACCAACACCAACGGCTTGCTGGCGGTCACGCGCGGCGAGGCCTTCAGCCAGTCCCTCACCGGCTTCCAGACCAACGCCGCCGGGGCGGTTACGGCGACGCTGTACGAGGTGATCGGCAACGGACAGAACAACGCCGGGGAGAACCTTCGTTTCGATGGTCCCTGCGCCGGTGACGTTAACCTCGACAACACGCTGGACGGCAGCACTGTGGCCAAGGCTCCCAACACCTGCCTGTCGACCATCGGCACCCAGTGCTTCTGGGACGACGACGTGCAGAACGTCTCGGCTCAGTACGCCTGCCCGGCGGGCAATAGTGCCAGTACCGGCGCCCTCACGTCGAGCAGCGCCGGCGATTGCTTCGACTGGGACGCGCTAAACCTGTCCGTGAGCACCGACAACGCTACGGCCGCCGCCGCTTGCGGCGTCTATGTCGACGCCCAGTGCCCAACGGGAGCGGCCTACAACAACCACGGGGACTACGTGTCGTGCGTGGCGCACGCCGCCGAGACGTTTCTCGTAGGGCTCCCGTTGGGCGGCACCTGCCCGCGCGCGGAGATCCAAAGCGCCTGCGTGAACCCGCGGGCGCGTAGCCAGGTAGGCAAATAGCAAGGCCAATTGCGCCGGCCGGCTCCCCGGCCGGCGCTTTTTCATTCTTATGAGAACGCTATGGTTAGGCAGGACTGCTCTATTTTTCCTGGTAACAACCGCCGTACCGCTGCTGGCGGCCGACTCGCAACTCCCGCTCAAGAAATCCGTTGTAGCGGTGGTCAACGGCGCTGAGATCACGGAAGACGAACTGAAGGTCGAGGCGCAAATCGTCCAGCTCAAGAAACAGGAGTATGAGCTGAAGGTGCGCGCTATCGAGAACGCCGTTTCGCGAAGGATACTCGAGAGCGCGGCTGCCGCGCGTAATCTGTCAGCCGAAGAGTTCTTCCGGCAAGAGGTGGACAGCAAGATTCTGGAGCCCATGGCCGGCGAGGTCGAAGGGTTCTATTGGGGGCAGAGAGACAAGTTCCGCGAGCCGCTGGACAAGGTCCGGGAGCAGGTAATCCAGGCGCTGAAGCGAGCGAAGGTCCAGGAGGGCCGGCAGACCCTGTTGCAAACGCTTCGCCAGCAGGCGGCAGTGCGGATCGTGATCGAACCTCCGCGATTCATCGTGAATGCGGGTCAGGCACCGCGGCGAGGATCAACGTCGGCGCCGGTCACGATCGTCGAGTTCTCCGACTATCAGTGCCCCTACTGCAAGCGCATGCAGGAGAGTTTGAAACAGCTTGCCGCCAAGTACGGTGACAAAATCGGCTTTGTGTTCAAGGATTTTCCCTTGAACAACATTCATCCGACGGCGCAGGCGGCCGCCGAAGCGGCGCACTGCGCCGGAGGGCAAGGAAAATACTGGGAATACCATGACGCGCTGTTTGCGGCGCCCGCGCTCGATCGGGAAACTCTGGTCGAGGCCGCGCGCCAGGCTCAACTGGACCTCGACGCGTTCACAGCCTGCACCGCCGCGGGCAAGTACAAATCCCTGGTCGAAACCAATTCCTTGGAAGCACGACAGTTGGGTGTGAATTCCACCCCGTCGTTTTTCATCAACGGCGTTTTTTTGAGCGGCGCGCAACCCCTATCCGCCTTTGAGAAAGTCATCGACTCTGAACTGGAGTCCTCGAAAAACAGAGCGGGGGCAGTAGTGAAGGAAGACCATGAATTCTAGCGTACGGTGTTTACTGCTATCGTGGCATACCGGACTGCTGGTGCTGCTTGTAGCGGCAGGGACACTTCAGGCAGGCCCGGGCACAGACTACAAGATCGACCGCGGGTTGATGGACCGGCTGGCAGACGACGAAGACGCCAGGGCGCCGTTTTTCGTGGTGTTCGGCGACCGGGCCGACTTGGCGCCGGCCCAACGGATCCCCGACCGGCTGGCGCGCGCCCAATTTGTGGCTCAAGCGTTGCAGGCGGTGGCCAATCGGAGCCAAGCCGGGGTGCGCGGATATCTGCAGGGTCGCAAGGTAGCCTTCACCGCATTCTGGATCGAGAATAGGATCTTTGTTCGCGAGGGCACGCTGGAACTGGCGCGAGCCTTGGCCCAGAGGCCCGAGGTGGTGGCCATCCTGCCGGAAGTGGTCTATAAGATTCCCCAGCCCGAAGCCGCCGCCATCCAAGCGGTGGAGTGGAATATCGCGAAAATCCGCGCCGACCAAGTGTGGCCGATGACCCGGGGGAACGGGATCGTGGTGGCCAATATCGATACGGGCGTGCAGTACAACCATCCGGCCCTGGTGAATCAATACCGGGGCAACACGGGGTCGGGTTTCAATCACACCGGCAATTGGTACGACCCAGCGGGCATCTGGTGCGGCGCGACACCTTGCGATAACAACGGCCACGGCACCCACACCATGGGCACCATGGTGGGCGACGATGGCGCTGGCAACCAGGTGGGCGTGGCGCCGGGGGCCAAGTGGATCGCCTGCAAGGGCTGCCAGACCAACAGTTGCTTTTCCTCGGACCTGATTGCTTGCGCGCAGTGGATCGTAAGTCCGGGCGGTTCTGGCCCGCCGCACGCCGTCAATAATTCCTGGGGCGGCGGCGGTGGCGACAACTGGTATCAGTCTTATGTCCAGGCGTGGGTGGCGGCCGGAATCATGCCTGCCTTTTCGAATGGCAACAGCGGACCCGGTTGCAGCACGGCGGGATCGCCCGGCGACTACCCGGAGTCGTTCGCCAGCGGGGCCACCGATAGCAGCGACGTGATCGCCAGTTTCTCCTCGCGGGGGCCTTCGGCCTTCGGAGGGATCAAGCCTAATGTCAGCGCCCCGGGCGTCAGCGTGCGGTCCAGCTATCCGACCAGCAGCTACGCCACGTTGAGCGGCACCTCCATGGCCAGCCCGCATACGGCTGGCACTACGGCCCTGATCTGGGCAGCCGCCCCGAGTTACGTGGGAAACGTCATCGGCACCGAGCAGTTGCTAAGCAGCACCGCCATGGTCTGGACCACGAGCCAGACCTGCGGCGGAATAGCCGCCGGCGTCAGTCCCAACAATACTTATGGCTATGGCCGGATCGACGCCCTGGCCGCAGTGAACAGGGCGCTAGGCTCGACGCCCAACCAGCCCCCTACGGTGACTATCACGAGTCCCCCGAACGGATCGTCTTTCAGTTGTCCGGTGACGGTCAGTTTCACGGGCTCGGCTAGCGACCCGGAAAACGGCGATCTCACGTCCGCCATCTCCTGGACCGACGCTACCGTGTTTGGCGGGGGAGGCTCGACATCGAAGGTCTATGCCTGCACCGCTTCTGGAAATCACAATATCGTCGCCAGCGTCACCGACACAGGCGGGTTGACTGCTACCAGTACGATTACTATCGCCATTGTGAATTCCACTCTGCCGGCGGCGCCGAGCAACCTCACGGCTTCTTTGAGCGGGTCCACAGTGAATCTCCGATGGCAGGACAATTCCGATAACGAAACCTCCTTCATCGTGGAAAGGAAGGGGCAAGGGCAAGCGCAGTGGGTCTCGATTGGGACTACCGCCGGCGTGACTTTCCCGGATAACCCGGGTAAGGGCAACTGGTCTTACCGTGTTCGCGCCCACAACAGTGCCGGCGATTCCGCTCCCTCCAACGTGGTTTCGGTACGAGTAAAATGACGAGCGTGTAAGGAAAGGAACTTCGGCCCGCGATTCTTGGTTCATCTTGTCGGGTAAGGGCGCTCAGTGGGCGATTGTTCGGCGTAGATCCAATACTCTCTCTCTCACTTAATGATCCTCATCCGCGCGGAGATGTCGATGCGGCGCGTACGCTGCCGCTTCCGCGGACGCGCAAGTTGTAGTTGCTCATCTTGCGCTTCGCTACGCGAATGCGGCCGCCGGATAGCGGCGTTTCCGATCGGCAGCACTTCTCCGGCACGCAAAGCGCGGTCGCCGACGCCCGTCATCACGTGGACCGAGGCGCCGCCCATCACCTGAGGGGCGGCGATCCCCCCGCGCACACTCAGATAGCAGCGCGCTCCCGAACGCGTCGCGCCGCACCGTACGACCTCTCCGGCTTTCACTTCGACGGCACTCCACATCGGCAGTCCGGCGCCGAAATCCGAACCGGTGAGCGCCATCACGGTATCGCCTTCGAGCTCGAAGGTCCCTCCCACCAGCGTCATCTCCAGCGCGGCGGCGTTCTCGGCATTCCCCACCAGGAGGTTGCCGGCGCGCAGCGCCAACGAGTCCGCAGCCCCGGATGCCGAGACGCCGAAGTGCGCCCAGCCGAAGCGGCCCAGGTCCTGGACCGTCGTTTGGATGCCGGGCGAAATGACGCGGATGTGGCTCAGAAGCGGTCCTCCGGGATGGGAACAAAGCGCACGTGGTCGCCCATCCGCAGAAGCGGGGGAGGCGAGCCCGCGGGGTCGAACAGGCGCAACGACGTTCGCCCGATGAGCCGCCATCCGCCGGGCGACGCCAGCGGATAGATGCCGGCCTGGCTGCCGCCAATGGCCACGCTGCCCACGGGAACGTGTTTCCGTGGAGCCGATAGCCGCGGGGTAGCGAGCTCCGGTAGAAGGCCTCCGAGATAGGGGAAGCAGGTTGAGAATCCCACGAAGTACACGAGGTAGTCCGCAGCCGTGTACAACTCCACCACACGCTCGGGCGAGAGGCCGGTGTGTTGCGCGACGTCCGGCAGATCCGGCCCGGATTCGCCCCCGTAACAGACCGGAATCTCGACCGTCCGCGCGGGCACGTCCTCACCCTGGCTGGCCGCCTCCATGCGCTCGCGGACCAGTTGTTCGACTTCCCCGTGAGTGCGAAGCCGCGGGTCGAAATCGATCAGGACCGATGCATAGGACGGGTGCAGATTGAGGATGCCGTGCGCACGGTGCAAATCATGGGTCAGAAGCTTCACCTGGCGGTGCGCTTCGAGCGAGATTTCGTCGCCGAACGATATGAGAAGAGAGCGGTCGCTCGCCGGACGGATGGTCACTTCAAGGTGATGGTAGCAGAAGCGGTCAGCGATCAGCTATCAGCCTTTGCCGAAACCATTTGCTATGCCGCCACTTTTGCCAGGATCTACTAAGTCTCGCAACGCCGCCTGGGGCATATCACTAGACCCA
>JBGPKH010000561.1:0-6047 GCA_041485845.1 Bryobacteraceae bacterium
ACGCCGCGGTCGAAGTGCTCGCCGACCGCGCCCTGGCCGAAGCGGAACGCGCACCCGACGGACCCTTGCGCGGCGTCCCCTTCAGCATCAAAGACTCCATCGAGCTGGCGGGCACGGTCTCGACCGCCGGCACTCTGGGCCGCCGCAACGCCGCGCCATCCGCCGAAGACGCCACCCTGGTCGCCCGCCTGCGCGCCGCCGGCGCCATTCCCATCGCGCACACCAATGTGCCCGACCTGCTGTTCGCCTTCGAAAGCGACAACCTGATCTACGGCGCCACCAACAATCCTTACGATGCGACGCGCACATCAGGCGGGAGCAGCGGCGGAGAAGCCGCACTGATCGCCAGTTGCGGTTCGCCGCTTGGCCTGGGCAGCGACGCCGCCGGCAGCGTGCGTGTACCCGCCGCCTTCTGCGGAATCGCGGGCATCAAGCCCACTTCAGGGCGCCTCCCGCGGACCGGCCATTTCCCGCCCGCCGGGGGCTGGATCGAAGCGCTGTGGCAGATCGGGCCGATGTCCCGTTACGTGGAGGATCTCGCGACTGTTATGCCGCTGCTCGTCGGTTCCGATGGCCGCGATCCCACCGCCGTCGGCATGCCGTTCTACGACCCGCGTGCCGTAAGCCTTCGCGAATTGCGCGTGGCTTTCTACACTGGCAACGGAATCGCCGCGGCCGATACCGAAGTGGCCCAGACCGTGCGCGCCGCCGCCCACGCACTGTCGGACGATGTCGCACAAGTGGACGAGGCTCGTCCCGCCTGCCTCGAGAACGCCTACGACCTCGAGATGAAACTCCTCGGCGCCGGCGGCGGCGACGGCCTGTGGCAATACCTCGACACGCTCGGTTCCCAGACAGTGCACCCCCTGCTCCGCGGCTGGCTGGAAAAGCTGGAACGCTACCGCACCACCGTGTTGGGCCTGCAGAAATATTGGGACGAGTGGGACCGGTACCGCGCCGAAATGCTCGCATTCCTCCGCAACTACGACGTGATCCTTTGCCCGGCCTACACACACGCCGCCCTTCCCCATGGCACTTCCACGCAGGAAGAAAACTTCCGCGGCTTCAGCCACACCATGGCCTACAACGTCGCCGGATGGCCGGCCGCGGTCGTCCGCTGCGGCGAATCCGCGACAGGATTACCCTTTGCCGTTCAAGTCGTCGCGCCCCCCTGGCGCGAAGACATAGCACTGGCGGTGGCCGCCTGGCTGGAGCAGGCCTTCGGCGGGTGGAAGGCGCCGGCTTTACTCAGTGCTTCCTGAATATGCACATTTGTGCGTCTGGAGTCTGGCAATTCTTGTCGAGTCAGCGGTGGGACAGACGATCGGTTTTTGTCGTCTGTCACCCGCCGGCTTTCAGCCAATCGTCCAGATGCCGCCCGGCAAAACCCGGATCACGATCCGAATCGACAACGACCGCGCTTCGCTTTGGAAAAATCGTATTCTTTCTTCATTGGTTTTCCTGACCTGCTGGAGTGGTTCCGTCAGCAGGCTCACGCTGCGGGCGGAGGGAGTTATCAGGCCCTCATCAATGACGCTCTCGCGAAGCACGTCGCGGCCACACGGGAACCGCTCGAGAGCACGCTCCGCCGGGTCATCCGTGAAGAGTTGCGAAGAACAGGCTGAGCCCTCAACTCCGCGCGAACTGCGACTGCGACGGCGCCTTGTACACGACCTTCAACTGCGCCGTCTCCAGCCGCGCATGATCCTGCACCTTCGACGTCAGACAGCTCTCCAGCACGCCGCTCACCAGCAGGGTGCGATCCACGGGATACGGCGCAACTCCGCTTTCGAACATCTGCTCGGCCTTGTGCATGAGGCACGCCGAATACGTCACGTTTGGCTCGGGCGTCAGTAGGAACTGCGTCGACCACACCTGCGGCATCCCCTTCAGGCGCGCCGCGAAATTGAAATCGCGAATCGCGCCGTCCAACATCAGCATCGTGGCCTTCAAGCCGTCGCGGTATTCGATGAAATACGCCGCCGGATTCTTCGCGATCTTGCGCAATTCGCCCGACGCCACCAGGTCCTGCGTGCGTCCGTCCGTAAAGGTCAGACCCATGGGAGTGTCGCTGCGCGAAAGCGCGGCGGTCAGCAACTCCTTCGAATATCGCCCGTCGTCGCCCGCCTTCCACACGGCATCGCCTTGCAGCATCTGGACGGCCTTCACGCCGGTCTCCCCGCCCTTGCGGCGCTCCACCATGCATTGCAGGCCTTCGAGCGCGTGAAAGTCCATGGCGTCCGATCCGCCTTCGCCCACCATCAGCGCGTCCTCGATCTCGCATCCCAGCGGCAGGTCGATCGACGGCAGCCGCCACGTCACCGGAATCGACGACCCGGCCAGCATGGGGAACTTCAGCCGCCGTGAAGCATCCACCATCGCCTTGGCCTTCTCGAAGCTGTACGAAAGGTGCTTGTCGTTGTACACCGGCGCCGCGCGCCCGTCCTGCTCGAACACTTTCACGCACTGGTCGAAAAACTCGTACCGCGGATACAGCACCTGTCCCTTTTCGTTGCGCGGATAGTTGCCGTGCTCTCCGATGATCAGCACCGCGTCCACCGCGAGCTCCTTGCCGCCGCAGCGCAGCGTTTCCGCAATCGTGGGATAGACCTGAAATCCGAACTCGCGCGCCCGCGCGCCGCTCAAATCGCCCTCCGGCTTCTGGTCCACATAGAGCGAAACCACCTTCAGGTCGGGCACGTGCCACGCGCCTTCGTGCGGGTAGCCCACCAGAAAGCGATCGCCCATATGCTGCGCGTGCGACAGATAGCGGTAGATGGTCGTGACGATCGCGATCCGCTTCGGCCGCGCCTGTGGGGCCGCAACAGCGGCAACGGCAGTCGTTTGCAGAAAAGTCCGCCGGGTAAGCATCGTTACGTCCTCCAGAATGTCGATTCCTTGGTCGCCTGGTAACGAATCGCCAGGTGCGGTGTTTCGAATTTCGTCTGCCCGCGGAACAGGCTCTCCACGCCGGCGGCCGTCAAACCCGTGGTCAGCAGCGTCCGCTCCACCGGATACGTCGGCTTGCCGGTCAGGAACATCCTCTCGAAGTTGTAGTTCAGCGGGCTGAAGAAGTTGGCGAGCGTCGTCCGCCCGTCGGGCATCGGCAGATACATCTGCGTCGACCACGGCTGCCGCGATCCGTCCACGTACGCCGCGAAGTTGAAATCCCTCACCAGGCCATTCAGCAGCAGCACGGTGCCCTTCAGCCCGTCCGTATGTTCGTACCGGTAGGCCACCGGATCGCGCACCAGCCGCCGCATGTCATCGGCGCCAGGCATGATGTGGTTGAACCCCGCGCGCGCCGGCGTGAGCGTGTGGCTCCGGCAAAGCGCGGCCTCCATCAGCGGCTTGGGCCACACGCCATCGCGCATGGCGTCCCAGAACTTGTCGCCGCGATACGCCTGTATCCACTTCACTCCGGTCTCGCCGCCGCGCCGCCGCTCCACCATGCACTGCACCGTCTCCAGCCCGTGGAAATCGTAGCTGTCCACGCCGCCGTAGCACAGGCACAACGCCTCGCTGATCCGCGCGCCGAGCGGCATTTCCACCGAGGGCGTCCGCCACGTCACCGGCAGGCTCGACCCGGCCATGAACGCAAACCCCATCTCCCGCGAGGTGTCGTACATCTTCCGCGCCCACTCCCAGTTCCACGAAAGATGCTTGTCGTTGAACACCGGCGCCGACTTGCCGCTGTCGCGAAACACCTTCACGATCTGTTCGAAGAATTCGTAGCGCGGATACTTCGTCTGTCCCTTTTCGTTCCGCGGGTAATTGCCGTGCTCGCCGACCAGCACCACGCCATCCACGGCGAGCTTGCTTCCACCGAGGGTCAGCGCCTCGGCGATGGTCGGACACATCTTCAACTCCGGGTGGCGCGCCGCGCGTTCGCGGCTGAGATCGCCGTTGCGTCCCTGCACCTGGTCTACGTAGAGCGACACCAGGTCCATCTCCGGACGGTGGTGGACGCCGCTCCAGCCATACCCATCGAGGAAGCGATCGATGATATGCTGCGCGTGCGAATACTTAAAATAAGTAGTGACAATGCCTGCAAGCTTTGGACGTGCTGAGTTGGCCATGAAACGATACCTGCGTACCGATTATAGGACAGCGACATGCCTGTTGGCGCTGTTCGCCGCTGGCGCCTGCCAGTCGGGAGCCCAAACTCCCCCGATCTCCGAACGCGCCCGCGTCCTCCACGCGCGATCCCTGGTCTTCGACGGTCACATCCACGCCGTCGACCGCGAGTTTTATCACGGAGGCGACATCGGGCAACGCAAGCCCGACGGTCAGTTCGACCTTCCGCGCGCCAAAGAGGGCGGCCTGGGCGCGCTGTTCTTTTCCATCTTTGTCACCGAGGACTACTACCCCGCGCGATACGAAACCCGGCAAGCTCTGCGCATGCTCGACACGGCCATAAGCCAGATCGAGCGCAACAGCCAGACCATCGAAATCGCCCGCTCCGCATCCGACATCGAGCGCATTCGCAAGAGCGGCAAGATCGCCGCCGTGCTCGATATCGAAGGCAGCTTCGACCTCGATGGCGACCCCGCCGTCATTAGGGAGATGTACCGCCTCGGTCTGCGCTCCGTGCAACTCTCCGCGCACAACTGGACCAGCAATTATGCGGACTCCTGCTGCTCCGAGGCCAAGTGGAAAGGCCTCAACGACCGCGGCCGCGAGGTCATCCGCGAGATGAATCGCCTGGGTATGCTCATCAACGTGTCGCACGCCTCCGACGACGCAATCTCACAGGCCATCGACCTCAGCACCGACCCCGTCGTCGCCACCCACCACGGCCTCCGCGCCATCAACGACATCCCCCGCAACATGCCGGACTCGCTCTTGAAGAAGCTCGCAGCCAAGGGCGGCCTCATCGGCTTCCAGATCGGCAACGAGTTTCACAACCGCAAGGCGTTCGACTGGCGTACCCAACATTCCGCGGGAAAGCCGTTCTGGGACATCAGCGCGATTCTGGAACGGGGCACGAAGCTCGACATCTATGCGCTCGACAAAATCGTCGCGCCGCAATTTCCCATGCTGCCCGCGGAAATTCCGCAGGAGATCCGCCTCACCGTCGACGAGTGGGTGGGAGTGATCGATCGCGCCATCCAACTCGCCGGCGAGGACCACGTCTCGCTGGGCAGCGATTTTGATGGCGGCCCGCCGCCGCCACGAGGTTTGCGCGACGTCCGCGATCTGCCGCTGATCACCGATGCCATGCTGCGCCGCGGCTACTCCGGCGATCGCATCCAGAAATTTCTCGGCGGCAACCTGCTGCGCGTGTTTCGCCGGATCACGGAAAAGCGTTAAAGCGTACTGCCCCTATTCGAAAAGCCGCTTGCTGAGCATCCGTGAAGAATTATTAGCCGCCGATGAACGCATAACGCAGATAAACGCAGATAAGAAAACACACGTGTGTTCGGCGTTCATCCGTGTTCATCGGCGGCCCTATTTTGGTTTTCTTCACAGCTTCTGATCTGACGCGCGCGGCTCCGTTCGGAGCCATGATCGTGAGGGAGTGGCCTTGGCGATTCCCGGGAAACTCTCGCGTTCGGCGGCGAGTAAGCTACTTCTTCTCCAGCCGGTCGAGCCGCGCCTTCAACTCGCTGTTCTCCTTCTCCAGTTCAGATAGACGGCTCCGCAAAGAAGAGATCTCGTCTGCACTAACTGCCGTTCCGTCCGCGGGCGCCCGCAGTGACTCCACCGCGGCGCGCGCCGCCCGAGCGATGTTGGGAAGCGCCTCCCCATTGGCCAGCCGCTCCAGTGCCGCAATCGCCGACGCTTCCCGCCGTTGCTGCAACGCCGACACCGCGGCCGAGCGGTCGCCCTTCTCCTGATCGTCCAACGCCTCGATCAATCGATCCGTGACCGGCTGCTTGCCTTTGCCGAGAGTGCCGAACGCACGAAGCGCAGGCTGCCGGACGCGGTCGTCTGTATCGTGGCTGAGCTCGAGCAGCGTGTCAACGGCGGCCTCATCGCCGGCCAGTTCCATAGCCGAAACAGCCGCGGGCCTCATCGGCTGCTCTTCGAGGAACGGCTTCACC
>JBGPKH010000562.1:0-6041 GCA_041485845.1 Bryobacteraceae bacterium
AAGCTTCCTAAGATATCGAAATCTTGCCACTTTTATTAAGATCTGACCTGGATGAGACGTCTAGGCTAGAGGCGCCTACTCGTAGCGCAACGCCACCACGGGATCCAACCGCGCGGCCTTGTTTGCCGGCCAAATGCCGAAGAACAGCCCCACGCTCACCGACATCACGATCCCCGTGACGGCCGCCCACATGGGCACGCTCGCGGGCAGTGACTCCCAGACCAGGCGGGCGATCAGCGAGATCAGCCAGCCGAAGACAATCCCGGCCAGGCCGCCCAGTCCGGTGAGCGCGGCCGCCTCGATCAGGAACTGAATCAGGATGTCGGCC
This sequence comes from Bryobacteraceae bacterium, assembly GCA_041485845.1. GTDB lineage: Bacteria > Acidobacteriota > Terriglobia > Bryobacterales > Bryobacteraceae > OMOG01. The sequence continues at coordinate 329 of JBGPKH010000562.1, forward strand.
CGGCGCGCGCCGAGCGCCTTGCGAATGCCGATCTCGTAAGTCCGCTCGGTCACCGACACCAACATGATGTTCATGACCCCGATGCCGCCCACCAGCAGACCGATGGAGCTGAGCACCGCCATCACCAGGAACGTCACCGCGGTAATCTGCCGGAAGTCGGAGACCATCTGTTCGGCCGTCGAGAGCGCGAAATTGTCCGGCTTGTCGTAGGGCACGCGGCGGCCGATCCGCAGCACGGTCCGGATTTCGTCGGTGGCCTGCGGCAGCATGCCGTTCCGCGCCGTCACCACGATGGCGTTCTCGCGCGCGTTGGGGTACATCTTCCGCATGGTTCCGTAAGGCAGCAGCACGCGCTGGTCGGTGTCGCCGAAGAAGGACGCCGCCGGCCGCACCATGGCGCCGATCACCTGGAATTCGTGGCCATCCACCGTGATGGGTTTTCCGATCGGGTCGACGTTGGCAAACAGCCCTTTTTCCAAATCCTGGCCGATCACTGCGACCGGCAGCCGGCGCCGGCTCTCTTCGTCGGTAAAGAAGCGGCCCACGTGCAATTCCACCTGGCCGCCGCGCGCGTAGGCCTCCTCCACGCCGAAGAGATTGACGTCGTACATGTCGTTGCCCTTGTAGTGGACGTTGATCGGGCCCCGATTGGGAAACAGCATGGTGGAGACGTCCTCGACGGACTTGCACCGCTCGCGAATGTCGACGGCGTTCTGGTAGGTGAGGTTCTTGCGCGTCCGCTCCTCTGGGCTCAAGCGGCCTAAGCGCGGGCCAACCGGGAATTTGAAAACGATGATGGAATTGGGGCCGAAGCTCCGCAGGACGCCGGCAACCGACGCATCGAAGCCGGTCAAAATGGCGCTGACCCCGATAATCGTCCCGGTCCCGATGATCACGCCGAGCACCGTCAGGAAGGCCCGCAGCTTGTGCGAGCGAATAGTCTCGAACGCCAGTACGATGCCGTTGACGAAGGAGAGTTTGGTCATGGACTATCTCTCCACCCGCAAAGCTTCGATGGGATCCAGCCGCGCCGCGCGCCGCGCCGGATAGATGCCGAAGAACAGGCCCACCGTCGCCGAAAGCCCGACGCCGATGAAGATGGAAGCCCACGGCAGAGCCATCGGCACGGGTGTGAGATTGCGCACCGCGGCGGCCAGCACCCAGGCCACGCACACGCCGAACAATCCGCCCGAGCCGGACAGCACCGAAGACTCCACCAGAAACTGGTTGAGGATGTCGGAGCGCCGCGCGCCCAGGGACTTGCGGATGCCGATCTCGTGGGTGCGCTCGGTGACCACCGCCAGCATGATGTTCATGATGACGATCCCGCCCACCACCATGAAGACCGACACGATCCCCACCGCCATGGCGGCGATGGTGGCGGTCAGCCGCTCCCAAAGGCTCACGATGGTGTCGGAAGCGAAGATGCTGAAGTTATCGTCCCGACCCGGTCCGAGGCGCCGGTACGACCGGAGAAGCACGCGCACTTCGTCCTGCGCTTCGGCCAGACGCGGCTGATCGATGGCCTTGGCAATCATGGCGATTCCGTAGCGGCTCCCGTAGGTCTTGAAGTAGCTCTCGATGGGAATCATGACGAAGTTGTCCTGCGAGTTGCCGAACACGCTGCCCAGTTCCTTGGCAACGCCCACCACTTCGTACGGATTGCCGCCGACCGCCACCACTTTGCCCAGCGGGTCCTTGCCTTCGAAGAAGCGCTTGCAGAGGTCGTTGCCAATGAACGCGACCGGCGCGTGCCGGCGCACCTCGTCGTAGGTGATGCCGCGGCCAATACCCACCTGGACATTGTTGATCGCCGGTATATTCTCGGTGACGCCTTGCAGGCTGACATCCTCCATGGAATCGCCTTTGAAAGAGACGCGCGCACGCCGCGAGGCGATCATCCCGATGTCCTTCACCAGGACGGCCTTGCTCTTGATGAAGTCGTACTCGTCGGGCCGGATCTGGGGGTTGCGCTTCTGCATCTCGAAGAATTTTTTCGGGTCCCAAGGTCCGAACCAGGCCATGCGGACGATGCGGAAGCCGTCGGAACCCATGTCGGAGACCTTTTCGGCGATGAACAGATTCATGCCGTGGATCAAGGAGGTCACGGCGATCAGGGTGGTGGTGGCGAGAATGATGCCCAGCAGCGTCAGAAAGCTGCGGAGTTTGTTCTTGCGCAGGGAGTCGAGTGCGATGCGGGCGGCTTCCCAGAAGGATGCGCTGAGGCGGAATTTTTGCGAATTGGCCACGGGTGTCCACTAGGGAGACGCATTTTTCGCGCCGGTTGTTCCCGCCTTTAGGACGTTTGATCTGAGGAATTCTTAGGGCGGCGCGGGAGTATACTGCTTGCTAGGAGAGGATTCCATGCAAGGTTACAACGCCAAAGACATGGCCCGTTCGTTCCGCACCGTTCGTGCCAATACCATCAAAATAGCCGGGGAGATTCCCGAGGAGCAGTACGGCTTTCGCGCCTCGAAGGACACGCGCAGCGTCGCGGAAACGCTGGCCCACATCGCCGTGACGCCGGCCTGGCCGCAGCGCATGCACGGCGAGAGGCACACGGCCGTCGATTTCCCGATGTTCGCCGCCGCCCACCAGGCATTGACCGAGAAGGCAGCCACGCTCACCACGAAGGCGCAGATCCTGGACGCGCTCCGTCGCGGCGGTGAGGACTTCGCGGCATGGATCGAGGGACTCTCCGACGCGACACTGTCCGAACAGGTACAGTTTCCTCCCGGAATGGAACCTCCCAGCAAGACCCGTTTCGAAATGCTTCTCGGCGTCAAGGAACACGAGATGCACCATCGCGCGCAACTGATGGTGGTCGAGCGGATGATCGGCATCGTTCCCCATTTGACGCGCGACATGGAGGCCCGGCGGGCCCAGGTCCAACAGCAGCAACAGGCCGCCGGCGGGTAGCGGTTTCCACTCCCACACGGTTCGTGGCTCCGAAAGCGGCACGCGGCTGGTTAGCGCGCGCACCCGATCCCTGAATCGCCGGATCGATTTCTCACGGGGAAAAGCGTACAGGGCCCCCGGGCAAGCGCGCCACCTCCCACCCGACAGCGAAGAAGTCCGGAGAGCCGGACCTGGGAAATCTGCATGCCCGGTTCGAGGAGGGGAGAGCGGGTCGCGCGGGCCGGCGCCGCCCTCTCTCCTGCTCTACCGGTTCAGCAAGCGTTTCCGAGCCGCCACCAAAGGAGCGGTGTCCCCGTTCAGGAGCGCTGGCCGCTGATAGCTGAAGGCTCAAACGCGACGCAGAGCCAGCACGGCGTTCAATCCGCCGAAGGCGAACGAATTCGAGATCGCATACTCCACTTGCGCCGGGCGCGCGCGATTGGGAATCACGTCGAGATCGCAATCGGGATCGGCCTCGTTGAAATTCGCCGTGGGAGGCAGCACCCCATCGCGCAGCGCCATGACCGTAGCCAGACATTCCAGCGCGGCGGAGGCGCCCAGCGCGTGGCCGTGCATCGACTTGGTCGAGCTCACCGCGAGCTTGACGGCGTGCGCGCCGAATACCGAACGGATGGCGGCCGTCTCGGTGGCATCGTTGGCCGGGGTGGCGGTGCCGTGGGCATTGATGTAGGCGATCTGTTCTGGCGCCAGGCCGGCATCGCGTAAGACCGCGCGCATGGCTCGCGCGGCGCCCTCGGACGAAGGCTGCGTGATGTGGCAGGCATCGGCGGACATCCCGAAGCCCACGATTTCGGCGTGAATGCGGGCTCCTCGCGCGCGCGCCGCTTCGAGCGGCTCGATCACCAGGATGCCAGCCCCTTCGCCCAGAATCATGCCGCGGCGATCCTTCGAAAACGGGCGGCAGGTGTCGGGGGAAACCACGCGCATGGCCTCCCACGCCTTGAGGATGCCGAAACTGAATGGCGCTTCACTGCCGCCGGTGAGGGCCAGATCGGTGGCGCCGCTGCGCACCATCCAGAAGGCCTGGCCGATGGCGTGGCCGGCCGAAGAGCAGGCGGTAGAGATGGTGAAACTCGGTCCGGTGATGCCGAACTCCATCGAGATGTGGCTGGCGCCGGCGTTGGCCATGGTCTTGGGAATAGTGAGCGGGTGTACGCGGTTGTGGCCCAGCTTGTACAGCTCCTGGAAGCCGATGTCTTCGGTACTCTGCCCGCCCACGCACGACCCGGTGATGATGGCGGCGTTTTCGCGAAGCTCCGGCGTCCACTGGACTCCTGCATTCTGCACGGCCTCACGCGCGGCGATCACGGCGAACTGCGCGAAGCGGTCCATGAAGTCGGCGCGGCGGTCGTCGAAGTACGGCCCATGGCAGTAGCCTTTCACCTCGGCGCCGTTCTGAAAGCGCATCTGGGAAGTGTCGGTGGATTCGATGGGACCGATGCCGGAGCGCCCCTGCCGCAGGGCTTCCGCGAATTCCGTGGTGTTCCGGCCCAAGGCGCAGATGGCGCCCATTCCGGTGATCGCAACGCGCCGCATGGGTTACTGGGTCGCCGCGGCGTCGGACCTGGCGGCCACCAGTCTCTCCACGCCTTCGCACATCTGGCGTACGTTGCGCACGCTGCGCACTTCATCGTCGGGGATGCTGATATCGAATTCGTTCTCCATCGCAAAGAGGATTTCCACCGCATCCATGGAATCGATGGTCAACTGCTGGAAATCACTGTCGATGGTCACGGTCTCCAGGGGGATCCGTTTGGATGTGGCGATTACTTTCAGCACCCGTTGGATTAGGTCGTCGGACATAGTAGTCGGCTTACCGTTTCGAATCTATAGCCCCGGTCCAGGAGCGCGGGAACCAGGCGCCGGACGGCTTCCACGGTCACGCCGATATCCGGCCTGGCCTGAAGCCCGCGTCCATCGTGAAGGCACAGGATAGCGCCGTTTGAAACCCGCTGGGACATCCGCTCGACGACCTCATCCACCTTCCGACTCCAATCATATCCGATTATGGTCCACATGACGCCGGTCAGGTGGAGGCGCCGCTGCGCCCCGCCGATGCCGAACCAGCGCACGCCGAATGGGGCGCGAAACAGGGTGGGCCTGGCGCCGGTGCGGGCTTCGATGGTCTCCTGGGCGCGCCGCAGGTCGTCTTCCATGAAACCGGGCGAGCGGAAGCACAGGAGCGGATGGGTGTGGCTGTGGTTGCCGATCTCATGGCCGGCTTCGCGGACGGCGCGGGCGATGCCGGGAAGGCGCTCGACGTTCGCGCCGCACTGGAAGAATGTCGCGGGAACCCGGTGGCGGGCCAGGAGGTCGAGAATCTGCGGCGTGCTTTCGCTAGGGCCGTCGTCGAAGGTGAGGGCCACCGAGCGGCGGTCGCGCGGCCCGCGCCAGAACGAAGGACCGAAGACCGCGGCGGAGCGGCCGCGCACGGCCCAGGCCATGGCCGCGGCGGGCGCGCCGATCGCGGCAAGCTGCAGTGCGTGCCTGGCCAGTGGGTCCATGAAGGTCCATTGTAGTGGGTCAAAGGGGCGAATGAATTGGGGGCGGATCATCCAGCTCTCGTGGACCACGCAGGCGTCTACCGGGTCGAGACTCATCTCGACCCCGTCTTCGTGTGTCCACCCAGGCGCCATGAGTGCCGGCGCGGCAGCCTAAGCGACTGTAAGAAAATAAGTGTAGCAATTAAACCATTTTTGGTCTAGAATGTTCTTGTGGCCAGCGAGGGTGAGATCAAGCAGCGCTTCTCCCAGTTGGAGGCGTGGCTGGATGAGCGCGCGCGACGGTTATGGGC
>JBGPKH010000563.1:0-6010 GCA_041485845.1 Bryobacteraceae bacterium
CCAGCGCCCGGCCGCGTCCTCCCACCGCAGGGTCCGCCCGCTGGTCCGCGCCCGCGGTTCCATCGCCGTAGCGGCTTCGGGACTCACCTGGAAGCGGCGCAAGCCGCGTACTAAAAGCCGTACGGAGCCGCGCGCGTAAGCAAGCGCCGCTACCTCCGCGTGAACTTGTCGAACACCGTGATTACCGGCAGCACATTGAGGTCGCGGTCGAAGTAACCGCGCGCTCCCAGGCCGCCGGTGACCGTCGGCTCCCACCAGAAGACGTTCCTCGCGGAGATCGTTGAGACTGCCGTGCCACCACGGATAATACGACGCTTCAGGAACGAAAGGCCGGCGCCTATCATGTACTCGGCCCCGCAAGCGGCGGCGGAGCCGGGCTTGGACTGGTTATCCTCTTTGAAGACCGTGCCGCGATCTTCGCCTGAGCAAAAGAGTGGCGATGAGTTTCATCAAAACTGGAAACGGGCCACAAGCTGGCCGTTCCGCTGGCCGCCGACGCTGTTGGTGTTGGCGATGTAGCCGAAGCCCCCGGTGGGCACGCCGTTATTGGCCGTGGGCGTCGCCAGCGGGTTGTTGGCCGACGGCGTGGGCAGGTAGAGCCGGTTGAACACGTTGAAGAACTCCGCCCGCACGCTCAGCGACATGCGCTCGCGAAGCTGGAAGGTGCGGCCGAAATTCATCGACTCGCTTACCTGGTGCTGCCAGCGGTAGTCGTTGTAGTAGGCCGCGCCCTGCCCCCATGTGCCGGTCGGAGTATCCGCCCAGGCGGCGGGGTTCAGGATCTGCTGCTTGTCGGTATTGGGATTGATGCAGGCGCAGTTGGGATCCAGCAGGAACAGCGGCTGCCCGGCGACGCGGTTGAATCGTGTATTGGTGTTGAACGTCCAGGTATTGAGATTGGTCCGCGACGACGCCACGCCGATCGGCGAACCGCTGGCGTAGCGCAGGATGCCGCCCCATGTCCATCCACCCACGATCTGCCTGACGTACTTATTGGAAGTGAGCTGGGGCACCCGGTAAGTGAAGGCCGTGACGGAAATGAACGGCGTCGAACTGGGAGTGAGGCCCCTGTTAATGCTGCGATTGAAGGCGTCGTTGATGCCGGCGCAGCCGTTGGCTCCCAGGCAGAGTTCCTTCTGCCAGGTGAAGCTGGACGTGATGTCGAGGCCGTGGGACAAGCGCCGGGTGAACTTCACCTGAAGCGAGTCGTACCAACTGTCGCCCAGGGGATCGAACCAGGTGGAGAGTCCGTCGTTGTACTCGGGGAAGGGACGGAGAGACTGCGCCACGCTGGCGTTGGACGGGAATCCGGCGTACGGCGGTTTGTACCCGGCGTTGACCGCCGCGGTGGAGCCGATCTGCGAAGTCAGCAGCGACCGCGTGGTGGCGTTGGTCAGGTCGAGGCCCAGTGCCTGCAAACGCGCGGGCGAGATGGCGTTGATCTGCATCAGGCCGCGCGCCTCTTCCCAGACCCCACGATTGCCCACGTAGGCGGCTTCGAGCGTCATGTCCCTGGTGAGCTGCCGCTGCAACGCGATGTTCCACTGGTTGACGCGCCCCGGGCGGCCGCCCTGGGGATCGCGGAACTGCGGGCCCCAGGCGGGCGCGGCGCTCAAGGTCCCGGGGAGCGGCGCCACACCGGGGTTCAAGGTCGCGGCGTACAGAACGGCCGGGTTGTACTGGATGCCGTTCTGGAACTGCGAAACCGCGAAGCCGTAGCCCGTGGAGTTGGTCACCGAATTGATGCCCAGCCCGGCCACCGGGGTTCCGCCGTTCATGTAGCCCCAGCTATCGCCGGCGCTGTAGGTGAAACCCCAGCCGGCGCGCAACACGGTCTTCGCATCGATCTGATAAGCCACCGCGAGTCGCGGTCCGAATGCGTAACGGTACGGGTGGGAGAACTCGCAGTTGCACCGGCCGGGTCCGCTGCCGGCGAAGATGTATCCACCGGGGATGCCGCCCGCCGCGGGGTTCGGCGTGTGGATGCCGATTTCGGCTTCGCGGTAGTACAGCTCATGACCGATGGGCGTGTAGTCCCAACGCAGTCCGAGGTCGAGCGTCAGCTTGCGCGTGATTTTCCAGTTGTCCTGAGCATAGAGGCTCCAGTTCCGCTTCCGCATCTGCGTGTTGCGCGGAGCATTGACGTTGGTATAGGTAGCCTGTCCCAGCAGGAAGCTGGCATACCCGGCGCCGATCGAACCTCCGCCCACGGAGGACCCCTGGAGGAACGGCACGGCAGTCGGTCCATTGCCAAACGAGTATTGGCCTTGCGAGCCTTGGACGTTCTGGTCGCTGTAGACGTCCTGCTTGAACTCCGCGCCGGCCCTATAGGTGTGGCTGCCGCGGACGTAGGTGGCGGTGGTCACAAAGGAGAGCTTGTCGGTGAACTGGTGGTCGGCGGTCCCCGGGCCGTAGTCGCCCGCGCCTCCCTGGTTGTTGACGCCGAGGCCGGAAATCCGCGGGAATCCCGCGGGGTTGGTGGCGCTGCCCACCAAGCCGAGCAATCCCACCGCGTCGTAGTTCAGGACGTCGGCCGGAGAGCTGTCGGGATTAAGGAAACGGAAGTACCCGGCGCCCACGTGCAAGATGAGCGTGGGCGACAAGGTGCGGTCCACGTTGACCCGGAACTGGTTGCCCGCGACGAGCTTGGGACGGGAGGCCGTGAGCGGAATGGGCAGGCCGTCGGGCGCGGCGATCTGGTTGGTGTGCTGCTGCGTCCAGAAGAAGTTGAGCCTGGTGCGGTCGCTCAGGTTCTGGTCGACCTTGAGGCTGGGGATCTGCTGCTGGGTGTTGGTCACGATGCTGGGCTGCCAGTTCAGCAGCGTCAGATTGTTGACCGGAGAGGGGATGAGTTGCTGAACCTTCAGCGCCACGGGATCCATGCGGTTCTTGGGGATGATGTTCCCGGGGAACAGCGTGCGCACCACGCGGCCGTTCACCGTGTCGGTGCTCTGGGGATCGTAGATTCCGTTCTCCGGGAATTGCAGGCCGGTGGTGGGGTCGGTGAGCGTCCTGCCGGTGAGCGCGGCGCCGAAGTCCCCGTTGCGGTAGGCCGCCGTGGGCACCGTGCTGAGGGCCGAGGACGAGAGCTGATTGTTGGCGAAGCGCTCCAGGTTGAAGAAGAAGAACGTTTTGTTGCGGCCGTTGTAGATTTTGGGAATCCACACGGGGCCGCCCACCGAAAAGCCGTAGTCGTTCTTGCGGTCGCGATCGAGCAGGTGGCTGAAGGGGCGGTGGGCGTCGAGAGCTTCGTTGGCCCAGTATTCGTAGGCGCTGCCGTGAATCTGGTTGGTTCCGCTTTTGGTGGTGAAGTTGTAGAATCCGCCGGCCACCTGGCCGAACTCGGCCGAGAAGTTGGAGGACTGGACGGCGAACTCGTTGATCGTCTCGACCGATGCCGCCGCCACGCTGCTGGTCCAACTGGCGTCGTTGATGCTGGTGGAATCCTGGCCTTCCAGGTAGACCTTGAAGTTGCCGAAGCTGCCTGTGGGGATCCCGTTAATGGGGGAGTTGTAGGCGGTGCCCGAGACGCCGGGCGCCAGGATGATGAAGCTGAGCCAGTTGCGGATGCCGCCGCCCTGCGCGCCGCCGCCGCCGAAGTTCAGCGGCAGATCGTTGACCTTCTCGCCTTTGACGTTCATGCTCTGTTCGGAATTCTCCGTGCGGAGGAGTGGCGCCTCGGCGGTCACGGTGACCGACTCCGTGGCGGCGCCCACCTGCAGCGCAAGATCCACGCGCACGGTCTGGGCGACCTGGACTTCCACGGACTCACGCGTGGTTTTCTTGAACCCCGAGGCTTCCACCGAGACTTCGTACCTGCCGGCGGGAAGCGAAGCAAGTGTAAAATCTCCGGTGCCGGTCGCGGTGGTTTCGAAAACCGCTCCGTTGGCCGCGTTTTTGGCGGTGACCTTGGCGCCCGGCACAACCGCCGCGGCCGGGTCGATCACGGTGCCGGTAATGGTCCCGCGATCGCTTTGCGCAAAGGCGGCCACTGTGAACAGAACCAGACAGGTACTGACGATCAGACGCATACGAACTCCACTCCTTATGGGCGAGATTGGTTACTAGTGTATGAGAAACGCACGCCGAAGTCACCCATCCAAAGTTGGGATCCCAAAGTTGGGACACCCCCGCGAATTGCAGGTGCTGGAACCCATCGTGAGAGGACGCAGCATGTACTACTATGCGTTGAATTCTTCGCGCGCCGCGACGATTTCCTGGGGCCTGTGGGGCAGGTTGGCAACCTGCGGCGGATTGTTAATCCGCCTGCCGCCCGTGGGTGCGCCGCTGCGCTCGGAGAAGCGCCTGTACCGTTTGCGGATTGCCGCTATGTGGGGCGGGTTGTCAACCCGCCCTGGGCAGGTCCCGCGTTGCAACGGCCCGCCTGAATGACGAAAGTTTTCGTTGACAATGACGAAGCTCTTCGTCAATAATGGGAACATGGCGTCCAAACCGCGTCGTCCCACCGAAGGGGAGCTGGGAATTCTGAGAGTTCTCTGGGAAGCCGGCCCCCGCTCGGTGCGCGACATACAACACGTGCTCAATGAATCCAGGCCCACCGGGTACACCACCGTCCTGAAGCTCTTGCAGATCATGACCGGGAAGGGGCTGGTGGATCGTGACGAGTCCAAGCGCCCCCAGATCTACCGCGCGCGGTACTCGCAGGAACACACGCAGCGGCAATTGGTGCGCGACCTTCTGCAGCGGGCGTTCGGCGGATCCGTCAAGGCGCTGGTGTTGCAGGCCCTGGCGGCCAAACGGTCTTCCGCGGAGGAACTGGAGGCCATGGAGAAACTCTTGGATCGATTCGAAGGAGGGACAAAATGACGGCGATGGCACAGGCTCTCAGTACGGCCCTGCTCCATTTCGTGTGGCAGGGCGTGGCGGTGGCTCTCATACTCTGGATGGCGCTCTTCCTCTTGCGGAAGCGCTCGGCCCATGCGCGCTATCTGGCGGCTTGCGCGGCGCTGGCGGTTCTCGCCGTGATGCCTGTGGTTACGGCGGCGGTGGCATATACTCCGGTCGGCGTTGCATCGCTGAATCTGTACCGGACTGCGGGCGCGCCGCCGGCCATCTCCGCGGAACCCGGCGGCGCCGGTTCACCGCAGACCGACTGGCTTGCCCGCCTGCAATCGTGGGCGCTCCCGGCATGGTCCCTGGGCGTGCTGCTTTTCTCCGTGCGCCTGGTATGGGGCTGCCGCCAGGTATCGCTGCTGCGCCGTCGCGGGGAGCCCGCCGCAGCATCGCTGCTGGCAACCGTCGCCGGCCTGGGGACACGCTTGGGCTTATACCGCCCGGTGCGCGTCCTGATTACTCCGGCGTCCGATGGACCGAGCGTAGTGGGATGGATTCGGCCCGTCATTCTTCTGCCATCCGCAACCCTGCTGGGGCTCACGACGCAGCAGTTGGAAGCGGTGCTGGCGCACGAGCTGGCGCACATTCGCCGCCACGACTACCTGGTCAACCTTTTGCAAACCCTGGTCGAAACGCTGCTGTTCTACCATCCAGCCGTGTGGTGGACGTCGGCGCAAATCCGCCACGAGCGCGAGCTGTGCTGCGACGATCTGGCGGTGCGCTCGTGCGGCGATGCACTGTGCTACGCGCGCGCGCTCACCAGGCTGGAGAGGCTGCGCGCGATGACGCCGCGCCTGGTGTTGGGCAGTACGGGAGGCTCGTTACTGTATCGCGTCCAAAGACTCGCCGGCGCCGGCGCCCACGAATATGGGCCGTCCAAGCTGTCTGGCATTCTGGCCTTCGGTCTCGGGTTGGCGTGCTTTGCGCTCAATCTGCACTGGGCGCGCGGCCAGGAGCAGGAGCCTCGAAAAGAGGCGCTCTACCTGTACAATTCGACGGCGGTTAGGGACGGCGCCGGTGTGAGCGTGGATCTCGGGGGAGCTGCGATCCTGCACCGCTCGTCTGTGGAATATCCGCATGGTGCGTCCTGAAAGACGCGAACTTCTCGCGGGTGCAAGTCCCGTCCGGGTAAGCGCCAGAGCACCCGGTAGCAGGC
>JBGPKH010000564.1:0-6000 GCA_041485845.1 Bryobacteraceae bacterium
AGCCAACGCCGGCGCCCAGGGTCTGCCCGTCTTGCCAGCTCAATCGCAACACCCGACCACTTCTGCCGACTCGTTGTTCGCCGCTGCCGTTTTCACCGCGCTGATCCCTCCCGCCGCCCTCCCCCACTGTCTGAATCGCAGGGAGCAGGCGAGTCAGAACTTGACATTCTCCCGATGCCGCCGTAACATGTCTCGATCTCTACAACTTCACCTAAGGAGCATAACCTATGCGTCGCGTAGTGCTTGGCCTTGCGCTCACTTGCTCGGCCGTTCTTGTTGTTACCCCGCCAGCTCTGGCCCAGGGAGGACCGCCGCCCGGCTTTGTGAATAAGCTCGGGCACGAAATCGATGTCCGGTCCGCGGGCCGTGTCCTCGCCGACGAACTCAAGGCTAACAACCATGTGATATTGCCGGACGCCAGTACTCCGGCGCCGGGGGGCTCCACCGTGCCGCAGATCCATCTCCGCGGCGGCAACCTCCAGGTAAACGACCCAACTGAGGATTACATCCAGATCTTCCCGACCTTCCGGCCGTTCGTACACGCCACACAGAGCGAAACTTCCGCAGCGGCTTTCGGCCGCAACATAGTCGTCACCTATAACGACTCGGCCGGTTTTCACCTCAGTCTGATCCCACCGCTGGTCGTCGATCGCGTTCAACTTTCCGGCTTCGCGGTATCGAATGATGGCGGCCAGACCTGGAAGAGCGGGTTCATGCCGCCTTCCGTGGGTGGAACCGACACCTACGGCGATCCATCCGTCGGCGTCGATCGGCACGGCGTCTTCTACTTCGCCAACCTCGGCGCCGATGCTACTCATTTTACGATCCAGGTAAACAAATCCACCGATGGCGGAAACACCTGGAGCCCGGGGGTTGTCGTGCAAGAGGACGACGGAAGCGACAAGGAATGGCTTGCCGTGGGTCCCGACCCCGTCAACAAGAACCGGGACAATGTCTACGTAACCTGGACCAGTTTCCAGCCGGCTGCCTGTGAACTACGGTTCGGACGTTCGACCGATGGAGGCGCGACGTGGTCGGCCAAGACGATTTTCGTGCCAACGGCCAATCCGAACCCCACGTTTCCCCAGGAGTGCCTGCAGTTCTCGAATCCCACCGTGGACCAGAAAACCGGAACTCTCTACGTTCCCTTCCTCCGCTTCAGCAATGCGGAGCAGGATTTCATTCAGATGCTGATCTCGGACGATGCCGGCGATACGTTCCGGTTTGCAGCGTTCAATATTCCCGGAGCACCAGACCCAACGGTTATGCCGGTTACCCAACCGGGTTAATACACCTCGTGCGGCTTGTCCAGCGGCTCCCCCAACATTCGACTCACTATCCATGGGTCCTTGAACCCGGGTCCGGGCTTGTTCGGCTTCCCGAGATATGTCAACGCCTCTCGAATGACGTTGCAGCCGGCTATCGCCGCACGCAACGGGAAGGTGTATCTGGCGTGGAGCAACTCGACCAGCCTTACTTTTGGCGACCAAGCCGGGAACTCGAATATTCTGTACATCGGTTCCAACGATGGTGGGAACACGTGGACCGCTCCAAGCACGGTGAATCCGGTGGTGGCCGGCGACATACACCATGTACTGCCATCGCTGGCGATCGATCAAGACCCGAACGACGTCCACATCACGTACTATACGCAGCATGGCAACGGGAGTATCGATCTCGACATGGCCAATTCGCACGATGGCGGCGGCAGCTTCCCGGTCAGCCGGACGGTTCGCGTGACCAGCACGTCATTCGATCTCCCTCCCACGAACGTCCGGTTGTCCGATGCGCCTTTCTTTAACTCGACCAACTACGACCGCCTGATTCAGCAGTGCTACGCTCTGGGCGAGTACCAAAGCGTCACTACGGCCAACGGAAGCGTCTACGCCGCATGGGGCGACATGCGGAATTTGATCATGCAGCCGGTCAACGCACTGGACCCCATTTCGGGCCTGATCCATCCGCAGGAAGATGTATTTTTTCAGAAGGTGAAGGCGCAATAGAATGTTTCGCCTGGGGGAACCTGAGGGTATCTGGCGGGCTCAGCGCAGTGATTGACTGAGGCATCTGCGAAGTCTCGCGGATTCTCCCGGCGCAGCCGCACCCAAATGCGGTGGACTGTGGGCCGCTGTTGGCGTGTGGCGCGCGCTAGTAGTAGAACTTGATGGCGACCAGGAGGGTGCGATTACCTCCGGCGGTGGTGATCTGGCCGAAGGTGGTGCCTCCAAAACTGGTATTGGGGTTGCCCCATTGCGGCGTGTTGGTCACGCTGTAGGCCTCCAGACGCACCTGGATGGATTTCTTCTCCTTGATGGTGAAGTTCTTCATGAGGGTGGCGTCTTCGTTCACGATATTCGGTCCGCGATAGGTGGCGAGCATGCGGGGCGCGGAGCCGAAGACGTCGGCGGGCGGCGTGGTGAACGCGGCCACGTTGAAATAGTTATTCAGCTTGTCGCGGACCGGGCCAGGCATGCTCGGGTCGCCGACCAGGTTGGGACGCTGGCCGGCTCCGTCCATGAGGTTGCCGGAGGCGAGCGTGACCTGCAACGGGGTGCGGGAACTGGCGGAAACGATGGAGCTCAATTCCCATCCGCCGAGCAGGCCGTCGAGCACGCGGTTCATGCTGCTTCCGAAGGTCCGGCCGCGGCCGATGGGCAACTGGTAAGCGAAGCTGACCACCAGGCGCTGCGGCACGTCGAATGCCGCGAGCGAACGCTCCTGGCGGAAATCGAAGAGGTTCTGGATGCTGGATGCGATGGCGGCCCACTCCACATCGCTGCCGGCCTCGTCGGTATCGCTGATCATCTTGGAGATGGTGTAGTGCGCGATCACGCTCAGGCCGCGGGAAAAGCGCTTCTCATATTTGAACTGCAACGAGTGGTAGCTGGAGTCGCCGTTATTCTGCGGCGCGCGGTAGCCGCCGGCGCCGGTGTACCCAACATAGGGCCGCAGCAGACGGTTGTAGGCAATGGTGGGCTGGTTGTAGGAGGTGGCGGTGGGATTGGTGATGATCCCGTAGAACGGGTTCGGCACCTGTGCGTTGAGCGCGGTGCGGCCTAGTTTCCAGTAGCTCGGGTCAAGTTTGGTGAGGCTCGAAGCGGCACCGCTCGAATCGCCGAAATACAGGTGCGTGCCTTTGCTGGCGGAGTAGTTCAGCTCCACCACGCCGCGCCCCGGCACCTCGCGCTGGATGGAGAAGTTCCATTGCTGGTATTGCGGGTTTTTGTCCGTGGGCAAAGGCGTGCCCGCGCCACGGCCCAGAAAGAACAGCGGATCGCGGCCCGGCGGATAGGTCAGGCCCACGGGCCACGGGTTGGCGAAGGTGGCATACTGCGTACGGCCGCTATCCAGGCTCCACGGGACCGAAGAATCGGTGAAGCCGAACGCCGTTCCGATTTCGCCTTTGATGGTGTGGCGCGAGGCGGTGTAGAAGAGGCCGTAGGCGGTGCGGATGGAGGTTTTGTTGTTGAGGGCGTAGGCGATGCCTAATCGCGGCTGGACGTTGTTCCAGTCGCCATCGTAGGGAGAGCGATGGTTGGCGTCGGCGAAGCGCATCAGGCCTTTCATATTGGGAAAGATGGCCTTCAGGGTGGGATTGTCGGCCAGCGGATAGGGTGCGGCGAGGTCGAGCCAGTTCATGCGGTTGAAGCGGTCGGTGCGCGGAATGTCGAAGTCGTAGCGGACACCTATGTTGATGGTCAGCTTGCGGCTGATCCGCCAGTCGTCGTTGATGTAAGTGCCGAAATACCCGGAAGATTGGCAGGTGGGGTAGTCGATCGACATCACGCCGCCGCTGCCACAGCCGAGCAGGGCCGAGGCGAGACCGTCGCCCTGGCTGGAACTGGATACCAGTGGATTCTGCGAGGTGGCGCCGCGGCTGAAGGTAAAGCTGCCGTTCGGCGTATTCGGCTGGAAGTAGTTCTCGTGCATGAGCCGGTACTCGGCGCCGGTCTTGATGGTGTGGGAACTGAGGATCTTGGTGAGGGCGCCGGATGCCTGGTAAACGTCCTCATAGCGGTGGATGATGGCGTATCCGCCGGCGCCCATCGCCCGGTAGCTGGTTGTGGTGTACAAGGGGAATGCCAGAACTCCCGCGGCTTGAACCAGCTTGGTCACACCCAGTTCTTTCACCGCGTCGAAGCCCATGCTGAGCGGGTCGCGGACTCCTTTCGCGCGCAGTACGCTCAGGCGCCCGGCGATCACCGTGGTGGGGCTTTGGGTACGGGTGTAGTCCATGACGAAATTCTGCGAACGGCTGAAGCCGGGGTTGCCGTTGTGCGAGATGTTCCCGGTCAGGTTGGCGACGCCGCTCCAGCCCCAGTCCACGGAGTAGCGCGAGGAGAGGCGCTGCCGGTCCGAGATGTTGTGGTCGATTTTGGCGTCGATCTTGTTGCCGGCGCCGGGCGTGCTGCCCTGGGCGAACCAGTTGTTGGCGTGCGTGAAGGCGTTGCCCGCCGAGGTAGGCGCCGGGAAGTACTTGTTGAAGGCCTGCGCGATGGGGTTCAGGCGCGACGCCTGGATGATGTTGCCCGGGATGGGATTGCGCAAGGTGTTGCCGCCGGCGTCGACGAAGGTGCTGTAGGGATCGTAGATGGGAACCAGGTTTCCGTTGGCGAGGCGGGTATCGGAAAAGTCGCCCGCCAACTGCTGCGCCGTGGGAACGCTGGCGGTGGTAGTGGTCGCGGAGAGCTGCTTGTAACGGTCGAAATCGGCGAAGAAGAAGGTGCGGTTTTTGCCGTTGTAGACCTTCGGGACGTAGACCGGGCCGCCGATGGTGCCGCCGAACCAGTTGCGGTGGGAATCGGCGAGAGGGCTGTTGCGGGAGTTGGAGAACCAGTTGTTGGCGTTGAGGGCGGTGTCGCGGCGGAAATAGTAGACCACGCCGTGGACCTGGTTGGTGCCGCTCTTGGACACCATGTTGATGATGGTGCCCCCGGTGTTGCCAAACTCGGCGCTGAAATAATTGGTCTGGACCTTGAACTCCTCAATTACGTCGGACGTCGGGGTGTATTTGACATCGGTAATGCCGCCGTTCTGCTCGATTCCGGTCAGGGCCGAGCCGTCCAGGACCACCTCCGAGGAGTTATTGCGGACTCCGTTGGAGATGAAGCTGACGCCGCCGACGCTGCCGGTGATCCCGGGCGCCAGCAACACCAGGGAGAGCGGGTTGCGGCCGCTGTTGGGGGTGGATTGGATAAAGCGGTTCTCCACTACCTGCCCGAGGGTTGCCGATGTGGTATTCAGCAACGGCGCGGAGCCCGTCACCTCGACGGTGGTGGCGATTTCGCCGACGGTGAGCGCGATGTCCAGGGTCGCCTGCTGCTGCACTTCCAGCCGGAAGGCGGGCTGGGAGGCTTTGTGGAAGCCGGTTGCCTCGACCGTTACCACGTACGTGGCGGGAGGGAGGCCGGGGAATACGTATCGGCCGGAGGTATCGGCGGTGGTGGGGTAATCCACGTTGCGGTCAACGTCGGTGGCGATGACCTTGGCATTCGGCACGGCGGCCTGGGTGGGATCCGTGATGGTTCCTCGAATCGACCCGGTAAACGTCTGAGACCAGGCAACGAGACAGGAAAAGACGAGACACAACTGAAGCTTTCGCATGTTTTGCCCCTTATCGGTTGCATATGCAAGCCGCTGGAGTAAGACTAAGACATTGAGACGCGGGAGTCAACCGTAATTACGGTATTGTAATCCTGTTGTCTGATTTTCCGTAATTTGACATGGAAGGGCGAGGAAAACATGGAAAATGGAATTTGTCGCAAGGCGCTGCGCGTCACGGTTTCGGCCGTGTTCCTGGTTCCGGGTTTTGCCCAAAACATCGGCACGGTGCGGGTGGATGCCAGCCGCGTAATCAATTCGTTCAGAACTCCTGATCTCGCCCAGTAATTTCTCACAGTCGGTGAAAACAGAATGAGCCGGAAATGTATTTGCGGAGTGGACGGCAAAAGGTTTAAGAGAGAAGGATGCCGCAACTGCAACTGCCGATATTCCCCGCTG
>JBGPKH010000565.1:0-5998 GCA_041485845.1 Bryobacteraceae bacterium
CCGTATCCGCCGCTGGCGCGGCAGGCGCGCGTCTCGGGGACGGTAGAGTTGCAGGGAGTGATCGCGACCGACGGCCGTATGAAGGAGCTGCGCGTCGTGAGCGGCCATCCGCTGCTGGCGCGCGCCGCGCTGGAGGCCGTGAGTCAGTGGATCTACAAGCCCACGTTGTTGAATGGAGTGCCGGTGGAAGTGATCGCGCCGATCACGGTTATTTTTCGTTTGAACTGACCGACAGAAATCCGCTCACGTTTTCCCACAGTAGTTGGGGAAAGCTCTTATCCAGATAGCTGCGAATGGACACGTAGCATTCGCCGCACCGGTTGGAGCGGGTGAACTCGCTCACCATGCGGGCCCGCTTTTCGAGCGGGTATTTGTGGAACTGCATGGAGCAGGGTTGCAGGGCGCCGTCGGCGGTCACCACCAGGAACCGCAGGCCGGCTTTGCAGCCGGGGGCCCCGCCGCTCGCGAAGTAGTGGCGCGTGGCCTCCAGCGTCGTGGGAGCGTTGACGATCCAATTGGTGGAATCGCGGCGCGCCTCCACGCGGTCCAGTTGGCCGTTGAGCTCGGCGAGTTGTTCGGGGGTATTCAGAAAGTAATCGCGGCATCCCGTGCGGCGGGCCGAGTACGCGCTGTAACACAGGTTCACGCCCCAGGCCCGCGCCTTGTCGGCGATGGCATTGATCTCGCCGACGTTTTCGCTGGTGATGCAACTGTTGAGCACGATATCGTCGTGGCCGAGACCGGCCAGGCGCGGGATCAAGCTCTCCAGGTGGCGGTAGAGACCGGGGTGGAAGCGGAACCCGTCGTGGCGCTCGTCGGGAAAGTCGAGGCTGACCGAGAACTGGTCGATGCCGGCGTCGCGGAGATCGCGGTATTTGGATTCGGTCATGAGCGACCAGTTGGAAACCAGGATGGTGTAAGGAGGCCGCGGCCCGCCCTTGATGGCGCGGACGATGTCGGCCACGTCGTCGCGCATCAGGGGCTCGCCGCCCGATACCTGCACGACACAGGGGCGCAGCGCGTCCATGTAGCGGCGGTATTCGGCGGGCTTCAGGTTGCGCGATTCATCGCGCGGACCGCCGTGGTCGCAGTGCTTGCAGTAGCAGGTGCAGGAGTCGGTGACTTCGAAGGAGACCACGATCGGCCGTTGGGCGAGCCAGTTCAGCGACCCTCGCCCGATGATTCGCAGCGATGCAGCCAGGGGGACTTTGCGCAAAAACGTAAACCTCGGAGAATGGCGATGGTAGCATGGCGCGGGTTATTCTCGGAGCAGAGTGGGCGACCTCATTCAAATCGTGGATGCCGCGTTGGCGGAGGCGGCGCGCAAGGCGGGGGCGTGGCTGGTTTGCCGTCCGGGCTGCTCGGAGTGCTGCATGGGGCCGTTCCCGATCGGCCCGCTGGATGCGGAGCGGCTGCGCGAGGGATTGGCCGGGTTGGAATCGCGCGATGCGGAGCGAGCCGCGCGGATCCGGGATCGGGCGCGGGCGTGGGTGGAGGCGGATGAGGAGCCTTGCCCGGCGCTCGACCCGGATTCCGGCACGTGCGATCTGTACGCCGCGCGCCCGCTGACGTGCCGCACGTTCGGTCCACCGGTGCGGTGCGCATCCGGAGGTTTGGCGATTTGTCAGTTGTGCTTCGACGGGGCGTCGGAAGAGGAGATCGAGAGGTGCGTGGTGGAGTTGGACGTCGGGGCGCTGGATGCGACGGCCGGGGTGGAGACCAGCGTGGCGGCGGCTTTGCGCTGACTTCAGCGGGAGTAAGGGGGTTCGTTGCCAGGCTTCCACTTGATGTTGCAGCCGATGCTGGGCCTTTGCTGGGGGCTCACCGGCTGGCCCGCCAGGACGGCGTCGATGGCGGCACGCAGGTCGCCGCCGGTGACCGGCACGAGGTTTCCGGGGCGGCTGGCGTCGAACTGCCCGCGGTAGGCGAGCCGGCGCGACTCGTCGAAGAGGAAGAAGTCCGGAGTGCAAGCGGCGGTGTAGGCCTTGGCGGCTTCCTGAGTTTCGTCGAAACCGTACGGGAAATCGAAGCCCAGCTCGCCGGACATGCGGCGAAGCCCGCCGGGCCCGTCCTCGGGGAACTGCGCGACATCGTTCGCGGAGATGGCCACTATCCCCAGCGGCGCTCCCAGGTAGTCCTTCGCCATCGCAGCCAATCCCCGTTGGATGTGTTTGACGTAAGGGCAGTGCGGGCACAGGAACATCACCAGGAGACCTTGCGTGCCGGTGAAGGTATCGAGGGAGATGGTTCCGCCGGAGACGGCGTCGGGCAATTGAAACGCGGGAGCCGGGGTGCCCAGCGCAAGCATCGTGGATTCCGTGGCGGCCATAAACCACTACCATAGCAAGGCTCGCCAAAGCGCGAGTGGGCCGGGCTCGCCAAAGCGCGAGCGGGCCGGGCTCGCCAAAGCGCGAGTGGGTCGGGGGCATGTGCGAAACAGCACCTTGACATGCGCGATGCCCGGGAGAATAATTGGCACAGCTATGCGCGCAAAACAAATCTTACTTGGAATGTTTTTGTTCGGTCTGGCAGCCGGATACGTGGGCGTGGCGCCGGTGAGGAGCGTTATGGCACAGTCCGGGTGCCCGGGCGTTCCGTACACCGACATATCGATATTCTGCGCGGAGATCCGGATCGCTTACTACACCGGCATTACGCAGGGCACTACCGCCACGACGTATTCTCCTGGTTCGAACGTAGTCAGGGACACCATGGCGGCGTTCACCACACGCACGCTGAATGCCGCGCTGCTGCGGGGCAGCCCGCGATCGGCGGCGGGAATGCTGTGGACGCCGATGGCGGGGGCGGCGATCGCGACCGTCGGGTCGAACCCCAGCGGCATGGTGTCGGACGGGGCCGATCTGTGGATTGTGGACGGAACTTCGCAGAAGCTCTTTCGCGTGGGCCACAACGGCAATGTGCTGGGAACCTGGACGGGACTGAGCGGCGCGTCCGAAGTTCTGGTGACGCCGGGACGCGTGATCGTGAGCGGCGCCAATACCAGCGTCTATGTAATCGATCCTTCGCAGCCCCCGGGCGCGGTGGCGCCCTTCAGCTCCGCTCCGTCGGCGGGAGGAGGAGGTTTGGCGTTTGACGGGCAGAAGATCTGGCGGCCGTCGGCGAGCGCCACTACGGTCTCCCTTTTCAATTCCGACGGCACGTATCTGGCGGAATTCGGGCCCATGCCGACGCCCATACGGGGCATCTTTTTCGATGGCACGTTCATGTGGCTGGTGGCGGGAGACGGTACCCTGCGGCGGGTCAATCCGCAGACGTTCGTGACTTCGGATATCCTGCTCGGGTCGGCGTTTCTGAGCGCCATCCGGCTGGGCTTCGACGGCCAGAACCTGTGGGTGCCGAACCCGGAAAACAACCAGATCTTCATTGTGCGGCCGGGCAGCCAGACGGTAATCGCTACGGTGATTGGGAACAGCATGAACGGTCCGAACGCGGTGGCGTTCGACGGATTGCACATGCTGGTGACGAACAAGGGAGGCAACAGCGTCTCGGTTTTTCAGGCGACGGATCTCACCGCGCTGGGCAACAGTCTGCTCGCCCCGGGCGTGGTCCCATCGCAGGCGGCCAGCGATGGGCTTAACTTTTTCGCGATCGGCTCGGGCAACGGGCAGCTTTGGAAGTTCTGAAGGGGCGGGCCTGCGGCTTGGAGTGGCCTCAACGGGGATGCGAACGGCTGGTGAGGAGCGTCAGCAGTCCGAAGCCGCCGATCGCGAGGCCGGCGATGCGGTTCATCCAGAGCATGGTGCGGTTGCTGAAGCGATCGCGAAAGTAGTTCACGGCGCCGGTAAGAATGATCCACCACAGCATGAAACCGCAGAAGAGGCCGAGCACGATCAGCGAGGTCAACCACCAGTCTTGGTTGCTGGCCAGGCCCACGGCGGAGAGGACGACGAGGAATGAGAGGACCGTGGTGGGATTGGTCAGGGTGAGAAGAAACGTGGAGGCGAATTCCGTCCGTTCGGACTGTGGTTCCGGGTCCTTGAGCGACTGCGGCGGTTTGAAGTAATACAGCACGCCGATGAGGATGAGGAGACTGCCGCCTCCCAGCCGGATCCAGAATTCTTCGCGAATGAGGATGCGGATTACAAGAGTGATGCTGAACGCGGCGATGGAGCCGTAAATCGTGTCGGCGACGGCAGACCCCAGGCCGGAGACCAGGCCGGAGCGCCAGCCTTTGGCGATGGTGCGCTGCACGCAGATGACGTTGACCGGTCCCACGGGCGCTGCGATGATCAGGCCGGCCAATATGCCGCGGATGAGGAGTTCGAGCGCGTTCATTCTGTCAGGATCACTGAAAGAGGCGGCTGAGGCAAGTTCGGTTCTTGGTTAACACTCCAGTCCCCTCCTGCGTCTTCCCCGGCGGAGGGGACCATGAAAACCGTCCACCTGTTTGGAAAGTTGGTTCTCACTTGCGCGGCCAGCCTCGTGCTGGCGCATGCCAGCGACTTCACGGGCGTTTACGCGCGCATCGACAAAATCGTGCTGGAACCGAATGCCGGGTCGCCGGAGAGGGTGCAGATCTGGGGTGTGTTCTCCCTGGCCGACTATGCGAAACCGAACGAATACCTGTCATCGGCTCGCGGCTACCTGTATTACAAGCTCGACCGCGACCCAGAAGCCGCACGTAACGAATGGAACGATTTGAAACAGGTAGCCGGCACGGGCGAGATCGTGGCCTTCGGCGCCCGCGGCGCCCGGCCCCGGCTGCGCACGGCCGGCGAGAAACCCGCCAACCCGGATTCCTACGCTACCAATGTGGGGGTCCAAAAGGTCAGCGGCAGGACCGACTATCCGCCGGTCCGGGCGCTGCTGGACTACAAGAACTGAGGCAGCGCCATGGCTTCGGTCAGCCTGGTTCTTGCGCGCCGCACCGCGCGATGGGACGCGCTGATGGTGGCGCTGGCCGTCGCGCACGCCATGGTGTTGCTCAGCGCTCCCACGGCTCCCGCCATCGCGCTGGGAGTGTGGTGGAACTCCAACACCATTTCGCACAACTTTCTGCATCGGCCTTTCTTTCGGTCGCGCGGCGCCAATCGGCTGTTCGCTGCGTATTTGAGCGTGCTGCTGGGAATTCCCCAGTCGCTGTGGCGCGACCGTCACCTCGCCCACCACGCCGGCATCCGTCCCCGCGTACGCTGGACCGCCCAACTGTTCACGCAGGCGACACTGGTGTTGGCGCTGTGGGCCGCCATGGCTGCCCGCGCCCCGGGCTTTTTCCTCCGGGTGTACCTGCCCGGCTATCTCGCAGGTCTCGGCCTTTGCGCGCTGCATGGCCACTATGAGCACGCCCGCGGCGTCACCAGCCACTACGGTGTGTTGTACAACCTGCTGTGCTTTAACGATGGCTATCACGCCGAGCACCATGCCAAGCCGGCGGCGCACTGGACGGGGCTGCCGGAGAGGCGCGAAATCGGGGGAGGTGGCAGTGCCTGGCCGGCGCCGCTACGTTGGATGGAAGCGTTCAGTCTCGAGGGTCTGGAACGGCTGGTCTTGCGATCGCCCGCTCTGCAGCGGTTTGTGTTGCACAGCCATGCGCGCGCGTTCAGCCGTCTGGCGGCGGCGCTGCCGCCCGTCGAGAGCGTGGCGATTGTGGGCGGCGGCGTCTTTCCGCGCACGGCCCTGATCCTCGGGGAACTGCTGCCCGCCGCGCGCCTCACCATCATCGACGCCAATCGGGCGAACCTCGACCAGGCGCAAGCGCTGCTCGGCGCGCGGGACATCCGATTCGTTCATTCCCGGTATACGGCGACGGACGATGGGCGCTATGACCTGCTGGTGATCCCGCTCTCTTACCAGGGAGACCGCGGGGCCATTTACGCCCATCCGCCGGCCCCGGCCGTTCTCGTCCACGACTGGATCTGGCGCAGGCGCGGCGCCGGCCGAATCGTCTCGGTGGCGTTGCTGAAACGCCTCAACCTGGTGCGGCGTAAAGGTGGGACAGGACTCCTGGCCTGTCCCAAGCCGCCTCCCGCGAAGCGCG
>JBGPKH010000566.1:0-5989 GCA_041485845.1 Bryobacteraceae bacterium
CGAGCTGCGGAACACTCCGGCCGCAACCAGCGTGATACCCACCGCGGCCAGGATTGCCACGGCGAACAGAATTGCGTTGCGAACAGTGGCCCGTGGATAGCGCGGGCCAGCGGGCCGCGCGCCGGGCTGGACGCCCGATTGCACGCCCGAATCGAGCTTCTTGCGCAGGGTTGCCAGGTCGACGATCAGGTCATCCACGTGCTGGTAGCGCTCGGCTGGATTCTTGGCCAGGCATTTCCGGATGGTCCAATCCAGTTCCATTGGCAGGCCGGAGCGCAACGCCGTCACGGGCTCGGGCTCTTGGTGTGGCGATCGCATGGAAAACCGCCGGTCCGGTCTGGCCCAAGAATGGCAACCGCCCCGTCACCATCTCGTAGAGCATCACACCGAGCGCCCAGATATCGGCTCGCCGGTCGGTGAGTTGCCCTTGCGCCTGTTCCGGAGACATGTACGCCGGCGTGCCCAGCGCCGATGCCGGTTGGGTCAACTCCGTTTGAGTCACCAGCGCTGCGGCGGTGAGTTGCGCAAGGCCGAAATCCATGACTTTCACCTGCCCTTGCCGGTTGACCATGACATTGGCGGGCTTGATATCTCGATGGACGATGCCTTTCTCGTGAGCGGTCCCGATCCCGGTTGCGGTTTGGATCCCAATATCCAGGGCTTCGTCGAGTTTCAGCGGACGCTCCGTAATCATTTCCTTCACTGTCCGGCCTTCGACAAAGGCCATTGCCAGGAAAATCTTTCCCTCAGCCTCGTCGATCTCAAACACCGTACAGATGTTGGGATGGTCCAGCGCGGCCGCCGCTTTTGCCTCACGCACCAGCCGTCTTCGCAGTCCCTCGTCGGAAACCAGGTGCGGCGCCAGAAACTTCAAGGCGCCCGTCCGGCCCAACTTCGTGTCCTCGCCCTTGTAGACCACTCCCATGCCGCCCTCCCCGAGCTTGCTTTCAATCCGGTAATGAGAGATGTTCTGTCCGATCATGGTTTGCGAGGCTCTCAGACCATTGCCCGATAATATCACCGAGGCCGTGGGGCAGGCTGGCAGCCGGGCCTGGTGGCCTGTTGGGGTGCATAACCGATCTTGGGGAAGCCGGTCCTCGTCGACCGCTCCCTGTGGTCGCGGCTCTGTTTGGCGGCTTTCAGCCGGCGATGGTCGAGACTCGTTTCGGCCCTCTTCCTGACCCGGCCGCCAGCGCCAACAGGTTCTGCGCCCGCTGCCAAAATCCGATTACGGACGCATTTCAGAATGGCCCCGCCTGCGCCACCTTGGTGTATACTCGCACGCATGGAAAATCGGCGATGATCTTGACGATAACAACACTGGCGGCGTTCCTTCTTTTCCCGGCGGCTGTGCGGGGGGCGGATGGAACGAAGTTGTTCAGAGAGCGGTGCGCGGCTTGTCATGGGAGCGACGCTCGGGGAAGCGCCAAGGCGCCGGGCCTGGCGGGGAATCCGCGGCTGAGCGGGCAGTCGGTCGAGCAGTTGCGGGAGATGGTGCAACGGGGGGTTCCGGGCGCGGGTATGCCGGCGTTCGATTTGCCGCCCGAAGAGTTGGATGCCGTCGCCGGTTTCGTGCGGAGCTTGAACGCCGGGGTGACGGTTGGGCCGGTTGCCGGGAAACGCGTCACGTGGGGGAAGCCGGAGCCGGGGGACTGGCTCACTTACAACGGGAAGTTGAGCGCGAACCGGTATAGCGAGTTGAAACAGATCCACACCGGGAATGTCGGCGGGCTGCGTCTCAAGTGGATCTTTCCAATCCCTTACTACGGGCTGGAAGTGACGCCGCTCGAAGCGGGCGGGGTGATGTACGTCACGGGGCCGAACCAGGTGTATGCCATTGATGCTCTCACGGGGAACCAGATTTGGAAGTACTCGCGGCCTCAGACTCAAGGCCTGCAAGGCGATGCGTCGCTCGGCACGAATCGCGGAGTGGCGATCCGCGATGACAAGGTGTTCTACGAGACGGACAACGCGCACCTGTTGGCGCTGCGCCGCGCGACGGGCGAACTGGTGTGGGAGAAGACCATGCCCGAGGAGCCGCAGCATTATGGCGGAACGATGGCTCCGCTGGTGGTAGGAGACACGGTGATTGCCGGTGTTGCCGGGGCGGACCAGGGGATCCGCGGATTCATCGCCTGCTATAAGGCGGAGACGGGGGAGCTGCTTTGGCGGCACTGGACGGTGCCGCGGAAAGGCGAGCGGGGATCGGACACGTGGCAGGGGAGCGAGCCGCTGCGCGGAGGCGGATCCACGTGGCTGACGGGCTCCTATGACGAAGTGGCGGATACGCTGTACTGGCCGACGGGGAATCCTTTCCCGGATGGTGACGATCGCGACCGCGGCGGGGACAATTTGTTCACCAACTGCATCCTGGCGCTGAATCCGCATACCGGCGAGCTGAAATGGCATTACCAGTTCACCCCCCACGACGTGAGAGACCGCGACGCCACCGAGCCGCCGGTGCTGGTGGATGCGGCGTATCGCGGGCAGCCGCGGAAGTTGTTGCTGCACGCCGACCGCAATGGATTCTTCTATGTGCTGGACCGCACCAACGGAGAGTTGTTGCTCGCCAAGCCCTTCCTGCGGAGGGTGGATTGGGCTACGGAGATCGGCGTGGACGGCCGGCCTCGGGTGACCGCCCCGAAGGGATGCCCGGACGATGCAGCCAACTGGAGCTCCGCGGCATTCAGCCCGGTGACCCGGCTGTTCTACTTCCTGGCTCTGGAGGAGTGCACGGGCAGCCCGTTGGGTTATCCGGACCAGACCGGCCAGCGATTTCTGCGGGCGCTGAATATCGAGACCGGAAAGATCGTTTGGGAGGCGCCGCAGCCGGAGGCCGCGAAGGCGAAAACCTGGGCGGGGGTGCTGGCGACGGCGGGCGGCACAGTGTTCTACGGGAAACCGAACGGCGGATTCGAGGCGGTGGATGAGCGGGATGGGAAGACGCTGTGGCGGTTTGAGACGAATGTGCGGATGAAGGCGTCGCCGATGACCTTCGAGGTCGGGGGGAAGCAGTACGTGGCCGTGGCGGCGGGGCCGAATATTCTGTGCTTTGGGTTGTGAGAGGGGACTCCTCCGGGCCGGCTTGCGGGCCTGGCCGACTCAATCCACCGGCCAGCAGCTAGTTTAGCGGGCGGAGACGACATTCTGTTGAGATCGTTCCCCGCCGGCGCCATCGAGACTTGTAGTATGCGGGGGTATCTCCCGCGAAACGGGCATCGGCAATTTGCCTGCAACGTCGGCGGCCGGTATATCGTCAAGCTCTAGTACAGTCGGAGGCCATCGTGAAGCTCTTTACACTGTTGCTGCTTCCTGCGGCCCTGTTTGGGGCGCAGGCCCGGTATGCCCGGTTGGGCGAGTTTGACGGGACGGTCGAAGTCCAATTGCGCGCGAGCGACGCCTGGATTGCCGGGGAACGCAACTTGCCGCTGCCGGAAACGGCCTGGGTGCGCACGGGGGCGGCTTCGCGCCTGGAAATCGAGTTGGATGAGGGCAGCGCCTGGCGCCTGGGTCCCAGTTCGCAGTTCGAGATCTCGGATTATTCGCGCCTGTCCACAGGCCAGCGGGTGACGCTGCTCTCGCTCGACCACGGCCTGGCGTACTTCACCGGCCAGCCCGAAGGCAAAGACGCGCTGATGCTGGCGGTGCCCGGTGCGCAAGTGACGCTGCTCCGCGGCGCTCGCGTGCGCCTGGAAGTGCAGGAGAACTGGAGCCAGATCTCGGTGATCGAAGGGACGGTGCGGTTCTCTTCGCCGGCGGCCGAGATCGACCTGCGCGAGGGACAGACTACGCGAGTGGAGCCGGCCAACCCGGCGCGCTTCTTCCTGAGCAAGGAGCTAACGCCCCTGGAACTGGACCGCTGGAGCGAGGCGCGCGACAAGGCGCTGGAGACGAACACCTCGGCCGCGCACGTGATCCATCGCTACGGCCTGGTGGATCTCGACACGGCGGGCGAATGGACGCAGACGGAGGAACTGGGTCCGGTGTGGAAGCCTAAAGCTGCGAACGGGTGGGCGCCGTTTCAGAACGGGCGGTGGCGGTGGTACGACACTCTCGGCTACACGTGGGTGAGCGACGACCCCTGGGGGTGGCTGCCTTATCATTACGGCCGATGGACGCGTAAAGAGAATCTCGGGTGGGTGTGGGCGCCGGCGAAGAACGCCGTGTTCAAACCTGGGGAGGTGTACTGGCTGCGGGCCGCGAAGTTCGTGGGATGGGGTCCGCTGGCTCCCGGCGAGGACTGGAAACTCTCCGGCCCGGATGCCGGCCAGCCCCTGCAATACCTCAACGTAAACACTACGTTCGCCGCGTTTCAGCCGGACGCGACGGCGATCGATCCCGCCGGCTTCACCGGCCGTCCCAAGGATCCGCTCCTGGCCGCGGCATTCGCGCTGGCGCTGCCTTCGCCGGCGCTGGTGGCGTCGCGGCTCGATGCCACCCGCCCGGAGTTGCGTGCCGGCAGCACGCGTGTGGCGCCGGTATTAGACGGTGTCACGTTTCGAAACACGCCCGCGCCGGCCATCGTGGTGACGAATCCGCCCGCTCCGCCGCCGGTGGTGATCATCACGCCGCCTCCCGATCCGCCGCAGACGGTGGAGATCGCCTATCCCGTGCCGGTGTACACGGGCATCGTACTGAACCCGCCGGATCACCCGGACTACTCACGGCGGCCGCTTTCTCCGGGCACTCCGCCCAGGCCGCTGCCAACCGGAACGGCCACGTCCACCCAGGGACCTCCCCCGCCCGCCTCTGCCGCGGGCCCGCGCCGCGACAGCGCGAAGCCATCGCCCGCGGGCGAAAGCAGCCGGCACAAACCCGATCCCCCGCCGCCCAGCGTCATTACTCGCGACAAGCGGTTTCGCAACTCAGGCGAGCGCGATATTGCGGGCGAGGTCATCAAGGACGTCAACAGCAACAATTTCGGCAAGGCGCTGGCGGACCTGGACACGTGGTCGCAGAGATACCGGGACTCGGATTATAAGGAAGACCGGTTGTACTACTATGTGCTGGCGCACAACGGGCTGCAGCAGCCGGCCAAGGTATTGGAAACGGCGGCGCCGCTGGTCGCGAAGGCGGGAGAGAACTCGTTCGACGACCCGCGGCAGATGATCCTGGTGCTCTATCTGGCTTCGCTGAACGCGCAGAAGCTGCCGAACCCCACACGGGAACAATTCGCCACGGGGCAGACCGCGGCGCGGCACCTGTTGGATACGGTACCGGGGTACTTCACTCCGGAGAACCGGCCGCCGGCCACCAGCAGCGCGGATTGGATGAAGGCGCGGACCGACCTGGAAGCGGCGGCCCGGACTACGCTTCGGGGGTCTGCCGGGCGGCGCTAAGGCACCGATTACCGCTGGCTGATTTCGCGCGACAGCACGCGCTGGTGGAACTCCGCGGACTTTCCTCGCGGGATGCTCAACGACTTCCACCGGCCGCTTTGAAAATGCTTCGCCAGCAGGACGATCTGTCCGGCGTGGTGGGCATAGTGTCCGATCTGGCGGTTGATGGCTTGCATCACCGAGTGCGCCTCGCCGCGGATCATGACCGTGCGGTTCAGGTCGGCATCGGAAAGCGGCTCGAGCGCGGCAAACACGTAGCTCCACCCCTTTTCCCATAGTTGCATCAAGGCTTCGCGGGTTGCGGGAGGCTCTTCGAACTCGGTTTCGCGATTGCGGTCGGGCTTCTCGCCATCGGTGGTCAGAAAATCGGTCCACCGCGACCGCATGTTGCCGGCCATGTGCTTCACGATGATTGCGATCGAGTTCATCTCGGCGTCCAGGGCGGCGGAGAGCTGGTCATCGGTGACCTGCTCCATCGCGCGCTCCGCCAGCCTCTTGTAGTAGCGCAGGAGATCGAGGGAATCTTCGAGGTAGGAAGTCGTGAACTTTAGCGCCATGGCTCTATTGTCAACCAGGAACGCGTGGGGTTGGGGGCCGCGCGGGCTGGGGGCCGGGATTCTCACCCTGTGGGACAGGACTCCTGTCCAGCC
>JBGPKH010000567.1:0-5988 GCA_041485845.1 Bryobacteraceae bacterium
GCAAACTCACCCTTCCTATGAACGAGGACGGCCGTCCTCGCGTTGGCTCCGCGGTGAGATCTGGTTACTGTCCAGGTTATTCTTCCGTGACGCCTTAGGGTGCGGCGGCCGGGGTGGCGGCTGCGTACCGGCGCTCGTATTCCTCCCTCGTGCAGAAACTGTTGCGGTCGATCGCCCGATCGACCGCCAGCACGCCGTCGAGATGGTCCATCTCGTGTTGCAGGAGCTCCGAGAATGCTCCGTCCGCTTCCAGTCGAACGGCCGCGCCGTTGTCGTCCTCGTAGCGGATGCGCACCGCCTCCGCGCGCTCCAACCACACCAGCAGATTCGGAAACGAGAAGCAGTCGTCCCACAGGCAAAACTTTCGCTCGCTTTGGAATTCGTACGCCGGGTTGCGGAGCTGGTAGGCACGGCCCTCCAGTTCGATATATATTAGTCGTTTCGGCTCGCCAATCTGCACCGCGCTGATGCCGCGTCCGAAGCCGTGAGTGCGCTGGAATTCGTGCAGCGTGTCACGGAGATCCTCGAAAACCGGCGCGGCTTCCGAGGCCGTGGCGGCGGTGGAGACGGCCCGAAGGAGCGGGTCGCCCAGTTGAATGATCGGGCGGGCTGCCATGCTGACCATGAAGATACCAGCGGTGGGGCTGGCGGTCAATGCCGCCGGCCTTTGGAACTGTCACCTCAGTACACCCCCCGAATCCCACTCCCTTACGGTCGTGGCTCCGTACGGAGCCGCGCGCGTCAGCAAGCCGTCTGGCAATCCGAGACCGAACTCGCGAAACCGTGTACTTGGCCGGCAGCGTGAACTGCCGGTTTTCGAGCGGCCCCAGACCGGCCCCGAGGCCCGCCCCCCGTATGCGTAAAGACCCGCTGCGCCTGTTCCTTCACGTGGGCGTTTACGTGGTGCTCTATTTCCTCACCGCGCTGGTATTCGGCCAGGTGCTGCTATGGCTCGGTGGATACCTCGCCGGCAACGTGGGGGCGGTCCTGTTTTCGGCCTTCTCCGCCAATTGGCTGGCGCTGCGCATTTACGAGAACCGGCGCGTGATCGATCTGGGGCTGTGGTGGAACCGCGCGACGATGGAGAACCTCGCCTGGGGCATCATCGGCGGCGCCGGCTCAGCCTGCCTGGTGTTGTTGCCGCCGCTCATCGTGGGCGCGGCCCACATGGTTCGCACGCCCGCCGAGAGTTCCTCCGCCGGCGCCGTCATCTTCGTGATCGCTTTGCTCGCCGCGGGTTCCGGCGGCGAGGAGCTCTTCTTCCGCGGGTACGGCTTTCAGATCCTGCTGGCGGCCCTGGGGCCCTACGCCACGATCATTCCGGTAGGCGTCATTTTTGCGCTGATGCACAGTTCCAACCCTAATGCCAGTTGGTTCGGGATCGCCAACACCGCGGGCTTCGGCATCCTGTTCGGTTACGCCTACCTGCGCAGCCGCGACCTCTGGCTGCCCATCGGTCTGCACTTCGGCTGGAATTTGACATTCCCCCTCTTCGGGGTGAACCTCAGCGGGCTTAGAATAAATATGACGGGCTACGAGATGTTGTGGACCGCCGGCGGGTTGTGGAGCGGAGGCGACTACGGCCCGGAAGCCAGCGTTCTGACTTCCGCGGCGCTCCTGCTTCTGTTCGCTCTCGTGCGGAAAGCGCCCATTCGCCGGCAATCCTCGCCGCTCACCGGCCCGCCCGCGGAGAGTGAAACATGCGATCCCTCGCCGTCATTGCCGTCCTGAGCCTGTTGCCGCCGCTGGCGATCGCCGACAAGCTCGGTTTCGAGGACCGCGTGGAGCTGACCCGCGGCCTGATGGCCGAATACTGCACCGCCAAGGTGCTGCTCCCCCGCTCCAAGAAAGCGTTGGAGTTCGATTCCAACGGCGCCTACGACAAGAAGCAATGGGGGCAGATCGCCAAGGAAAGCGGTCCGGCCGCGCGCACCGGCGACAACGTGCAGGTCACCAAAATCTCCATCGAGAGCGACCGCATCGTCCTCGAGATCAACGGCGGTTTCAAGGGTGGTCGCAAGTGGTATCAGGGTGTCCAGGTCGGGGTGAACGGCGGACAATCGGTGCCCATCGGCAATAACGACAGCAACGCGCCCGGCGGCACTTCCATCGCCATTCTCTTCCACAAGCCGCTGGAACCCATCAAGGCGTCCGAGATCAAGAAAATGCTGGCGCCGGTCCTGGACTTCGAGAAGCACAGCGTCACCGAGATTTATTCCGAGACGCTGCCGCCGGAAGTGCAGCAGGCCATCAAGGAGAAGCGCGCGCGCGAAGGCATGAACCACGAGCAGGTGGTCATGGCGCTGGGCCGTCCCGAGCACAAGTCTCGCGAGACCAAAGACGGCATGGAACTGGAGGATTGGGTCTACGGAAAGGCCCCCGGCAAAATCACCTTCGTGACCTTCAACGGCGACAAGGTCATCAAGGTTAAAGAAATGTACGCGGGGCTGGGTACCCAGGTGGGAAATCCGCCCGTAGTCCGATAGCCGCTACACCCCCGCGGAATTGGTCTCCTCGTAAGGAAACCGGTTGATCGCGCGAACGCACTCGGAAAGCGCCTCCAGCATCGTCTTACCCCAGCCGCACGGTGTGAAGGGCGCGGTGCGCTGGTTGGTCTGCTTGTCCGACTGCGCGAAGAAGTGCATGGTCGGTTCCCTCGGCGTGATGTACTCCTTCACGGTAATGATGAACTCGACTTCTCCGCCGGGCTGGATTTTCTTGATGGAGAACAGATGCACTTGCGCCAGTTCCTGCGACGGATCGGTTTGGGCGAAGCCCCACTCTTTCATTCGGCAATCTCCCGGTATCCCATGGAAAAGACCATTATAGCCCTGCCTCGCGCCGCGCCACGCGCGAAACTGCGTGTACCAGCTTGCGATACGGGATGTCGTCGTAGCTGTCGAAGCTCAGCCACTCGCCGTCGCGCCAGGTCGAGTAGTACCAGCGGGCCAGCAATGCCAGGTACTCCTGGCGCTCGCGTATGGTCAGTTTGCGCGGCGTAACGGCGCCAAAGGTCTCGCGTAGCTTGCGGTCGAGCGACACCGGCTTGCCTTCCTGTACCTCGAAGCCGAAGCGTTGGGGCTCCTGCCAGTTGCCTTCCCGGACGAACCACATCTCGACGGCGTCGGGCGCCAGCGACCGCGTGATCGCCACCCCATTGAGACGATCGGCATCGCGCGCCAATTCGTCGCGCAACTTCAGCACCTCCTGAACCTTTTCGTATCGCTTGTGCTGGCGGGCGGCATCCTCGAACATCATTTCCTCGCTCAGGCGGTCGCGGGAGTGCCCGATCGCCTCCAGCAGCGAACGGCCGCCGGTGCGCAGAAATTCCGTGACGCGCGCCACCTCGTGGCCGTACTCGGCCGCTCCGACCACCTGCTGGCACGGCCGCAGGCACATGCCCATCTCCCCATAGATGCAACCCGGGTGCTCGGGCGAAGGGACCAGGTCTTCCTGGCAGCGCCGCATCTGAAACAGGTCGAGGCACTGGCTTTCAAAGCGCTCCGCCGACGCGCGGGAGCGGAAGGGGCCGAAATACAGGCCGGCGCCCCGCGTCAGGTGGGTGGTGATCTGGCTGCGAGGGAACTCGTTGTTGAGGACGATCTTCACGTAGGGCGGCATGCGCAGCTTCAGCAGTTCCAGGTAGGTTTCCGGAAAATGACGGCGCGCCTGTTCGTAGAGGACCACGCCCGATTCGAAGGCCGAGCCCGTGAGGCGGTATTCGATGCGCCGCACCGTGTGACGCAGGTTCAGCAGCCGCGAAGGCTTCTCGCGTTGCTTCAGAAGCCGGAGCAGGCGGCGCCGCAGCACGGCGGTCCTGGAGAGATACGGATCGCCCTCGCGGGGCCACAGCGCGAAAACCGCCGGGCTGTTGGGCAACGCCTCGATCGCCGCGTCGAGCAGCGCGAGGTCGTCCGCGATTTCGATAGCCGTCATCACCGGTACAGCCGCGGGTATTCTTCGCGAGTCGCGGGCCGAACCCGGGCAACTCCGAGGTTGTCGAGGACCTGCGCCCGCCTTCCCATTCCCACCAGCGCCACCGCCATCCCCGGCGTGGCTCGCGGGAACGGAATGGCGCGCTGGGCATCCGTAGCCAGACCCGGCAGGATTGCGCGTGCGGCGTTGGCCCCCGCCGTGATTCCCAGCCGTTCCGCCGCTGAAGAGCGCTCTCGGGTTGGCCAGCGACGGCTTCCCTCCTCGACAGATTGAACGGGAGTTGGATGATGCGGAAGTGGCGCCCGGCGCCGCCCGCGAGCGTCCTTCTTACGAAACCTGTCCCAGGTGGCGGCGACGTGCCAGCGGATCTTCTGATGGTCAACCAGCCTTTCCATCTGCGCGAAAGCGCGGCGGATCCGCCCTTCGAATTCGCACCGCGTTCGGAACCGCGGCGCGAGCGAGTGCATGTTGCCCACCGCGCCCGGAGTCAGAAAGCCTGCCTTGGTGCAGACGACCGTCTCTTCCCGCTGGAGATGCGCGAGTGCCGCGGCGATCAGCGCCTCGGTGTAAGCGCGGTCCGCGGAATCGGTGGCGGCTCCCAGGTAAGTGCCGATTCCCAGGCTGGAGACGCTGAGGCCGAAGACCGTGCGATAGAAGCCGGCGGCCTGGTATTCGGGGCGGCGGGCGGCGTATCGGGCCGTGGCTTCGGGGGTGGCGTACATGCCCGCCCTACTCCGAAACTGCCTTCGTCTCGATCAGGTTGCGGATCTCGCCGAGGAAGCCTTCGAGGGTCTTGACGCCCTGGTCGCCTTGCTTGCGGTGGCGTACAGCTACCTGGCCGTTCTGCTGCTCACGGTCGCCCACCACCAGCATGTACGGAATCTTCTGCAACTGGGCCTCGCGGATCTTGAGGTTGACCTTCTCGTTGCGCTCGTCAACCGTGGCCCGGATGCCGGCCGCCACCAGCGCCTTTTCGATGCCGCGGGCATACTCGGTCTGCCTGTCCGTGATCGGCAGCACCGTCGCCTGCACCGGCGCCAGCCAGACCGGGAAAGCTCCGGCATACAGCTCGATCAGGTACGACACCATGCGCTCCATGGTGCTGACAATGGCGCGATGGATCATCACCGGGCGATGCTCCTTTCCGTCGGCGCCCACATAGTTCAAAGCGAACTGGTTGGGAAGATGGAAGTCCACCTGAATCGTGGAGTAGGTTTCCTCGTGGCCCATGACGTCGGCAAGCTGTATGTCGAGCTTCGGTCCGTAGAAAGCGGCCTCGCCCGGAGCCTCTTTGTAGGGCAGCCCGAGCGAGTCCATCGCTTCCCGCAGCACGCGCTGGCCGAGTTGCCACATCTCGTCGTTGTCGACGAACTTTTCCTTGTTCGCCTTGTCTCGCAGAGACAGACGGTAAGTGTACTTGGTAATTCCGAGATCGCGATACGCCTCCTCCACCAGCCTCATCACGCTGGAAAACTCTTCCTTGATCTGATCGGGCGTGCAGAAGATGTGCGCATCGTTGAGCGTCATCGAGCGTACCCGGCTCAGCCCGCTGAGCGCGCCGGAGCGCTCGTAGCGATACATGGTGCCCAGCTCGGCCAGCCGCACCGGCAGGTCGCGATAGCTGCGTTGTTTCGACTCGTAAATCAGGATGTGGTGCGGGCAGTTCATCGGCCGCAAGACCATCTGCTCGGTTTCCAGGTCCATCGGCGGAAACATGGTGTCGTGATAATGTTCCCAGTGGCCCGAGCGCTTGTACAGGTCGACCTTCGCCAGGTCCGGCGTATAGACGTGCTGGTATCCCGACGCGCGTTCACGCTCGAGAATGTACTCTTCCAGCAGGCGCCGCACGGTGGCGCCTTTCGGCAGCCACAGCGGCAGGCCGGAACCCACGGTGTCGCTGACCATGAACAGTTCCAGTTCCTTGCCCAGCCGCCGGTGATCGCGCCGTTTGGCTTCTTCGAGTCGATGCAGGTAATCTTCGAGATCCTGTTTGGTGAAGAAGGCCGTCCCGTAGATGCGCTGCAACTGCTTGTTGTGCTCGTCGCCTTTCCA
>JBGPKH010000568.1:0-5974 GCA_041485845.1 Bryobacteraceae bacterium
AGACCGGCCAGGCCGTTCAGCGTGTAGATCGTCTGGCGGTGCTTTTCTCCAAGCACGCGAGTGTCAGCCGCCAGAACCTGAAGATACAGCGGCTCGGACTGTGAGTGCTTGCCCTGATCCCGATACAATTCAGCCAGATTCGAGAGCACGATCAGGGTGGAAGGGTGCTCTTCCCCGAGGCTCCTGCGCCGCTCTCCGAGAACTTCCAAATACAGGGGCTCCGCCTCCGCATACTTGGTCTGGTTATGATATACGGCGGCAAGATTAGCGATGCTCTGGAGGGTTTGGGGATCCTCGGGGCCCAGGACGCGCCGCATAATTGGCAAGAGGCTGAGGTAAATCGTCTCCGCCGCCGAGTACTTTCCCTGCTGCCCGGATATCGCGGCCAAGGAGGCCATGGTCCGCAGCGTCCGAGGGGCCTCGTCGCCGAGGACACGGCGTTGCACCTCCAGGCCTTTCGCGTATAGCGCCTCAGCTTGGGTGAATTTGCCTTCCCGCTCGTAGACCCATGCGATATCCAGCATGCTCTTGAGTGTGCGGAGATCCTTCTCACCCAGGACCCGCCGTCTGAGTTCCAGCGCGCGTTCGAACTGTCGCTCGGCGTCTGTGTAGAGGCTCAGTTCGACATAGGCCGCGCCGATGGTCGCGCGAATGGAGGCTTCCACCAGCGGCTGCTCGGCGAATTTCCCTTCGATACGCGTGGCGGCCCGATCGAGTGCGGTGCGCACCTTCAGGTCAGGATCCGGTTTGATGTCCGGCCGAGCTTGCCCGTACGCGCTGGCCTGGGCAAGCAGATCGTTTAGCAGGAAGTCGTTGACTGCCTGAGCTTCCTGCTCGGCGCGCCTCGCCCGCACCGCCATCCAGGAACTCAATACGGCTGCTGCTATTAAAAGCGTCCCGAATGCCGCCGCCGTGGCGAGCCATGCCCGATGCTTCCGGAGGAACTTGCCGAACCGGTAGGCTGCGGAAGGCGGAGCTGCTTCGACTGGTTCGCCCGCCAGATAGCGCCTCAGGTCACGCTCGAGGCCGATGACCGTCTGGTAGCGCCGCATCCTGTCCTTCTCGAGGGCCTTCATCACGATCCAGTCCAATTCGTTATGCAAGAGCTTCGGCAACCTGCCTGGATCGGTGCTTCGCTGCGCCGCAATTTCGGCGGAACTGGGGGAGCGGCGGAGGCGTATGCTCGGCGGCCTAGCTTCTCCCTCGCGTACGAGCTGCAGCGCCTCGACGTATCCCGCCATGCGGTCGCGCTCGAGCGGCGGCACGCCGGCGAGCAGCTCATACAAAACCGCGCCCAGGGAATACACGTCGCTCCGCGTGTCGGTGTCATGTTTCGTGAGCTCCGCCTGCTCCGGGCTCATGTACTCCAACGTGCCAACGACGGCCCCGAGGTTGGTCATCATGGTGGCGTCGCTAAGCTGATGACCCAACGCCTTGGCGAGGCCGAAGTCGATCACCTTGGGAGTCGCTCTGCCTTCCTCCTCGGCTACCAAAATGTTCGAAGGCTTGATATCGCGGTGAATAATACCCTTCTGATGCGCGTGCTGGATTGCCTGACAGACAGGGATGAACAGCTCGATTCGCTCCGTTACGCTGAGGCGCCTGGAGTCACAGTAGCGTGTGATGGGAACGCCGTCTACCAACTCCATGACGAAATAGGGCAGACCCGTGGCAGTGGCGCCGGCGTCGAACACATGGGCGATGTTGGGGTGATCCATTACCGCCAGCGCCTGACGCTCGCTTTCAAAGCGAGCGATCACCTGTTTGCTATCCATGCCAGGCTTAATGATCTTGAGTGCGACTTCCCGACGGATCGGCTGGAATTGCTGGGCGTGATAGACCACTCCCATGCCGCCTTCTCCAATCTGCCGGATCAACTTGTAGGGCCCAATGGTGGCTCCAAGCGCAGCACCCGTTATCTGGATGGTGCGCGTTGGATCTTCGCGACTGTTGTCCGCGCGTGACGGAGCTGGCTCGGTGCTCACGGGTTGGCCTCCTTGCGCCGTTAGTCCAAAGGGCAGGTTACTTCAACCAAGTATAACGGGGGCGAGCTGCAGGTGTGCGAGTGCGGCCGCTCCAGATCCCAGATGGTCGCCAACTCGGAAACTGGCCCCAAACGGCGTTCGAGGAAGTGCAGCCGGATGAGTCCACAGGTCGGCTTTTATTCCTGTGATACGTCGCCGACGCTGCTGGTACGCAAACCGCTAAACCGTAGAAGTGGCGATCGGTCCGCGGAGGATCTTCGGGTTGGCCTGCAATCATCGTCGCATCAGCTTCTGCAGACCGTCAGCTCGGATAGAGATTGGCCGGTCAGGGCGGGTTGCGCGATCTGATCATCCATCGAGCACCCCTTCAGTCGCTGCTCGCCTCGCTGATCCCCAGCTCCTCGCAGACCGCGGCCAGCGCCGTGCCAGACCGCTCCCAGGTGTAGCGGCAGACGATGCGCTCTCGCGCGTCCGCGGAGAGTCTACGCCACAAATCCGGATCGCTCGCGAGCCGCAGCACGGCCTGCGCGATCTGATCCACCGAGCCCGGCTTCACCAGGAGAAAGTGGCGGCCGTGCTCGCCCAGTTCGCGCACCACAGGCAGGTCGCTCGCAATCACCGGCACGCCGGCCGACATGCCTTCCAGGATCTTCAAGGGGCAGCACCCCTGCTTCGTGTTGCGATCGTTCATCGCCAGCGGCGTGAGCACGGCGGACGAGCGGTGCAGCGCCGCAACCAGCTCGGGCTGCGAGACCGGCGGCGCGATCTCCACGCGTTCGGCAATCCCCAGCTTCGCCGCGAGCGTGGCAATCGGCTCCTTCTGCCGCGCGCTCGCGGCGCCCAAAACGGTGAGCCTCGCGGGCGCCTCCGCGCAGATCTGCGCCACCGCGCGGATCGCGAGGTCCACCCCCTGCCAGGACGCCAGCGTGCCGAAATAGAGCAGGCGGATTTCACCGCCGCGCTCCGGCGTGAATTCCGCCGTGTGAAACAGCACGGTATCCACGCCATTCGGGATCACCCGGATCTTGCCGGCGTCCACGCCCCGGCCGGCGGCAAGATAGCGCTCCGTGACCGCGCTGGGCGTCACGATGCGGCCGGCGGCGTCCAGGCAGGCCTGCTCCTGTGCGATCACTTTGCGCATCAGCTCGCGATCGTCGGCCGCTTTCGGGTAGCGATACTTCAGTTCGATCGAAGGAAGCCCATTCACCTCAAAAATGAGCCGTGGGCGGGGCCGCAGCCCGAGCAGCGGAACTCCCTCGAAGATCGACCGGAACTGGATGAGATCGAACCTGCGGCCGGAGAGCCAATGCTTCAAGCAGGCGCGGAAGCAGATCACCCGATCGATCAGGCTGGCTCCCAGGCCCGGCAGCTCGCTGTGGAACACGCCCGGCCATCGTTCGGCGCGGGGTTCCGGCGTCATCGAACCGGATACCGTCACCAGCTCGACCGATCCGAAGGCGCGGGCCAGCGCCCGCGCGAACGCCTCGATGTGGGTCGACGCGCCCTTCGGCGCCGGCACCGTGTCGAACGAGATGTAGGCCAGCCGCGGGCGGCCGCGCCCGGCTTCTTTCGGGAGCACGCTCTGCTAAGATAACGGAGTTTATGCCTCTCGATGTGAACCGGCTGCGCCAGGAGCGCCTCTACGAGACGCGCGCGCCGCTCGACACGCTGTCGGCCGACCTCGCCTCCATCGAAAATCTGGCGGCCGGTCTGCGCGCGTCGCGGAAGCGGCTCCAGCTCGCCGGCGCCGGTATGCTGCTGGCAGGCCTCATCGGCCTGGCGGTGTTCTTTCCGGTTGGCATTGCTCTCTTCGCGGTGGCCGTCTATCTGTTCTTCCGCGTCAAGGCCTACCCGAAGGCGATCGCCAACAACGCGCGGCGGTGCGAGCTGGGGAAGTCCGTCACCGCCATGCTGGCCCACGACGCGGATGCCAGGTCGCCGGCCGCCATCCGCCTGGCGTTCGACCCCCAACGGGAGCTGCTGGCCGAAAGCCAGTTGGCGCGTCGCAGGAACGGCAAGGAAAAACTCTTCAAAGCTTCGTGGTTCTCCGTGGAGACCAGCCTCCACGACGGCACCACTTTCACCGCGACCGTCGACGACCTGGTGCGCCAGCGTTCGTTCACCAACCCCCGTGGCAAGTCGAAAACCAAGACGCGTACCCGCAGCCTGGTGGGGATGCGGTTTGCGTATCCGTCCAAGCTCTAT
The DNA here is from genome assembly GCA_041485845.1 of Bryobacteraceae bacterium. Lineage (GTDB taxonomy): Bacteria > Acidobacteriota > Terriglobia > Bryobacterales > Bryobacteraceae > OMOG01. The sequence goes on from JBGPKH010000568.1 coordinate 4,191, forward strand.
GGCGACCTGACATCGCTCGCGGAGATGATGCAAAAGGAGATTCAGTTGCCGCCATCGGCCTCCGTGCGAGGGCTGGAGGTCACCGGCCGCGTAGTCAAGGTCAAGGCCGTGGTGACGCAAAGCGAAGATCTGGCGCGGGCCAGTTCGATGCTGGCTCTGGGGGTCTACCGCGTCATGAACCTGTCGCGCGAAGCCGAGGCGCGGAAGCGCGCGCAGGAGAAGAGCGGGGGCGCGCAATGAGTCCGCCGATTCCTCCGGGTGTTCCCGGGTGGAAATGCCCGCGCCGCGTGGGCTTCCTGTTCCCGCACGATTGCCGGCGCACTACACCGGTGGGCTGTCCCGATTGCCAGAACGGGCAAATCGAAGATCCGTATGCCGCGCGCCGCGACCGCTACGGGTATAGCCGCTACGATTATTACGACGACAACTATTTCTTCGGCTACGGCTTGTATCAAGGGGCGAGCAGTAGCGAGCCGGACACCTCGTCTCCGCCCGACGCGGCCTCCACCGACTTCACCGAAGCCGACGGGGCGGACCTGGTGCAGCCGGACGACCAGTTCGAAAGCGACATGACGGAGAGTTAGCTCGCGTGTGGCTGATCTACGCGCTGGGCGGGGGCTGGGGACACCTGACGCGAGCCATCGCGCTGGCGCGGGCCGTGCCGCGGGACAGGCCGGTGCGCATCCTGACCAATTCTCCGTACGCCTGCATCGTAGGGCCTTCGCTTCCCGGGCTCGACATCGCGATGCTCGATGCGTGTGCATCGGCGGAGCAAACCCGCGCGGCGGCGATGCAAGAGATTGCGGAGTGCCGGCCCTCCTGCCTGATCGTAGATACGTTTCCGCGCGGCATCGGCGGCGAGCTGGCGGCCGTACTCGGGACGCTGGATGCCCACAAGGTCCTGATACATCGCGACCTGAATCCGCGCTACGTAGCGGCGGTGCAGCTTCGTCCGTTCGTCGCAGCGCATTACGACCTGGTGCTGGTGCCGGGCGCGGGCGAGGGATCGCAACTGGGCGATCTGCCCCTGGCGGTCGAGACCGCTCCCTGGCTGGTGCGCTCCGCGGACGAGATTCCGGATCGCGCGCGGGTGAGAAGGCTGCTGCATCTGGCGCCGGACGAAGAATATTGCGTGCTGGTGTGCGCCTCGGGAAAGCGGAACGAGCTCGATTGGTATGCCGCCGTAATGGCCGCTTTGCGGGAACTCGGTCCCGGCGTGCCCGTTCGCTGCGTTGCGGCCGGTCCCTCCCTTCCAGCGGGGGTTGGCGGCGCCGTGGCCGGCCCCGGCCTGCCCGTTCGCTGCGTTGCGGCCGGGCGCGGGGTGCGTTACTGGCCGGCGATGGACTTGTTCGGGTGCGCGGCGGTGGTGGTCGGCGGCGCCGGATACAACACGGTCGAGGAATGTCTCGCGTGGGAAGTTCCGCTGGTGGCCCGACCGTGGAAGAGAGCCTACGACCGCCAGGAATTGCGCGCGCGCAGGGCATCCGCCCGCGGCCGCGTAGTCCTCGTCACGGATCCGGAGGAGGCGGCGCGGGCGGCGCTGCGGCACATGCGGGATCGGCCGCCGGAGTTGCCGCGTTTCGTCAACGGGGCGGCCGACGCGGCATCGCGGATCGCGCGGCTCTCCGTCGCAACGGAGCCGCGACCGTAAGAGAGCGAGATTTCGCGGGCGGGCCGTGGAAATCCCGACAACGTGTAGGCACTGTAGGCCCTGTAGGCCAGCGATTCCGCAACCAAGTTCTTTAGCCGACCAAATCATTTGATTCCATTGATGTTTTAGGCCT
>JBGPKH010000569.1:0-5951 GCA_041485845.1 Bryobacteraceae bacterium
AGAGCCTTCTCACCTCCGTTCTCACCATCAAGGGAGATATCTGGCGGCTGGAGGACTTCGACCGCCGGATCGGCTGGCTGGATCGACTGCTGCGGAGGAGATAGGGATGAGTCACCTAGCCCGCGGAGCCCACCCCCATCCGGGTCCGGCGATTGGTGGGCGACGGAACCGAGACTGGTCGAGTAGGACATTGGCTGGTGTGGGGACGAGCGGGGATTCCGGTTTCAGCTCGCTGGATTTGAACTGAGGCCGGCCGGGTAATCGAGAATCACCGTCTGGTGCGCAATCCGCGCCAGCGACGGCCGGTGCGTAATCAGAATCGCCGTGCGGCCCGCGGCCACGCGCACCAGCGTCTCGGCGATGGCGCGCTCGTTGGCTTCGTCGAGCGCCGAGGTCGGCTCGTCCAGGACCAGCACCTTGGGGTTCGCGAGAATCGCGCGCGCCAGCGCGATCCGCTGGCGCTCCCCCGCGGAAAGCGTCTGGCCGCGCTCGGCGATGATGGTGTCGTAGCCATCGGGCAGGGCGAGGATGCGCTCGTGAATGGCGGCGGCGCGCGCCGCTTCGCGGATCTCTTCGCCGGCCGCTTCGGGCCGCGCGTACGCGATGTTCTCGCGCACGCTGGCCTGGTAGAGGTAAGGCGTCTGATCGAGCAGCACCACCGACCGCCGCAAGCTCTCCAGCGTAAGATCGCGCAGATCGCGCCCGTCGAAACGGATGGCGCCCGAATCGGGGTCGTAGAAGCGCACGAGGAGATCGGCGACAGTGGACTTCCCCGCCCCGCTGGGGCCCAGGATCGCGCAGATGGTCCCGGGCGCCACGCGGAACGAAAGCTCGTGGAGGACGGCACTCTCCCCGTGGCGGAAGGTCACGCGGTCGAACTCGATCTCGCCGCGAAAGTCCTTGAGCGGTGTGGCGCCGGGGCGCTCGACGATCTCCACCTTCACGTCGAACAGTTCCCAGACGCGCGAGAGCGAAACTCCGCCGGACACCAGGTTGGTATACAGGCCCATCAGATTCTGCACCGGCGCGAGCAGGCGCACGTGGTAGGCCATCAAAGCGACCAGCGAACCGGTGGTGAGGGCGCCGTCGATCACCAGTTTTCCGCCGTACAGGAAGATGGCCGCGGTGGAGAGAGTCAGCACCGAGCCCGGGACCGCGCCCGCGAGGAACGAGGTCAACTGCATGCTCATCAGCGCGTCGAGAAAGCCCTGGTTGCGGGAGCGAAAGCGCTCCACCTCGCGCGCCTCGGCGTTCGACGCGACCACCAGACGCATGCCGAGCAGCGTTTCCAGCAGGAAGCTGCCGATGTCGGAGCTGCGCTCGCGAACCGCGCGCACGCGCCCGACCAGCCGGTGCTGGTAGTGTTGGAGCGCCCAGAGACTCACCGGCACGGCCGCCAGGCTCACCAGAAAAAGGCGCGGACTGAGCGACGACATGATGATCGCGCTTCCGATCAGGAAGACTACGTTGGAAAGCACGGACAAGAGGCTGTCGGCCGAGACCCGCTGCACTTCCGCGATATCGTTGTTGATGCGCGAGACTACGTCGCCCATTTTGGTGCGCGCCCAAAAACGCGGCGAGAGTGCTTGCAGGTGGCGGTAGAGCGCCAGCCGCATGTCGAACAGGATGGCGGCGGAAACGCGCACGTAGTGATAGCTGGAAAAAATGTTCAGCGCAAAGCCCAGGACGGTGACGCCGAACATCAGCCCGCTGACGATGGCCAGCATGCGGAAGTTGCGTTTGAGAAGCGCTTCGTCGATCAGCAGCTTGGAGAAGTACGGCTGCACCAGCCCGAACGCCGTGGCCGCGACGCCGGCCAGAAGGACCAGCGTGAGTCGAGGCCAGTAAGGGACGATGAAACGCAGCGCCCGGCGGTATCCGGTCAGCGATATCCGTTGGCCGGGATTATGGTTCGCGGGCGCGCTCACGTACACTCGTGCTCCGGTAAGACCGCTCCTTCAGGAGGCTCGAAGAAAAATGGGCCGCAGATAAACGCAGATGAACGCAGATAACACCGACTTTTCTTATCTGCGTTCATCTGCGTTTATCTGCGGCCTACACTTCTTCGCGTGCCTGTTAGGGCAGCGCGATCATGCCCGCCATGGTGACGTCGTTATTCAGGTCCCAGGTGCGCTCGTATTTCAAAGTGACGGCGTCGTACACCTCAATTTCGAAGCCGGCGCCGTAGAGATAGAGCTTCTTCCCGTCGGTGGAAGCGCCGAAACTGAAGCGCGAACGGCAGGGCACCTCCGCCGTCTTGGCGATGCGGTTGGTCCCCAGGTCGAACGACCAGAATTCGCAGCGTTTGTTCCCCTGGTTCCCGTTGGCGATGATGGTGTACGCCGACTTCTTGTCCGGCGCCACGTGGAATCCCGCCATCGCCATTGGCGCCGGTCCGATGGGGGTAAAGTCGAACTTGCGCGTGGTCAGGTCGAAGCGGCCGATGCCGAAGACCCGGTTATGCACCACAGGGTCCGACGAGTTAAAGACGGTCACGCGCTGGCCGGGCTCGGTAATCGAATCCAGCAGGCCTCCGAATCCCACGGTCTCCATGCCCGGCAATTCCGGTTTGGACAACTCGATGCGCTCCACCTCCTTGAAGTCCGACGTATTGAGGATCACCACGCTGTCGCGGAACTGGTACAGGTACTTGCCGTCCGGCGAGACCTCGAAGGCGCCGCCCCCGCGCCCGCCGCCGAAGCCACTCTCGTCCACGGGGGGAATGTCCACCATGCGTGCGATCTTCTTCTCCGCCAGGTCGATCACCGTGTACTTGGGCCGGCCGATCTCGTAGCGGTCCGTCATCCTGGTGATTTCGGTGGTGGTGGTATAGAGAATCTTGTCCTCGGGATCGGGGGCGCCGCCGCCCAGGCGATACCGCTTGGTCTCGGTATCCAGCACAAAGTGATTGATCACCTTGCGCGTGGCGATGTCGATGACCTCGATGCCGCTGTGGTCGTTGGTGGTGACGTAGATCTTCTTGCGGTCCTGGGAGAGCCGCAGACTCACCGGCAGCCCGGTGGTCAAGGGGATGCGATCCACGATCTGTCCCTTGGCCTCATCGAAAACCAGGACGGAGTTGGGATAGGCGCCCAGGTACAGCGTGCCGGCACAGGCCGGCAGACACAGCAGGGTGAATAGGGAAAGGATTCTCTTCATGGCGCGTCTATGGGAATACGAGGTCCAGGTTCCGCCAGTCCTTGGTGGCGGCGGCGCACTTGCTCGCCCAGCCCGGATAATTGTTCAGATGGTCCGGCACCTGCGCGGGCCAGAAGCAGGTCACGTAGCAATCGTAAAGGTCGCGCTCCACGGGCTGGCAGAGGCCGGAGGTTCCGCCCGCCGAATCCACTTCCCAGCCGGGCGAAAAGGCCAGCGAGCATCCCATGGGCACGTGCGGGCGCTGCTGCGGCGTTTGCGGGCCTTGCTGGAGCGCGACTATGTCTCCACGCATTGCCACCACCTGATCGTCGATGCGCCGCGCCTTTTTGTTGACCGGCCGCAAGTATTTCATAGGGCCTTCCTTTCGGCAAATTGTTCGAGAAATCCGGGATTCTGCGCGCTGATGGCGCCGTAGATCCGCAGGCAGGTGTCGGTCCAGCCGCGGATCCAGTCGCAGTAGTGCAGGTTGGGGTGGCCGGTATCGCCGTAGTGAACGTAGGCTTCGTGATGGCAGCCGCCGGCGCACAGCGGGCGCGCCCAGCAGGTATGACACTCGTACTTGGAATCGATGTGGCCGCGGCGCAGGAACTCGGCCTGCCTGGCGCGATCCACTCCCGTGGAGATGTGCCCGAGAGCGTGCACATCGGAATCCACAAACCGATGGCAGGGCGCGATGTCGCCCGACGGCCCGACTCCCACCAGGCCGAGCGCCGCGCCGCAGGGATGCGACTTGTTGACGCCCTGGCATAACTCCGCCAGCGTATCGCTGACGTTCGAGAAGCCGTGCATCTCGCCGCGCAGCGCGTATTCGAGGTACTCTCGAGCCAGCGTCTGAAACTGATCGAGCACGCTATCCATGCCCCGCTCGTTGATCGCGTAGAGACGATTCGGCGAGGTCGTGACCGGCGCGAAGCCTACCTCATGGAACCCCAGATCGTGCTTCAGGTGGCGGTAGATGCGGAGCACGTCGGTCACGCCCGAGGTGAGCGTGACCCGCGCCGCGATGGGCCGCGTGCCGTGGCCCTGGATCAGCGCGCGCACACGGGGCTCGATGATGTCGTAGCTGCCGCGGCCGTTGGCGAAGACGCGAAGCTGGTCGTGCATTTCCTTGGGGCCGTCCATGCTCACGGTGACGCCGATGCGGTGCTGCGAAAGGAACGCGATGATGTCGGGCGTGAGCAGGGTGGCGTTGGTCGTGAGGCTGTAATCGACGCTGCGTCCCTGCGCGACGGCCTGCTGGTTGGCATAAGCCACCACCTGCTTGAGCAGCGGGAAATTCATGAGCGTCTCGCCGCCGAAGAAGGTGATGTGGATGGCGCGCCGGCCGGCCGATTGCTCCAGGAGGAAGTCCACGGACGCCCGGGCCGTCTCGAAATCCATGAATTTCGGCTTGCCCTCGGGAGTGGCCACCTTGTCCTCGCCGAACTCGTAGCAATACTGGCAGGAGAGGTTGCACTGATTGGTCAGGTTGAGCACCAGCGTCTGCAAGGGAAAGCCGGCGGGCGGGTTTTGCGCCGGCTCGGGCATCGCGGCGCCCGCGACAATCGCGCGGGAATAAAACATTTCTTCCAGCAGTTGTTCCGCGTCGTCCGAAGCCATTCCGCCCGCCGTCAAATCCGCGACCAACCGTTCGTGCGAGGTCTCCCCTTCGGCCAACCGGTCGATCAGCCTTCCCGCGGCATCGTCCAATTCGAAAATGGCGCCCGCCGGCACCAGGTATAGAAATCGCCGGCCGCCGCCTTCAAACGTGTGGAATTCGCCGAGGCGATACACGCGCGTGCCGGTGGCGGTCATTGGGCCACCTCCGGCTGGTCCCAACGAATGTACATCGGCACGGTCACTACCAGGTAAGATCTGCCGACCAGCGGGTTCCCGTCCTTGTCCTTTTCGTTTTTCGCCGTAGCCACTACCCAGATATCGCCGTAGTTGTTGCGCCCGAACCTGCGCTGCGGATTGGGACCGTCCGACGCGGGCGTGAAAAACCCGGCCGGCCCCAGGCTGCCGACAAACTCCTTGTCGTCGTCGCCGTAGACCGCGTAGAACTCTTCCGCCTTCCATGTGACATCGATAGCGCCCAGCTCGACGTCGTCCGCGGTGTACGGCTTGCCGTCGGCGCCGCGCTGGTAGGCGATGGCTTCGAACTGCTGGTAGCCTTTCGGATGCGTCGGGCTGCCCAGCCGCGCGATGGTCGATTGCGGCATCACCTTGATGTAGTCCACCTTGTCGTAGACCGCGATCGCGCCCGCCAGCACCGAGCGCCGGTAGACCACGTCGCGCCTGCCGGGAACGGCATCGGCCGCCACATCGACCTCGGCCACCACATTCGTTGCATTGTGGGAAACGATGCGGCGCACGGTCACGCCCGTCCCCAAGTCCAGATCGTCCGGCGCAATATCCGCGGGCAGGCGATCGCCCACGAGCTTGACGGCCACTCCCGTCGAGCCGGCCTTGAGCGACGTGAGATCGGTCCCCATCAGCATCGGCCCATCCGAGGCCCGCTCCATCTTCACATCGACACCGAACTCCTGATATTCGCCCCAGAACCAGCGCCCTTCGGCGGACAATTGATCGGGCGAGATCCACATCACTTCGCGCATCTCGTGCGAGAGATCGTCGGGAGCGGAACCCGTAGGCATGCCCGATGCCTTGGAGCGCCCGCGCCAGGAGTATCCCGCATACACCAGCCCTGTCCCGGTGTGAGTCAGTGCCGGCCCGCCCTTCACCGATTGAAGCTTGACGCTGGTGGTGAACTCGTCCTCTGCCGCGCCGCGCTCCAGCAGCATCTCGCCGTA
>JBGPKH010000570.1:0-5939 GCA_041485845.1 Bryobacteraceae bacterium
ACAAGATCTTCAAGCCGGCGTTTCTGGGGCGCCTGGTGATCATTCCGTACTTCCCGGTGCGCGACGAAGTGCTGAAGCAGATCGTGCGCCTGAAGCTCGGAAAGATCCAGCGGCGGCTGCAGGAGACGCACAGGATCGCGCTGACCCACGACGAGCAGTTGGTGGAAGAAGTGGCGCGGCGGTGTACGGAGGTAGAGAGCGGCGCGCGCAATGTGGACCATATCCTGACCAACACGCTGCTGCCGGAGGTCTCCCGCCGGATCCTGAGCAGAATGGCCGAGCGGCAGAAGGTCGCTCCCATCCATGTATCGCTGGGGGCCGACGGGGCATTTGTGTATAACTAGTGAGGTGAGTCTGCCGCTCCGGCACTCCTGCCGGCGCATGGCGGACGCGGCAAGAAGAGGGTCGGGACACCCGGAGCGTCCGCAAAAAGGGAAATCTCGACCCGGCAGGCAAGAGTGCCTGCGCCACGGAGGATCGAATGGCTACTTATGTACAGACAGACCGGCCCATCAATCTGACCACACCGCTCGGCAAAGATGTTCTGCTCCTGACCGAGCTCCACGGGCGGGAAGCCCTCTCGGAGTTGTTTCATTTCGAGCTGGAGACCGTGGCCGATGTCCGGTCGGATATTCCGTTCGACGCGTTGCTCGGGCAGAAGGTCACGGTCAAGATCGTCCCGAAGCCGAACCATGAGCGCTACATCAACGGGGTGGTGCGCAAGGTGACGGCGGGAAACCGCGATCCCGAATTCGCGCAGTACCGGCTCGAAATTGTGCCGCAGTTCTGGCTGCTGACGCGCACGGTGCGCAGCCGGATCTTCCAGCAGATGAGCAGCCTCGACATTATCAAGAAGGTGCTGAGCGCGCTGGATGTTTCCTACGAAGTCCAGGGGGATTTCAAATCGCGGGAATACTGCGTGCAGTACCAGGAATCCGATTTCCGCTTCGCCAGCCGGCTGATGGAAGAGGAGGGGATCTTCTACTTCTTCAAACATTCCGCCGGCGGCCACACCATGGTGCTGGCCAATACCCCGGGGTCGCATCCGGACATTCCGTACAGCTCGAAGGTGAAGTTCCAAGAGGACTTCGGCTATACACCGGAAGACGACGTGGTCTACGGCTGGTACAAGGCGCAGGAGATCCGGACTGGCAAATGCACGTTATGGGACGAGCACTTCCAATTGCCCAGTTCGGGTAAGGGCCTGCCGGCGGACAAGTCCATCATGGATTCGGTGCAGGTCGGCAAGGCGTCCCACAAGTTGACCGCGGGAGGCGGCGGAACGGAGATCTACGAGTTTCCCGGAGAATACTCGCGCCACTTCGACGGCATCAACAAGGGAGGCGGCGAGCAGCCCGACCACTTGCAGTGGATCTTTACGGAAAATGTGCGGACCGCCAATGTCCGCATGCAGCAGGAGGCCGCCGAAGCGCTGTTGATCGAGGCCAAGGCCTCGCACGCGGGATTTACCGCGGGGTACGCCTTCGAACTGTCCGAGCACTGGTCCGACAACGGCAAATTCGTGATCACCAGCGTGGAACACCAGGCGCGGCAGCCGATCGGGATCATCAGTCCGGAGGCGTGGAGCTACAACAACCAGTTCTCCTGCATTCCTTCGGCATTGCCTTACCGGCCGCAGCGGACCACGCCGATCCCCTCGGTGCGCGGCGTGCAACTCGCCACTGTGGTAGGTCCTCCGGGCGAGGAGATTTTCCCCGACAAGTACAGCCGGGTGAAGGTGCAGTTCCGCTGGGACCGCGAGGGCAAGTACAACATAGACAGCTCCTGCTGGCTGCGGGTAGCCACGTTCTGGGCGGGCAAGCAGTGGGGAATGATCCACATTCCGCGTATCGGGCAGGAAGTGGTCGTGAGCTTCGAGGAAGGGGATCCCGATCACCCCATCATCGTGGGAAGCGTGTACAATGCCGACATGATGCCGGTGTACAAGCTGCCGGACGACAAGACGCAGAGCGGCATCAAGAGCCGCAGCTCGAAGAACGGAACTCCGGACAACTACAACGAGATCCGTTTCGAAGACAAGAAGGGCAGCGAAGAGATCCTGATTCACGCCGAGCGGGACAAGACCGTGGAGGTGGAGCGCAACCGCACCACGCACATCGGCAAGATGGCGATGACTCCGGGCGACGATACCCTGACGGTGGAAAACAATCTCACCGAGCAGATCAACAACCAGCAGAGCACCACGGCCGTCACAAAGATTACCATCAAGTGCGGCCAGAGCAGCATCGTAATGGACCCCACCAGCATCACCATCTCGTCGATGATGATCAAGATCGATGCGCAGCTTACATTGGACGAACACGCCCTGATGACAACTATCAAGTCAGATGCGATTACGACGATCAAGGGCGCCATGGTGATGATCAACTAAAATGGGTACCGTGGAACAGGCGAATTCGCAAACCGCGGCCATCTGCTCGGTAGCGGAGCTGGGGGACGAGGCCATGGCCTTGCTGCGTCCGGGCCAGAAGCCGCCCGAATACCTCACAGAGTTGGTGGACAAGCAGCTTTACCCGGACGCCGTACGATTCCTGGCCCACGCCTTGCCGAAGCGAGAGGCGGTGTGGTGGGGATGGATGTGCGCGCGGCGGGCGGCCGGCGAAAACCCGCCGCCGAAGATCAAGGCCGCGTTAGAGGCCACCGAGAAGTGGATCGCGCAACCGACCGATGAAAACTGCCGGGCGGCCCATGAGGCGGCGCAAAAAGCGCAATTCGGCACGGCGGCAGGTTGCGCCGGGCTAGGGGCATTCTTCAGCGGCGGGAGCCTGGCTCCCCCCGAGGTGCCGCCGGTACCGCCGGGCGAATATCTCACGGCGAAGGCTGTGTCGGGCGCGGTGAATTTCGCGGCGATGAGCGGCGAGCCCAAGCAGGCTCCGGAGAAGTTCAAGAGCTTCATCGCGCAAGGTGTGGATGTGACGCGGCGCATCAAGTTGTGGGAGGGTTCGTAGTGGCAATCAACCGCTCCGATCGGAGCCGCGCGCGCCGGCCAGCGGTTGTGTGCCTGGTGGTTTAGGGGAGGCGACGTAGATGGGAATGCCGGCTTCAAGAATTACGGATATGCACGTCTGTCCGATGGTGACCGGGATCGTGCCGCACGTGGGCGGCCCAATCTGCGGGCCGTGCGCGCCAACCGTGCTGATCGGCGGACTGCTGGCAGCGCGAGTCACGGATATGTGTGTCTGCGTGGGTCCGCCGGACGTGATTGTGAAGGCGTCGATGACCGTGCTTACGGTGGGACTGCCGCAGGCGCGGATCTTGGATATGACCGCGCACGGGGGAATGATCGTCCAGGGATTGCCGACCGTGCTGGTGGGCGGATGAAACGGCGCCAGTTCGTCACCGCCGCTGCCGCCAGTTGCCTGGCAGCCGCCGCTCCGGCCGATCCGCCGAAGAACCAACTGTTCCATCTGGTCTACTTCTACCTGCGGACCGGCTCGCAGGTGGAGCGCACCAGCCAGTACTTGAATACGGTATTTCTGCCCGCGGCGAAGCGCAACGGAGTGGGTCCGCTGGGCTTCTTCAGCCCGGTGATCGGCGAGCGCAGCCCCTTCATCCTGTCGCTCGCCACGTATCCCTCGTTCGCCTCCATCGAGACGATTCACGGCCGTTTCGCGGATGACAAGGAATTCGCGAAAGGGTGGGACGAGTACAACAACATTTCCGACCCCGCCTACACTCGCATGGAGAGCACGCTGCTGCGGGCGTTCGACGGCATGCCGGCGATCGAGGCGCCTCCCTCCGACGCCAAGCGCGCGGCGCGTATCTTCGAGCTGCGTACTTACGAGTCGGTGAATGAGAAGGCCTCGCGGCGCAAGATCAAGATGTTCGAGGATGGCGAAATCGCCATCTTCCGCCGCCTGGGCATGACCCCGGTGTTCTTCGGCCAGACGATCGTGGGGCGCAATCTGCCGAACCTGACCTATATGCTGGCCTTCGACGACCTGGCGTCCCGTGAGCGCCTTTGGCGCGGTTTCGGCGCCGATCCGGAGTGGCAGAAGCTGCGCGCGCAGCCGGGGCTGAGCGATGCCGAGATCGTCAGCAACATCAGCAACTCCGTCCTGCGCCCGCTGCCGTTTTCGCCGATCCGGTGAGCGCCCGCCGGCTCCATGAATGGCCCCGTGCCGCTTTGCAGCGGAAAGTACTTGAAAGCCGGCCGCGGCCGTCGTATCATAGAACTTATGGCGACCCCTCGCCCCGAGCCCGTGGAACTGCATGCGCACGCGATGGACAATCTGCGGTACATCCGCCAGACTCTGGAGCGGGCGGGGTCTTTTACCGCCGTTCCGGGAGTCGGCGGCATGCTGATGGGGTCCACGGCGCTGGCGGCGGCGTGGTTGGCGGACCGTCAGACCGGCGCGGGCGGTTGGCTGGCGGTGTGGATCGTCGAAGGGCTGTTCGCTCTCACCATCGGGGTGGCCGGGGCAGCGCTCAAGTCGCGGAGCGTGAAGATGCCGGTGTTGTCGGGCCCGGGGCGCAAGTTCGTAGCCGGCTCCGCGCCCGCGATGCTGGCCGGAGCGCTGCTCACCGCCGTGCTATTCCGGGCGGGGTTGCGCGGATTGCTGCCCGGCACGTGGATGCTGCTCTACGGCGCCGGCGTGGTTTCGGGCGGCGGCGCCTCGGTGCGGGTGGTGCCTTTGATGGGCGCCTGTTTTATGGCGGCGGGAGCGGCTGCCCTAATGCTGCCACAGATCTCGGGAGACATCCTGCTGGCGGCCGGCTTTGGCGGCCTGCACATTATTTTTGGAACGATTATCGCGGTGAAATATGGCGGGTAAACAGAATACGGTCCGGCGCGAGAAAAGGCAACTGGGGCCGGTGGATCTTCCAGCGGCGGTGACGGCGGAGAAGCTCGATCGTCTGATCCACGAGCGGCTGCGGCTCGGAATCCTGAGCGCGCTTTCGGTCAACGAGTCCCTGACGTTCAACGAGCTCAAGAAGCTGCTCGACACCACCGACGGCAACCTGAGCGTACATGCCCGCAAGCTGGAGGAGGCGGGGTACGTAGCGTGTACCAAGTCGTTCGCAGGACGCATGCCGCGCACCGACTATCGCCTTACGGCGGCGGGCCGGCGGGCGCTCGATCGGTACCTGGATCACATGGAGGCCCTGATCCAAGCCATGCGGGACCGGTGAGGGTCCTTTTTTTATGCCCCAATACTTTACAGTTCAAAGTACTCTACACGCAGGAATCATCATGGATGGGAACGGGCGCTGGGCTTTGGCACGGGGACTGCCGCGCATAGCCGGCCACCGCGCCGGAGTGGAGACCGTGGGCCGGGTGGTGGAAGCGGCGCCAGGACTGGGGGTGGGAATCCTGACGTTGTTTGCCTTCTCTTCGGACAACTGGCGGCGCCCTCCGGCCGAGGTGGACGCGCTGATGGGACTCCTCGGGATCTACCTGAAGAAGGAGACCGCGCGGTGCGTCGAAAACGGCATCCGCGTGGAGGCGATCGGGCGGCGCGACCGCCTGGACCAGTCGCTGTGCTCTGCGATTGAGCGGGCCGAAGAGGTCAGCGCCGGCGGGACCAGGCTGTGGCTCCGGATTGCCGTGGATTATTCGGCGCGGGACGCGATTTTAGCGGCGGCTCGCGGAGTGACGGAGCTGTCTCTGGATGCTTTGGGGCGGGCGCTCGGGCCGCCCGTCGACCTGCTGATCCGCACGGGCGGAGAGCGCCGGCTGAGCGACTTTCTGCTCTGGGAATCGGCCTACGCGGAGTTGGTATTCTCGCGCACCATGTGGCCCGATTTTGGCGCCGGCGACCTGGCCGCCGCCGTCCAGGAGTTTCGCGGACGGGAGCGGCGGTTCGGGGCCGTGCCCCAGAAACCCATGCGCCTGCACCAGGCCTGGCTGGATTAAAAGCGGTGAGGGCTTCACGGCGCCGGGCGCACGCGGCACTGAGTCCTGAAGACGCTGGCAC
>JBGPKH010000571.1:0-5938 GCA_041485845.1 Bryobacteraceae bacterium
CCGGAGCGGCTATGGTTGAGTGGCATATTCTTTCATCTAGCCATGTAGAGGTCTGTGATTGGAGCGAAACCCTTGTTTAACAGGCCTCCGGAAGCCCGGCGTCGGTGCTGTACCCCATCAGATTCGCGAAAGTCGGGCTAGCCAAGCCCGAGCGCAAGCGGCGGTTCGTTCAGGAGGCCAAGTCCGCGTCAGCGCTGGACCACCCGAATATCATTCATGTTTACGACATCGACCAGTGTGAGGGTGTGGATTACATCGCTATGGAATATGTGGCGGGAACACCCCTGGACCGATTGATCGGCACCAACGGAATCAAACTCCGTGACGCGGTGAAATTTGCAGCGCAGATCGCGGATGCATTGGCAGCGGCGCACGAGGCTGGTATTATCCATCGCGATCTGAAGCCCGCCAACATCATGATTACCGATCGGGGATTCGTGAAGGTGCTCGATTTTGGGCTGGCCAAACTGATGGAGCCGACCGAGAGCGATACCGACGCGGTGACGCGGAGTATTACGGAGGCTCGGACTCAGGAAGGCGCCATCATCGGCACCGTTGCGTACATGTCGCCGGAGCAGGCTGAGAGCAAGCGAATCGATGCGCGTTCCGACATCTTTTCCTTCGGCTCATTAATTTACGAGATGATCACCGGGCAGCGGGCATTCCGGGGAGAAACGACCATTTCGACGCTATCGGCGATTCTGCACGTCGAGCCCAAGGCCGTTCGCGAGCTGGTTTCGGGTGTGCCGCAACAGCTCGAGGGGATCGTGCACAAGTGCCTGCAGAAAAATCCCGCGGACCGCTTTCAGCACATGGCAGATGTAAAGATTGCCCTCGAGGAGTTGAAGGACGCGTCGAGAGGCCGTCGATTCTTGCCGGGACCAGGCAGATCCTGCCAGGCCGGGCCTGGAAGGCAATGGCCGCCTGCCTGGTCCTTCTGGCCTTAACGGCTGCCGGCGTCTGGTTCCGGGCGAAGCTGGTTTCGAGACCCCCGCCGCCGCAGAAAGCCATCAGCGTGCTGGTGGCGGACTTCGAGAACAAGACCTCCGAAAGCATTTTCAATGGGACACTGGAGCCCACGATTGTTTTTGCTTTGGAGGAAGCCCCCTTTCTCAACCCCTACGATCGAAGCGAGGCACATAAGATCGGCTTGCAGTTGCGTTCGAACGCATCCGCGCTGGACGAGTCGCTGGCCCGGGTTGTGGCGTTGCGGGAGGACATTGGTGTGATCGTGGCCGGCTCTATCGCACGCGATGGCGAAGGCTATACGATTTCAGTCAAGGCAATCGATGGTGCGGGCAGAACGATCGTTACCCAAGACGCGAAAACCGGGAATAAGCCCGGCGTGCTTCCGGCGGCAAGAAACGTAGCCACGCGCATCCGAAAGGCACTGGCCGCCTGGGCGGGCGAATCGATCCCGGCGAGCGTTGCAGAACCGGTGAGCACGGGATCGCTCGAAGCAGCTCACCACTACAGCCTGGCTCAGAATCTGCATTATGGCGGCAAGTGGGAGGAGGCGCTTGCCGAATACTCCAAGGCGATCGAACTCGATCCGAACTTCGGGCGAGCTTACACAGGCGCCGCAGTGGCTCTTTTCAACCTAGGCGACCGAGCTGGGGCCGAGAACTATTTCGAAAAGGCCATGGCACATATCGATCAGATGACCGATCGCGAAAAGCACCGCACCCGAGGCATTCATTACCTAATGGTACGTAACTACCGGCAAGCGATCGAAGAATTCAATACTCTGGTTAAGAGTTATCCAGCCGATAGCACGCCGCTGACTAACCTGGCGCTCGCGCACTTTTACGCACGCGATATGCCGGCGGCGCTGGAGGTAGCTCATCGCTCGGTGGAGGCGTTTCCCAACCGGCTGCTGACCCGAAACAATCTTGCTCTCTACGCTATGTACGCAGGCGATTTTCCGGCGGCGGAGCGGGATGCGCGGGCGGTTATCAACGCAGACGCTTCCTACAGGGACCCGTATCTCGCCTTGGCGCTTTCACGTCTGGCTCAAGGCCAGCCGGCGGAGGCGGTGCAGGTATACGAGCGTTTAGAGAAGCTGTGTAGCCGTGGCGCGTCTCTGGCGGCGGACGGTTTGGCGGACCTGGCACTCTATGAAGGCAGAGTGAGTGACGCCGTTTCCATTCTACAGGCCGGCGTGGCGGCCGACACCGCGGAAAAGAGGTGGCAAACGGCAGCATGGAAATCGGTTACTTTGGGTCACGCGCTAGTCCTGCTTGGGGCGAAATCCAAAGCCGTGGCAGAGGCCGTCCGCGCGGCCGGTTGGAGTAAGGAAGTGAGCGTACTCTTTCCCGCCGCGCGCATCTATCTGGAACTCGGACAAGCCGGGAAAGCGAGCACGCTGGCCTCGCAATTGGCCAGTCGATTCGAGCCAGAGCCGCAGGCATATGGAAAGCTGATTGAAGCCGAGGTACAGATGCAGGGCCGCGACTATCGAGCGGCTGTACGGCAGATTCAAGAAGCGCAAAAGCTGGCAGACACCTGGGTGGGACGCTATGACCTGGGACGTGCCTATCTGCAGGCGGGAGCGTATACCGAAGCGCATGCCGAGTTCGACGAGTGCCTGAAGCGGCGCGGCGAGGCGACTTCCCTTTTCCTCGACGATGTGCCAACCTACCGGATCCTTCCGGAAATCTACTTCTACCTGGGGCGCGTCCAGGAGAGCGTGAAGAGTCCAGCAGCCGCGGCCTCGTACAGGATTCTTCTCGGG
Organism: Bryobacteraceae bacterium; assembly: GCA_041485845.1. GTDB lineage: Bacteria > Acidobacteriota > Terriglobia > Bryobacterales > Bryobacteraceae > OMOG01. Next base: position 2,735 of record JBGPKH010000571.1, read on the forward strand.
ATCAAGAAGGGTAACGAAGATCCGCTGGCGGGAGAAGCCCGCCGTCGCTTGGAAGCGCTGGGGGGAGCCAAGTAACAGTTTGGTTTCCCGTGTTTCGAAAGTACGGCCGTCGATGCCGCTGGCCTGCGCTACACTGGCTCCGCACGAATGAACCCGAAGGAGCGTGGAAGAGGCGATGGAAGTGTCGAAAGCCACACAGCGTTTTCCAGTATGATGGCGTGGATGGACGACTCGCTGCCGACGCTGAGAAGCCGGGTGGCCTTCTTTTGCGAGCGGCGCCCTGCTTGCGCGCGACCATCGATCTTCGATCTGAATGGCCGACAGGATCTGCGGCGGATCGACGATGACCAGAGGGAGATCGAGCAATGATGCGGTGCATCCTGGAGCTGGCGGCGGGGCATGCCCAGTTTGCGGGCGCGGGCTGCATAGAATTCCTGAACCACCTGAGTGCTTAGCAGCATACGGCCGGAGCGGGTGAAGCGACGGAAGAATTCTTTTGCCTGTGCCTGTTTGCGTGCATCGACTCCGCCGTACATGCAAAGGAGCACATTGGTATCGAAGAAGGCCTTAATTAACGCCGTTTATGCAACTCCTCGCGGCGGATGGAACCCGGATCGGCGGTGAAGCATGGACCTTGGCCGGCGATGGCAAGCAATCGCGCGGCGCCGGACCGAGCCCGGCTTTCGCGAGACAGTGCTTCCTGAAGGAGTTCCCGTACGAAGGCGTTGATGGTGGCGCCATGCTCGGCAGCGTGGGCTTTCGCCTTGCGAATCAGGTCGGCGGGCAGACTGAAGGTGATGTTCCGATTCTCCATGTAATTCAGGTGTAGCACATAACTATGTGGAGCCCGGAAGAATGGTCATTTTGGAACCTCAATCCAGGCGGGCCAGAAGGTCGGGAGGGACATAGTCGCGAAGGTTGGGGTAGGATTCCAGGATGCGTTCGATATCCAGGAGGTCTTTGCGTCGTTTGCTGGGGCGGCGGATAGTATCCGAAGCTGCCCAGATCTTGCCCTGGAGGACGTCTTCCAGGCAGGCGACGGGAAGCGAGACTCCGAGGACTTCCCGGCGGGCGGCACGATCCACGAAATCGAAATAGCGGGGATCGGTCCGGATTTGCACCCGGAGGTTCGACCCGGCAGCCGCGAGGTTCAAGCTATGGGGGAATCGGACGAGTTCGTAGCGCGCGGACAGAAGAGACTCGACGGACGGCAATTGATCGACGGCGATCACCAGGTCCAAATCGAGGCTCACCAGCGGCTCGACATAAGCGTTGACGCCTTGTCCGCCGATGACGCAGTAGCGGATGCGGCGTTCCTCGAGGAGCGCGATGAGCGATTCGAGGAAGTTGGAGCGATCAAGTGTCACGATTTTCCAAAAGGTGCCGGCCCGCATGGTCGCCATCCTGAAACTTCCATTGTCGGATGATTCGGAGCGGATTGCAGGGTGGATCAACCGCGGAGCTTCACCGACTGCCCCGTCGCGCCGGCGGCGAAGGTCAGTGGCCTGGCCGCTTTGGCGAGGTCGCCTCCGTCGATGGCGATCGCCTGGCTGGCGGCGCCTTCCACCTGGAGAAATACCGCCGCGGGCGTCAGGACTCGGCTGGCGGTGAGGAGAACGTCGCGCGAGTCAGTGAAGCGCAGGAGTGACTCGGCGGCGGGGTTGCCCTGGGCGCTGAAGCCGTTCACGGCGGCATCCTCGACGTGGTCGAAGACCATGGCGGGGCGGAGGTCGGGGGTTTGCACTTCGAAGCGCACGTTTTGCATCGACAGGCCGCGCACGTTGCGGGCGTACATGCCGTAGGCGGGCAGCGTGCCGAGCTCGAAATACTCACCGGCCATTTGGGGGACGTCGCGTTGGGCCGCCTCTTCGGCGGTGCCGCCTCCTCCGTAGGTGACGTGGATGTCCTGGAGGGTGATGCCTTCGAGGTACTCGTCGCGGGGGCGGAGATCCGTCTCCGGATGCCCGGACGCCTGGGGGGCAGGCGCCCGGATCGGCGAGTTCACGGGACAAAGGTTGCCAGGCAATTGCCTCGCCGCAATGGGACGACGTTAACAGTAACAGTATCAGCGGAGCTTGTTTCCACGATGCCAGCGTTTCGGGGTCGTTGTACGGGTAGGGCGTTTTCGTCCAGTTGACGTAACGGGGACGTAACGGGGACGTAACGGGAGTGATCTCCCAGAACGCCATTTGGGGTTGGAGCTTCAGGTCGCCGGCACTTTTACGAGACGACGTTACGTCCAAGTGGCCAAGCAATACCGGCGCAGTCTGAAGCCACGTCGACGATCTCCGAAGATCGAAACCGTTTCGTTCCTGGTTCTATTTAATATTCGAGAGCTTCTGGCAAATGCATTAGTTCATCGTCCCTACACCACGCGGGGCGACATTTTCATCAATCTCTATCCCGACCGGTTGGAGGTCCACAATCCGGGTCTTTTGCCGCTGGGCGTGACACCGGCCAACATCCTGCACACCTCAATCAAGCGGAACGAATTGTTGGCGAAAGTGTTCTTTGACCTCAAGCTGATGGAGCGTGAGGGCAGCGGATATGACCGCATGTACGAGGCCCTCCTCTCGACGGGCCGTCCCGGTCCGGTTGTAAAAGAAGGCGACGACCGCGTGGTGGTGACGGTGCAGCGGCGGATCGTCAACCCGGAGATCGTCGATTTCATGATTAAGGCGGATCAGACATTCGCCCTTACGCAGAAGGAGCGAATCACCCTTGGGCTGATCGCCCAGGAGGTGATCGAGCGGGTGGACCGCTGGACCGAGAAGGAACAGACGCAGGCCGAGGTGAAAAGCCTGATTCTCGATCACGTTTTCGCGACACTACCGGATCCGCCGTTTACGGATCTCGACAAGGAAGCTGCCGCGGACCGGCTGTTCCAGCACGTCTGGCACCTGAGTGCGAGCGGGGGATTCGCAGCAGCTTCGGCCGTCTAGCCCGGCCGCTGTGCCAGATCGCCGCGGACGACTCCGCGATAATTGCCCGCGGGCCGGCGGTCTGTGCGACGGATATAATAGTCTCAACTTGTCCAGGCTGCCAATCTGTGCGTTCGGTGCGCTCGCGGCGATCGCTCTCGCCGCGGAAACGGCCACCTTTTCCAAATCCGTTTACCCCATCTTCGAGGAGGCCGGATGCCGCGGCTGCCACAACTCCGACGGCGTCGCCTCGGCCACGCGCCTTCAGTTCCCCGAGCAGAGC
>JBGPKH010000572.1:0-5919 GCA_041485845.1 Bryobacteraceae bacterium
AGCAAGCGGATTCGCGTGAATTGGCGGTCGCGACTCGCAGTCGGGTTCGAGAACGCGGAGCGAGCGGAGGAGCGCAGTCCTGGGCGCGGCAGCGTGTCCCAGGGCGAAACGGTCAAGTTATTTTTGCGCGCGCGCTAAGTTACTGAGCCGGTAGAGGTCAGCGCATGGCCGTCGGACCGCCGTGATGCTTCGGCCGTTTCATGATGAACAGCAGCGGCAACACCAGCAGGAAGACCACCGCCATGAAACGGAACGTGTCCACGAAGGCCTGCATCGACGCCTGCCGCTGCACCAGCCCCCAGATGGCGCCGTAGGCGCGTTGCATGGCGGTCGAGGGGTCGGTCCCGTGCGCCATCATGTTGGATTGCAGCTCTTTGAGGTACGCCTGCGCCGCCGGATTGTATGGCGTCACGTGCGCGCTCAGCACGTGGGTATGAAACTGTTGCCGGCGGTAGAGAAACGTAGTAGCTGTGGCGATTCCGAAACTGCCGCCCAGGTTGCGCATGAGGTTGAACATGCTGGTGGCGTTGCCCATCTGTTCTTTCGGGATGAGGTGCATGGTAGCGGTGGTCAGCGGCACGAACAGCATGGCCAGTGCCGCGCCTTGTATGAACTGCGGCCAGAATATGTCCCAATATCCGGTATCGAGGTTGAGTGTCGACAGCGAATAGAGCGTCCAGGCGGCGAGCGCCAGCCCCACGGCCAGCACCTTGCGCGGATCGAACCTGCCGAGCACGGTCCCGACCACCGGCATCATGAGGAATGAACCCAATCCGCGCGGCGCCATCGCCATACCGGCTTCCAGCGCCGGATAGCCGAGCAGGGTCTGCAGAAAGACGGGCAGCAACAGCAAGCTGCCGTAGAGCACGAAGCCCAGCACGGTCATCAAGAAGACGCCCGCGCTGTAAGTTCTTTCCTTGAAAACCCGCAGGTTGACTACCGGATTGTGGGCGCGCATTTCGTAGACGATGAAGATCGCGATTCCCGCCACCGCGACGACCGTCAGCACGGTAATCCAGTTGGAGGCGAACCAGTCCTCTTCCTGACCCTTGTCGAGCACCACCTGCAACGCCCCGACCGCCACCGCCAGCATACCGATGCCCCAGTAATCGATGCCCGCCCGGCTCCGCCGGATGTAGGGCGGATCGAAAATGAACAGGCGGGTCATGACGATCGAAGCCAGCCCTACCGGCAGATTGATGTAGAAGACCCAACGCCAGCTCCAGTTGTCCGTGAGCCAGCCGCCCAGCACGGGACCGAGCATGGGCGCAACCACGATGCCCAGGCCCCAGAACGCCATGGCTTTGCCGCGGTCCGCCGGCGGAAAGGCTTCCAGCATGACGGCCTGCGAAAGCGGCTGGAGCGCGCCGCCGGTGGCGCCCTGGACGATGCGGAAGAAAATCAGCATCGAGAGATTCGGCGCCAGCCCGCACAGAAACGATGCGGCCGTGAACCCTACCACCGCCGCCATGAGCGTGCGTTTGCGTCCGAAATAGTTGGCGATCCAGCCCGTCATGGGCAGGATGACGGCGTTGGCCACGAGATACGAGGTGAGCGCCCAGGCGGCTTCATCGACGCTGGCCGAGAGGCTTCCGGCGATGTGCGGCAGCGACACGTTGACCACGGTGGTGTCGAGCACCTCCATGAACGTGGCGAACATGACGGCGACCGCGACAATCCAAGGATTCACCTCCGGCTGCGGCGACGACGACGGCATCCAACTCCTCGATTCCATGATGCCGCAAGGACGGCGCGGGATGCGGGAGGATCGTGAAATACAAGTTGTAGCGGCGGAGCGGTATGGACATGCAGAGAAGCGCGATGCCAAGTGGGAGGGGCGTGTGACTCAACACGACCGCGAAATGGCCGCGATTCGAAAGAACCTGGACCGAGCCTTCACGCTCAGCGTTCTCGATGCGCGCAACGAGCGCAAGCGCCGCCGGAAGATGGACACGCGCTTCGACGAAAAGATGGCGCACCTCGCCGCCGCGCAACGGCTCACCGGACAAGCGCTGAAAGAATTCATCGAATCCATGCGCCGGGGCGCCAAGGGCCACTCCTGACTCACTCACGGATCGACGACGGCTGAGTCCCCAATAGCCGCGCGGAAGTGGGGACCTATCGTGATATACAAGTAGTAGCGGCGGAGAACCATGGACGTAGAGAGAACAATGGAGTTCATCCTGGAGCAGTTGGCGCGCAGCGAGGCGGCGCACGTCAAGTGGGAAGAGCACGTGGCCCAACACGATCGTGAGATCGGCGCGATCCGTAAGAACCTGGCCCGGGCCGTCAAGCTCAGCGTCCTGGAAGCCCGCCACGAACGCAAACGCCGCCAGGAGTTGGACGAGAAAATCACGCAGCTCGCCGCCGCGCAACTGCTCACCGAACAAGAACTGCGAAAATTCATTAGAGCGACACTCCGGGGCAAGAACGGACACTCCTGACGGACGAGTCGCAGCCGATCCATGTGGTACGCTCTTCGTTGAATGAACGCATACCTGGCGAAGAGTTCCCTAGTCGCCGCCTTGGGCGGGCTGCTGTTCGGATTCGATACGGCCGTCATTGCCGGCGCAACGGGGGCCCTGACCGCCACCTATGCGCTTTCGCCCGCGACCCTCGGACTCACCGTCGCCGCGGCGCTCTATGGCACGATTCTGGGCGCGATGTTCGGTGGTATTCCGGGCGACCTCTACGGACGCCGCGCCAGCCTGCGCATTACCGCCGTGCTGTATCTGCTCTCCGCGCTGGGCTGCGCTTTCGCGTGGAACTGGACCATGTTCGTGACGGCCCGCTTTATCGGCGGACTGGGCATCGGCGCCTCCTCCGTGCTGGGACCCATGTACATCGCGGAGATCGCTCCGCCCAAGCAGCGCGGGCGCATGGTGGGCTTCTTCCAGTTCAATATCGTCTTCGGCATTCTGCTCGCCTACTTCTCCAATTACGTCGTTGGCACGCTGGGGTTCGGCGATATCGAGTGGCGCTGGAAGCTCGGAATTCCGGCCATTCCCGCGGCCCTGTTCCTCATCATGCTGTTCACCATTGCGGAGAGCCCGCGCTGGCTGGCGAAGAAGGGTCGCCTGCCGGAGGCCGAGGAAGTGTTGCGCAACACGGGCGATCCGAACTACCAGCAGGACCTCATGGAGATCGTCGAGTCGGTGGACGCGAAGCACGGGGCCGGCAATGAGCCCCTGTTCCAACACAAGTACCGCTTCCCGATCTTCCTGGCGGTTTCAATCGGGATGTTCAACCAGTTCTCCGGCATCAACGCGGTCCTCTACTACCTGAACGACATCTTCGCCAAGGCCGGCTTCACCAAAGTGTCGGGCGATCTGCAAGCCGTCGCCGTGGGCGCGACCAACCTGCTCTTCACGATTGTGGCGATGTCGGTGATCGACCGCATCGGGCGCAAGACGCTGCTCCTGATCGGGTCGGTTGGCACGGCGGTGGCGCTGGCCGGAGTGGCCGCCATCTTTTTCGCCGGAACCCACCAGGAACTGCTGGTGTGGTGCCTGGTCGGATTCATCGCCTTCTTTGGGTTTTCACAGGGCGCCGTGATCTGGGTCTACCTCAGCGAGGTCTTTCCCACGCGAGTCCGCGCCAAAGGCCAGAGCCTGGGGAGCTTTACCCACTGGATCATGAACGCCCTCATTTCGGGAATTTTTCCGGTGCTGGCCGCAACCTCCGGGGGAGCGCCGTTTGTGTTCTTCGCGGTGATGATGGTGGTCCAGTTCTTCGTCGTGCTGGCGACCTATCCGGAGACCAAGGGCTATTCGCTCGAAGAGATGCAAAGGAAGCTGGGGATCGAATAGCGCGGCGCTCACAAACGATACAGAAAGGTCACGTAGGGGTAAGTGCTCCCCGTATAGTTGGTGGCGTGCCGGATATACTCGCCGGCCCACAGGTGCGCGATGCCGCCGACGAGATCGAGGCGCCGGCTGAACGAGTACGAAGTCTGCAGATCCAGTTCGGGTCCGAGCCGGCTGCTGGTGGCATTCTTCCACTTCACATTGACGCCGCCCTGGGTGTAGATCGCATCGTTCTTGTTGGCCAGCCACAGGTAGTGGAAGACCGCCTTCGAAGTCCAGCGTTTCGCCGGTTTGAGCTCGAGCGCCGTCGCGGCGTGGTTGATGTTCCGCCAGGCGAAGCGGTCCATAAAGCCGTACTTGTCGTGGTTGTTGGCGTACAACGCATCGAACGTGCCGCGGGCGCCATCCACGCCATTGTCCCCGGAGGCGTGATTGAATTCGAGCACCCAGCGCGGCGTCCACGAGGTCACGGGTACGGGCACGCCGATGCTGTAGTGACCGGACCAGGCGCGGATCTTGTCCTCAGCGCAATGCCCGGTTTGAAATGCGGTGTCCACGCTGAAGGTTGTATTTCCCCTCAAAACTCCGGCGGCGCGGACACCCGAAGTGTACTCGCTTTGCGCCCCGGCCGGGCCCAACTCGCCCCTGACGCCGCCCAGGACTTTCCAGAAGAGGTAGGGTTCGATGACCACCTTGCGGATCAGCCGGTCGAAAGACCCATAGAACCCATAGAAGCCGTTCTTGAGCTGCGGGTGATCGAAGCGCGGCTGCAACGGCACGACAACCGCGCTGGCGAACCAGTCGACGTGCACACCCGGGCGGTTATAGCGCAGCCGGATGGCATCGAAGCTCCGGGCGGTGTTGGTCCAGGCCGAGTCGCCAACCAGGCGCATCTCCGCGAATCCGAGTTCCTGACGCCCCATTCGCGCCGACCACGTCGCGCTTTCCAGGTTGCCCAGTTCCAGATATCCCTGGTAAAGGTCCATCGAATCGGCTACGCTGGCGGGCGGCGTGCCCCGATGGAAGCTTGCGACCTCTGCATCCTGGGCCTGCACATAGAGGCGCAGCCACTTTGCCGCGTGGAAGCGGAGGCCGACCCGGAGGCGGGACTGGTAATCCGTGTCGTCGACGCCTTTGATCGTCTTGAAGCCCATGTCCCGTTCCAGACGCCCGCGCAATTGGAGATCGAACTTCAGCCATTTGGGCAGGGGAATCTCCTGGTTTGGGGCGGGCGGCGTTTGCGCACGAGCGGCCGGCGCCGCGAGGATGCACAACAGCACGCAGGTAAAGGCTTGGCGCAAGGTCCGGACCCAACGCGACTGTAACGTGCGGCAGGCGAATAGTCAATATACAGATTCTAATATCTGCTTATGCAACCGAGGCGGCCCCGCACTGCCTCCGCAACAGCGGTGCGCGGCCGGGCGAGCTCGTCGCCGTACTCGGCCTCGGCGGCTGGGGCCATCTCGGCGTCCAGTTCGCCACCAGAGCGGGGTTCCGGACGGTTGCGATCGCGCGCGGTAAAGACAAGGAGTCCCTGACTCGCGAACTCGGTGCTTCGCATTACATCGATAGCCAGGCGCAGGACCCCGCCGTGGAACTGCGCAATCACCAGCGGAAAGGTTCCCTCCTTGGTGAGGGTGTCGCTGTGGCAGATGCCGCAGGCCTGGACTTTGATCCGCACCGATCCGGGGCCGGGTTCGGGGATTTCGCGTTCCACGATCTCGAGAGGCGCCTTCGGGTGGGCGACCTGTACGGCGCGCATGTGGGCATAGCGCCTCCGATCACCATCTTGGCATGGTTGAGCCACTACAGCTTTTCCCAGGTCCCGAGCAACAGACAGGGAAGCCGGATGCTGACGCCGCTGGGCGAACGAGGCGGGGCGTTCCGCTCGGACAGCCGGCCACCGGAAGCGATCCACCTGCCTGCAAAAGCCGGCCACTCTTCCATAACTTGGGTGCGCCTGGCTGGAGGACGGTCGTCGGCCGCTAGCCCGACTTTCGCGAATCTGATGGGGTACAGCACCGACGCCGGGCTTCCGGAGGCCTGTTAAACAAGGGTTTCGCTCCAATCACAGACCTCTACATGGCTAGATGAAAGAATATGCCACTCAACC
>JBGPKH010000573.1:0-5897 GCA_041485845.1 Bryobacteraceae bacterium
AGCATGGCGCCACGTCTGAGCAGGTCGCCGACATCCTCGGGGATAGCCCGGAAGTTGTCAGAAAGCACTGTGGCAAGTGGTCAAAGGGCCGGCAGGGCAACATTGATCGCCCGTAAACTAATGAAACTACGTACTTTAAATTGGTGCGGAGAGGGGGACTTGAACCCCCACGAGATTGCTCCCGCTAGCACCTCAAGCTAGTGCGTCTGCCAATTCCGCCACCTCCGCATTTGTGTGGCGCGCTACTTCTTTACCGGCGGCTGCTGCACCGGCGCCGCTGGCGGCGCCTGGTTCGCTGGAGCCGGGAGCGGCAACTCGATTGGCTTCCCGCCTTCCGGCGTCACCGTGATCGGTTGGGGAATTCCGGGACTCTGGACCGGAGCCGGCTGGCTCTTTGCCGGAGCGCTCTTCGACGGAGCGCCTTCGAGCACCGTCGTACCCAGACCCGCGCTCTTAGTAGCCAGGATCGAGAGCGACAGCGAGGTGATCATGAAGAGCACCGCTGAAATGGTGGTGGCCTTGGAAAGCAGTGTCGCCGAGCCGCGCGGGCCGAAAGCCGTCTGCGAGCCCATGCCGCCGAACGCGCCCGCAAGGTCCGCCGCCTTCCCGCTTTGCAGCAACACCACAATAATCAGGAAGATGCACACCACTACATGAACCAATAACGCCAGAGTATACAACCACATCGTGTTCTTAGTATAGGGGACCGGCTTGCCGCGGGTCAAACAGCCGCGGGTCAAACAGCCGCGGGTCAAACGGCCGCGGGACGGCGCTCCAACTGCCGCGCATAACGCAGAAACAGCTCCATGCCTTGGTAGTCGCGCGGGCCCAGCTCGTGAACAATGTGGCGCGTCAGATACTCGCGCACGAGGCTGGCCGGGAACTCCCTGCTGGCAGCCTCCGACGCCACGATCTCATCGATTCGGTCCTTGCCGTAGCGGTACGACTCGCAAAACACCTGCGACACTTCCGGCGTCACCGCGCCCTTGCGCCCGGCCCATACCGCGAAGACCATGGGGAGCCCCGTCATTTGCACCCACTCCGCTCCCAGGTCGTACACCTGCGCCCCGCCGGACGGGTGGATGCGCAGCGCCGGATCACCGATGATCAGCGCCGCGTCGGCGATGCGCAACATTGCTTCCAGATCGGGCGCATGCGCCATGCATTCGGGCTCGGCGCCGTAGCGCCGCTCCAGGACGATCCGCGCGAGCGCTACCGACGTCCGTGAGCTCGAATCCGCCGCCAGCGTCCGGATTTCCGCCGCGGGCCGCGACGACACCAGCAGAATGCTGCGCACGGGTCCATGGCACGCGATTCCTGTGCCAGGGATCACATCGAGGTCCTGGCGGGTCAGTTCGAAGGAAGGGATGATGCCGATGTCGGCCGCCCCGGATCCCACTTGGTCGGCGCACTCGGCGGGAAGGCGGAAATCCAGGTCGAACAGACCCCGTTGCGGCCCGTGGAGCATGCCCCAGACCAGGGGCGTGGTGTTCAGGAAGCTGACGGCGCACACCCTCAGCCGGTTCGGAGTGGTATGGTTCAACTCACAGTTTAGCAAAAGGTCCGCGCTGCGCCTGGCAGTCCCGGCAGTGGCACCCGGGTGCATGGCGGCCTTGACCAACGCCGGCCTGCCCGCGCTGCGCCTGGCAGTGGCGGCAGTGGCACCCGGTGGTACCGCCCTCATTTGCACGATTTTCGCCGTCTGTTATGCTTTAGATGAGCGCTTCCCGCGTCGCGCCCGCCTTGGAAACCGGTGAAACAGAAACTGTTATCCGCATTTGGTCTGGCTCTGTTGGGCGCTGCACAAGGTTTCGCGCAAGCTCCGGTTCCCATCAACACCAGTCCTTCGCGCATCGTCGGGCATCCCAGATCCGAACAGAACGGCGCCCTCGTCTCCATGGCCCCAACCTGGTGAAGGGTCGCGAAATGTGAGCCCTCAAGGGGTCGTGGCCGACACCCCGGTAATTCCGCCCATCCTCTATGTAAGCGACAGCAACAACAACCGCGTCCTGGCCTGGAAGAACGCCACGGATTTCAGAAACGGTCTGCCGGCCGACCTGGTCATCGGTCAGCAGGACTTCCTGCACACTGGCCCGCAAGGGCCGTGGATCGGGCTCCAGACGGGCTTGAACGGACCGACGGGCAGCCGGCCTTGGTCGGCCCGCCTTTCAGGGATTGTTCGCCTGGCGCGCGGGAGGCCGCTCCCCCGCCCGCGACCGCTTCAGCGCATACATGTTCCGGTCCGCTTCTTCCAAGGCATCGCGCAGCGTTCGTCCGTATGCTTCGGCGGTCCCCCAACTGAACGAAATCGGCAGAATGCCGAATCCGCGTACGCGAAAGTCCCGCAGACGCAGCTCGATTTCGGCCATACGCTTGCGGGCCACGTCGGCGCGCTGGTTGTGGAACAGGATGACGAATTCGTCGCCGCCCCAGCGGAATGCCTCGTCCTCGTGGCGGATCGAAGCTTGCAGGAGGTTGCCGATATTGCGCAGAATCTCGTTGCCCACCAGGTGCCCGAAGCGATCGTTGACGTCCTTGAAATTGTCCATATCGCAGACCGCCACCACGCCGCCAAACTCGCCGGGCTCCTCGACGCGCCGCGACAGCGCCGCCTGGTTGAACAATCCCGTCAGGCGGTCCAGGTCGAGGGTGTGTTTGGTTTCGCGGCGCACGTGGTCCAGCTCCGCGTCGAGCTCCTGGATGCGGTCGATCTGGCCTTCGCTCCACATGGCCATGGCGGCGAAGGCCAGCAGGCAGTGGAGGGCGAAATCGATGTACGTCTCGTGGTGCAAATACTGTGCCCATGCCGGCGCGCGGCCGGCGTGGTACAGGTAGACGAAAATGACCGCGTGCTCCAGAAACGCCACGGCCAGCAGCAGCAAGGAGAAACGAAAGATCCGTCTCCCCACCCCCTGGTGGCGGCGCAGCGTGAGAAAGTTGTAGAAGTACACGAAGGCCAGCACCAGGGCATGAGAAATCTGGTATGCCTCCAGGCCCGCCAACTGGCCGAGCGCCCACACCAGCGCGACGAAGATCGGCAAAATCGCAATCAGCCGGAGCACCGTGCGCCAGTCCCTCATATCGGAAGCGAACCCGGCGCGCGCCGCCGAAATCAGCACGATGACGAAGGCGAACTCGAAGGTGGCGTACGGCGCGAGCCATCCCGTGTTCCCCGTGCTGAGCAGCTCATAGCCAAAGAAAGTCGCCAGCAGCCGCAGCACCCAGGCGATGGCCCACAACCCGAAATAGACCGCCCGCGACTGCCGGTAGAGGAACAGAAACACCATTCCAAACAGCAGGGCGCCGATTTCCTGGATGTAAAATGACGTGATATCCGGAAGCGTGCTGGGGTCCATCCGCTCAGTCTCCGTTGAGGGCGTGCCGGCGAACCCCGCGCGCCAGGCCGGTGGTCTCGTCCACGTCGACGATCACCGCGTGCAATTCCGGGCTGTGGCGCGCGGCTTCCATGCGCACCGGCAATCCGGTAAGAAACCGTTGGATGATGATCTCGGTCTGTACGCCGATGACCGAAGCGTAAGGGCCGGTCATCCCGCAATCCGTCTGATAGGCGGTGCCGCCGGGCAGAATGCGGGTATCAGCCGTAGGTACGTGGGTGTGGGTGCCGACGACCGCCGAGACGCGGCCATCCAGGTACCAGCCCATGGCAATCTTCTCGCTGGTCACCTCCGCGTGGAAATCCACGAACTTCACCTTGACGTGGGGTTCCAGCTCGGCTAGAATCTGGTCGGCTTTGCGGAACGGGCAATCCGTCACCGGCATGTAGGTTCGGCCCTGAAGATTGAGTATGGCGCACTCCACGCCATTGCGCGCGCGGAAAACCAGGACTCCGCGGCCGGGCGCGTGCGGGTAGTTGGCCGGCCGCAGCAGCCGCGGCTGGCGCGCGAAGTAATCGTACAGCTCGCGCTTGTCCCACACGTGGTTGCCGGAAGTCAGGACATCCAGTCCCAGGCCCAGCAGTTCCTCGGCAATCGCCGGCGTGATCCCGAAGCCGCCGGCGGCATTCTCCGCGTTGGCGATGGCGAGATCGATGGCATTGGTCTCGACGATGTCCTGAAGATGGTCGGCGACGATCCTGCGGCCGGGCGAGGCGAAGATATCCCCGATGAAAAGAATGTTCATCCCTATAGGAATTCAAGTTAACACGTTGGACCGGCCCCGGACGGATGGCTGCTCATTTTTCCAACCACCTGGCGCGGCCGCGGACTGGAGCCGGCAAACGCCGCCGGCGATTTGGGGATCGTCGAGCGGCGAGGCGGCTAGGCGGCCATCGCTTTTCGCAATTTCCCAAGCCCCACCACACCAATACTCACCAGCATGGCCGCGCTGGCAAAGTAGAGATTGCGGATGCCCGCCCTCTGCGCCACCGGGCCCGCCACGAACATCGCGAGCACCTGCGACATCGCCAGCAGGGACATCAGGCTGCTCATCACGCGGCCGAGCAACGCGTGCGGCGTTTCCTGCTGGAGCAGGGTCTGCGAGGGCACCATGATGAACGCCGCAAAGAAGCCCAGGGCAAGCATACCGAGAGCCGTGGTAATCACCTTGCCCATTAAAGCGGTCACAAAGACGGCCACGCCCATCCCGCCGAGACCGTAAACGATCAGGTACTGTTGGGGAATTTTGCGGGCAAACCGGTGCAGGGACTGCGTGCCGGCGATCATGCCGAATCCGATCAGCGAATTCAGGATCCCAAACAGGGCCGCCGTGGAAACCAGGACGTCGCGCACGTACACCGACAACAAGGCTCCGAAGCAGCGCACCGCGAACATGCCGGCGGTCATCGAAAGCATGACGAACGAAATCGCCGCGTGCGTGAAGATGAACCGGAATCCCTGCAGCATGGAGGTGAGAATGGAACCCGCGGCCGCGGCTGGGGAGCGTTCGCGGTGGATCGCGATACTCATCACCATGGCGGCCGAAAAGACGAAGCTGAAGCTGTCGAACAGGAAACAATAGTTGGCGCCCAACCACTGGACCAGCAGGCCGGAAATCGCCGGGCTCACGATTTGCGCGCCCTGCACCGCCTGCGACATCAAGGCGTTGACCGCCATCAATCCCGCCGCGGGCGCGATCGCCCGCACCGCCACCGACTGCGCCGGCACGAAGAAGCTGGACACCATACTGAGCGCGAAGAAAGTGCCGTAGATCGCGTTCAGGTTGCCGCGCACGAAAACCAGCGCCAGGACGAGCACGGCGCGGATCAGGTCGCTCGCGATCATGGTCCACTTCACGTTCCACTTGTCGACGAAGACGCCGGCCACCGGGCTCATGACGGCCAGCGGCAGCAGGAACGAGACCAGGATCATGCTAACCTGCGTCGGTGTGCCGTGCAGTTGAAACGTCACCACGCTGAACACCGCGAAGACGGCCAGCAGGTCGCCGAAGATGCTGACGATTTGCGCCAGCCATAGCCGCCGCACCGCACGTATGCGCAGGACCTCGCGGAAGCTGAGTTGGGGTGACATGATGGAGCGCCGGGCGGTCTGACTATCATACCAGCCCACAGCTTGCCCGCGGAATTTGAATACGGGGGGAAATAACGAAACCGAAACGAAGTTCGTTTCGGGCGAGCAGGCGGTCTATCACGACGCGAAGCACCGGTCGCCTATTCTGCCGCCCAGGATTCCGGAAACCGGGGCGCCTGGTGCACGTTGAGACCCGGGGAAGTGCCAGAACGCCAGTGGCACAAAGCTCGGGAGCCCATCTCAGGAGCCTGTGCCACTGGTCGCGAGGGAGCTATTGGACTCGGGCGTGTACCTTGTCCACGGCGAAATCCGCGTTCTGCCCGTGGCAGGTAACGCAACTCTCGCCGTACTGCGAGGTGTTGACGATGGCGTGGACCGCAGCCGACCGGTCGTCATGGCAACCCAGGCAAG
>JBGPKH010000574.1:0-5893 GCA_041485845.1 Bryobacteraceae bacterium
ATTCACGTGACGCACTCCATCGTGAGCGCCGTCGCGCTGGCCATCACCACGCCGCTGGGCGTCATCATCCACACCGGCGACTTCAAGGTCGATCCGACTCCCACCGATAACGAGCTGTTCGATCTTCACACCTTCGCCGAGTACGGCAAGCGGGGCGTCCTGCTGCTGCTCTCCGATTCCACCAACTCCGACCGCCCCGGCTATACCGAGAGCGAGCGCGCCGTCCGCCCGCGCATGGAGGAGGTCTTCAACCGCGCCGACCGGCGCGTGGTGGTCTCCTGTTTCAGCTCCTCGATCCACCGCATACAGCTTGTGCTCGACCTCGCGCAGGAGTACGGCCGGCGCGTGGCGGTGGTGGGGCGGAGCATGGTGTCGGTCACGGAGATCGCGCACTCGCTCGGCCTGCTGGATATTCCGGACGGCATCCTCCTGCGGCCCCAGGACGCCATGGAAGCGCCGCCCGATAAAGTGGCGATCCTGATTTCCGGCACGCAGGGCGAGCCCATGTCGGCGCTGGCGCGCGTGGCGGTGGACAATCACAAGCACATTTCCGTGGAGCAGGGCGATACCGTGGTGCTCAGCTCGCGCATCATCCCCGGCAACGAAAAGGCCATCTTCCGGATGATCGACCACCTGGCGCGCCGCGGGGCGGACGTGCTGTACGGCTCCATGAATCCGCCGCTGCACGTCTCGGGTCACGCCAGCGTGGAAGAGATGAAGCTGGTGCTGAACCTGGTCCGGCCGCGCTACTTCTTGCCCATCCACGGCGAGTTCCGGCAGCTCTGCAAACACGCGAAGCTGGCCGACCACCTGCGGTTCGCGGGCCTGGAACAGACCTTCGTGATGGAGTCGGGCGACGTCCTGGAGATCGACCATCACGGCGCGCGCCAAGCCGGGAAAGTGACGGTGGGCCGTGTGTGCATCGACTCGGGCTCGATCGAAGACGTGGTGCAGGAGGTCGTCATTCGCGACCGCCGCCATCTTTCCGAAGACGGCATTGTGCTCCCCATCATCGCCATCAACCGGCATACCGGGCGCATCGAAAACCTGCCGGAGATCGTCAGCCGCGGCTTCGCGCGCGCGGAGGATGGATCGGCGTTCATTTTAGACGGCGCGTCAGATCGTGGCCAAGACGCTGGAAAGCTCGAACCAGGAGGAGAAGACCGATTGGGGTGTGATGAAGGAGAAGATCCGCGCCGACCTGAAGCGGTACATCGTGAAGGAGACGTCGCGCCGCCCGCTGATCATGCCGGTGATTCTGGAAGTGTAGCGCCCAACTACCTGGAGGACGCCTCCGGGCTTCGCGGCCGCGCCGACCGCGTCATCGTCCCCGAGAATGAGGCCGGCGTGGTCGCCGCGTTGCGCGAGGCGTCGGCGGCCGCGGTTCCGGTCACCATCGCGGGCGCCGGCGCCGGCGTGACGTCCGCCACTCGTTGCCGGAACCGGTCAACGACACCGTGCGCCAGAGCGGCGCGATGAAGATGAACACCGGCTACGCCGTGCCGCTGGCGCGCAATCGCGAGATGCTGGACGATTACCGCCGGCGGCTGGAGGAGCAGCTAGCTCAGTTGGTAGAGCGGCTGATTCGTAATCCGCAGGTCGCCGGTTGGATCCCGGCGGGTGGCTCCAGAAATCATTGACCGTTCGGAAGTTAAGAGGCTGGTTCCCTTCGGGCGCCGGTTTCTGTTTTGTCACCTGTGCCAAAACTCCAAACGGAGGGTTCGGCTGCCAAAACCCATGGGCGATTGGTCCACCCATTTGGCAAGCGGACTGCCCAAAAAACCAATCGTTCTCAGGCTCCGGCTACGATTGACCCTTGGTGTTCTGCAAGAACGTGCAGATGAAAGGATTGGAGCAGTTCGCGTGGGATTTTTCCAAGAAGGACCTGCTGACTGATGATCAGCGGGTCTCGCAATTGTGGACGGCCTTGCGCCGGCTTGTATCGAGCACACCAGGGACCCGGACCGGCTCCTGAAGAGCGTGGAATACTTCCAGCAAGCGATCGCCAGGGAGCCTGGTTACGCCCTGGCTTACGCCGCCCTTTCCGACTCCTACTCTGTGCTTTCGGGGCGTGCGACCGGCCCGGATCGGAAGGCCATGTTAGACCGGGCAAGGCAGGCGGCAAAGAAAGCGATCGAGTTGGACGACAGCTTGGGGAAGCTCACGCCAGCCTGGCCGTAAGCTCGTGGGACTGGACTTGGCAGGAAGACGAGCGGGAGTTCCGGTGCGCAATCGATCTGAGTCCAGGCTACGCAACCGCTCATCAGTGGTATGGCGGGATCCTGATAGTAGACCTCTAATGGGAAGTATACAGCGTTGACCTCGATACGGTGTTCCGTCTGCTGTCAGAGGCCCGCCTCGGGGCTGATAAGGCGAAAGCGCCGCACTCCCGGCCGGAGGCTGCATATGCCAAATAGCCTGAGACTCTTGCGCCAAATAATTCTGAAAATGACAGGTGGGGGCGCCACCGGCCGTTGCAACTGTATACGGCATTGCCGTATTATAGGGTGCAGTGCGACGCCTGATACGGACTACAAGCTACGAGAAGTCAGCCGCGAAATTCCTGTCGCCAGCCGAGCAGGCCTATGGAGGCGGCGCTCGTGGATCGGCCCGAGGGATACCCGGTAATGCCGGGAACCGGCGGTTTTCGAAAGGCCCGTTGGGCGAGGCAGGGAAAGGGGAAGAGCGGCGGATTGCGAGTGATCTATTTCTTTTCGCCGCTGCCTGACGTGGTTTATAGGTTCGACGTCTACTCCAAGTACCAGAAGGAGAATCTGACCGATGCCGAAAAGAACAGCCTCAAGAAGCTCGCGGCTTCCATCCAAGAAAGCCTCCGCGCGAAGTAGATCCACCGCCCTCGGCCGGCGGCTCATTCGGGCGGGCGAGGAAGCGTTGCGCCACGCGCGCGGGCAGATCCAGTTGACGGAGGTTGTGTATCCTGTCGTCCCGTTGATCGATATCAGGGAATTACGCGAATCGCTCGGCCTCTCGCAGGCGGAGTTTGCCCGGGCATACGGGTTCAGTCCGCGATCGTTGCAAGATTGGGAGCAGGGCAGGCGCCAACCCGAATCGGCCGTGCGAGCGTACATGGCTGTGATTCGCAGCAACCCGAACGGGGTGGCCGAGGCTCTGCGGAAAGCCTCCTAATTCTTAACTTCGGGAATGGTGGCAACCAAAACTTTGCACGCTTTAGCTATGTCGTCCGCAAAAACTCTTTTCAAAAGGTCATCGGGCGAAGCGATGTAGCTTTTCTTGTTTACAAGAAACGTCATCCCAACAAGTCTTTCCTTAGCTGTATAAAGGACTACTGAATCAACAAGATCGTAGTCATCCCAGCGCTTAGATTGAGACAATGATGATCCTACCTGAATCTTCAACAACAGCCAATCTAGTTTTGTGATCCCCGCTGGCTGAAGGTACTTGCGAAGACTTGGAGACTCAGCAGACTGGGCACGCAGCAGCAGTGGGATGAACAGCAACGGAATTCCAAATGTGATTCTTTCAACCAATCCAAACGCCGCTCAAGGGGAGCGATCAGATGCTCCCGATGGTAGTTTCGACGGGCCATTAACGATTCGCAACGGATATCGTCAGCAGAGAGGGAGAATGGTAAGGGCATTTTTTCAGACCTCTTCGATCGGTAAGTTTACCGCACTTGAGCGAAGGCCAGGGAGAGCGGAGAGGGCAAGAAGGGGCGCTGTGTACGCCGCCAGCGCCGGGGATGTTTGGGAGTCCACCGTGTTGGTCTCGAGCGTTCTGAATGGCGCTGTGGACCTTCAGCGGCCAACCTGGAGAGGGTTGGCGCTGTGGTGATGACGGTGATTACCGTACGTACGGTAAAATTGCGCAAAAGCAACGGCCTAACCCTTGCGCGGTCCCGGACCACTACTCCCCGTAAAACGCGTTGAAGAAGAACTTGTAGCCCGCGTGCGATTGCCCGCGCCACTGCGGTTTGAATCCGAGCAGGATCACGCGCCCCTTCCCGTATTCCACCGACACCGCCGCCACTTTGCCTTGCAGCCGGTCCGGACCGGCCAGATAGCCGCTACGCAACGGCGACCGTTCCCTCGGATATCGCGCCAGCACCGTGCCCTTAAAAGCAGTCTTCGTTTCAAACGCAGGTCCTCGCTCGAACATCACCGTCGTATCGGAGGTCAGGCCCGCTGTCAGCCGATTCTTCGCGTCCTCGATGTGTACCGTCACCAGGCACCCCGAGCAGAAGAACTGATCCGGCCGCAACCCGGCCAGCGCGTTGTCCAAGGGCAGTTTGAACTGGTTCACGGCGAACATCGAGGCATTGTTGAAGGTGATCAGCGTCCCGCCATCGCTGGCGAAATCGCGCAACTCCTGCACTCCCTCCTCGCCCAGGCCGCCGGCGTAGCGCTCCGGAACCGTCCCCGGCCGATGGCCATCGACGATCTGGCGCTCCTGCATATCCGGGATCACGATCGCGTCGTACTGCTCGCGCAGGTGGCCGGCGCGGATATCGGCGTTATAGAGGTTGGTGAACGGGAACTTGTACTGCTCCAGAATCCACCGCGTCCAGCCCTCATCCATGCTCGCCACCCACGAGCGGTACAAGCCGACCCTTAGGGCCTTCACCGGCTTGCCGGCTTCTTTCGATTCCACGGCCTTCAACCGGTTCTCGCTCAGAATGGCGTCGAGTTTCCCCTTGTCGATGTTCGACGCGGTGATTTCCTCGCCCGCGAACGAGACCGTGCCCTTGGCTGCCAGGATCTGGTTGACCGCGCGAAAACTCGCATTGGCGCCGTGGTTGAACGGCGCCGCGAGTCCGTTCACGTCCTTGATGGGGCGCAGCGAATCCCGAGCCTGCTTCGTCAGCGCTGTGGTAATCGCGTGGACCTCTACGCCCATCTGGTAGGGCAGTGTCCAGCCGGTGACGTCGTAGGGACGCTGCGAGAGAGTCGGATAGGTCTGCGGCTCGAACAACTCCTTCACCATGCCGGCAAACGGCTGGTTCATCTGGATCACCCAGGCATCCGGCTTAGTCGCTTGATGAACTTCTATCCCCTGCAGCATGAGACGCTCCATCAGCAGGGCCGCGGCCGGCGCGTCGTGTTGCTCGCGCGGAATTTCGTAGGCGAACGGTGGCTCCTTCTCGAACTTCTCGATGGTGTCGCGCGCGGCGCGGTACTTGTTGTAGGTCATCTGCTCGCGATACTTCGACGAGAGATTCAGCACCGCCATGTCCGCCTCGTACATGTAGCGGCAGGCATCCGCCAGGCGCCACCAGCCGCCTTTCCACGGGCTCGAGTACAACATCTCGGTGCCCAGCCCCTGCCGCGCCGAGGGGAATTCGTCCACCGTATAGAAATGCGGCGTGGCATACCGGTAGAGAGCCGTCTCCGTGAAGAACGAAATGGTGTGCCGGAAGTTGCCGATATTGTCGATGTAGCCGGGGTACCACACGTCGAACGTTTCCTGGTGCATCGACCCCGTCATGCCGTGGCCGTCCAGGCGCTGCGCGATCGACATGCCAATCAGGTTCAGCCACCGCAGCATCAGCGGGTGCATGTTTCCCGAAATCGGATCCGCGAACGGCGGCAGGTAGATGCGTCCGGGGAAGGGCGCCGATTGATGCTGCGTGTAGAACACCAGCGGCTGCGTGTCGAGCGTGGCCTTGGTGATCGCGCGCGATTCGAGCATGTTCAGCATGTAGCCGTCGCGGTTGTTGTCGTGGCCCACATACTCCTGATACAGCACCGGCAGCGGGCTCACCTCGTACGGCGTGCCGAGATTGTCGCGGTACCAGTTGGCCACGATGCTCTGGCCGTCCGGATTGATGGAGAACCACAGCTCCACGATCAGGTTCTGCCGGATGGCCTTGAGTTCATCGGTCTCGCTAGCCACCAGGTCGTAGCCCAGTTGAATG
>JBGPKH010000575.1:0-5881 GCA_041485845.1 Bryobacteraceae bacterium
ACCAGCGGGCCTTGCGGCAGTCCGCGGATGTACTCCCTATTCTCGTCGGTGAGGTTCTCCAACGTCCACAACGCGGCCGCCCGCGCCACCGGATTGAACCATTCCAAGTCGTCTATCCCGGTGCAGGCTTTGTCATGGTTGCCGCGCACCACCAGCGCGCAGTTGGCCCGTACCCAATCCACCACTGGATTGGGGTCGGCGCCATAGCCCACCAGGTCGCCGCAGCAGAGTGCCCGGTCGTACAGCCCGGCGGTTTCCCGGATGACGGTCTCCAGGGCTTCCCAGTTGGCGTGAAGGTCGCTCAGAATGATATAGCGCACGGCTCCGCGGAACTTATGCCTTTCTCAGCCGCAAAACGGATATCTCGGGAGGTGCCCCGATCCGGGCCGGAATACCGATAGTACCAATTCCGCGAGTGACATACGCCGCCGCGTGCCCCGCGCGATACAAGCCGTATACATAAGGCGTGAAGAACCGGGCGGGGTTGATGCCCCGGTCCAGGATTTCGATGGTGACCTGCCCGCCATGCGTATGTCCCGCAAGCACCAGATTATAACCCTGCCGGGCGGCCACGGGGAAGACGTCTGGATTGTGCGAGAGCAGCACGTTGAAAGCGCCGGGCGCCACCATGCGCTCCGCTCCGCGCAAGTAGTTCTTTCTCCCGGCCAGGGGTTGGTAGTCTACGCCCGCCAGGTTGACCACCGAATCTCCGAAGCGAAGCTGCCGGCACTCGCCGCGCAAAAAACGAATGCCGGCGCGCCCGCCGGCTTCCTCCGCGACGCGCTCCGCGGCGGCGTAGCGCTCATGATTGCCCATGCACGCGAAGATGCCTGCGTCCGGCCTCAGCCGCGCCAATTGCCGGATGCAGGCTTCGAGCGGATCGCCCCACGAGGAAATCAGGTCTCCCGTCACCACCGCGAGGTGCGGCCGCAGCCCCACGGCGGCATCGATCACCCGGGCCAGCTCGGCTTCGCTCAGAAATGCGCTCAAGTGGATGTCGCTGAGATGGAGCAGACGGAATCCGTCGAGATCCTGCGGCAGATCGGGCATCGGCACGTCGATTTCACGCACCCGAAAATCCGTGCGCTGCACCAGGGTCCCATACCCCATCACCGCGAGCGGAGAAGCCATCAGCGCATTGCCCGCGGCGTTGAGCACACGTCTTCGGCCTGGGTTGACGTCCGTCCCCCAGTGCTTCCGAACAGCGGCAAGCACGGTGTACACCGCCAGAACCACGGTTGCCGCCAGGAGGTAGCACATCACCACCCCGCCCATCAGCAACGTCGGGCGTCCCGGCAGTTTCAGGCGAGTCGTCAAACCGGAATAACCGAACATGCAGCCGGCGGCTGCCAGGACATCGAACACGAAGACCACCGCTCGCGCGCCAATCCGTTTCCAATGAAAAAGCGGTGTTGCGCCCTGCCGCCGCCATCGTGCTGAACAGCGTCTACTGGGGCGTCGTCGATCCGCCGCCGTCCTGGACCGATGGCGGTCTGGCAACTCTGGTCGCCCGGCACGAGCTTTATCATGTCAGGCGCGCGTGGCTGCTCGCCCGGGAGACCACCGCGCACGCCGATGCGATTGAGGAGCGCGTGCGCGGGGCCGGCTCCCCCCCGGTGGACCGCAAAGGACTGGAGTTGACGGTTCACCAGAGCCTCGCCGCCCGGGAAGAGATCGAGGCAATCGATCGGTCGCTCGGTTCGGCGGTTCTCCTCGCCACGCATCGCCGGGGCATTCTGCAATACCGGGAGGAGAACCGGCTACGGGACCTGCAGATCGTAAAAAGCCTGATGGGGTTATTCTCCTCGGTGAGGGATCCCAGCGCCAGGCAGGAGACCCATCGCTGGCTGACGGATCTCCTGCATCAAGACCTTTGCGCCGGTACGATCGCCGAGTTACCCGATTCCGAGGTCGTCGATGCGCTCCAGGGGAGTGCCACAGGTACGGCAGATCAGCGCGTGGCAATCGCCGCAGACCAGCGGGTCGAGGACCGGCTTAGCGCAGGCCGGGCAGTAGAATTCGGGAGCGATGTCAGACATAGGAAGGGGACAGGCCGGAGGACTGCCCTACTTTGCAGCTTCGATTTTGTCCACTTTGATCGTTTTGGTCTTGGCGTCCAGGGTGCCGGTGACTGTGACTTTCTTGGCGGCGAATTTGGCCGGGGACTTCTGGTCGCTCAACACATAGGTGTCTTTGCCGTCGTAGAGGACGTACTTGCCCCCCATGCCTTTGATGCACTCGGTGACGCACTTCTCGTCGGCGCCCATCTTCATGTCTTTGTGGTCGGCTTTGGCGCACATGTCGTCGGTGATGGTGCCGGTGAAGGTCTGGGAAGCCGGCGATGCGAACACGAGGGCCGACGACGCGATTACTATAGCGATCTGCTTTTTCATTGGATTCTCCCGTTCTTTTTTTCGATTTGAGGCCAGATTTCGTTGCACCTGGCTTCCGTAATTGGCTGCTTCAGTTGAAAATTGACACCCTTTTGCCGACGCTGTCGATGTCCGAGTAGCGCCACGTACGCGAGGCTCCCCTGGGAGCCGATGATGCGGCCTGCGCGCTTCACGGGAATTGCGAGTGCCGGCAGGCCGGAGACCCCGGTTGCGGGTCCTTCGGACTGCCCCACTTCTGCCACCAGCCGCTGATCCATTCGGTCCCTCAAGAGCGTGTGCAGGTCTTCGGCCGCGATGCTGCCGGTGAATTCGTGGCCCTCGTCGGCGCCCAGTCGAAGTCTTGCTGTCCTTATATGTCAGTATATGAATACTTCGCGGGGCCGGTTGGAATTTCTGAATGTCCTGGAGCTTCCAGCCGGCCAGCAGCCATGCGAGTACGGGATCGGCCATTTGGACCATTTGGGGCCATTGTACATGAGGCTGCTACACTGATAGCTGTGGGGCGCTTCTACAGCCGCGGGGAACTCCTCGACCAGCGGAAACGCTGGAAGCTGGAGGGCAAGACCGTGGTCTTTACCAATGGCTGCTACGACCTGTTGCATCCCGGCCATATCCGTCTGCTGGAGCGGGCGCGGTCGTTGGGCGACGTTTTGATTCTGGCGTTGAATTCGGATGCCAGCGTGCGGAGGGCGAAGGGGCCGAGCCGGCCATTGGTGGGTGAAGCGGAGCGAAGCGAACTGGCGATGGCGCTCGAAGCGGTGGACGCGGTTACGCTTTTCGATGAGGATACGCCCCGCGAGTTGATCGCGGAGGTTCTCCCGGACGTATTGGTCAAGGGCGCCGACTGGTCGCACTTTGTCGCCGGCCGGGAAGAGGTCGAAGCGGCTGGCGGGCGGGTCCTCACGTTGCAGTTGGAACCCGGCTATTCAACTACTAATATTGTCGAATTAATTCTCAACCAACCTTGATTCATCCTGCCGTTCGAGATCTGTTTCTGGAGCTGGGGAGACACCCCGGCTTCCAGGAGGCGCTGCACCGCGCTGGAGCAGGCGGCCATGCCTCAGTGTCGGGCCTCACCACCACCGCGAAAGCCGTGTATGCGGTGCTTCTGGCGCAATCCTTGGGCCGTCCTCTGATTGTTATAGTAGATGGCAACAAGCAGGCCGAGGCGCTTTCCGAAGCGGTGAACACGTTCTTCGACCTGCTGGCGGCGGATGATCGGAGCGGTCCGCAACTTCTTCCCGCTCTGGATGTTCTGCCCCTTCAGAGCCTGTCGCCGCACGCTGAGATCTGTGAGCAACGGGCGGTTGGACTGTGGCGTCTGGCGACCCAACGGGTACCGATTACGATCCTGCCGGTGGCTTCCGCGCTGTTGCGCATCGAGCCGGGCGAGTTCTATCGCCAACTGGCGCTGCGCCTGCGGGTGGGAGAGGAACTGCCCCTGGATGAAGTAGTTGCCCACCTGGAGAGCATCGGCTACGAGCGGCGCGAGCCGGTGGAGATGGTGGGAGAATACTCGGTCCGGGGCGGAATTCTGGACGTATTCTCACCCGAAGCGGCCAAGCCGGTGCGCATCGATCTGTTCGGCGACCAGGTGGAGTCGATCCGGCGCTTCGATGTCGAGTCGCAAAGATCGGTTCTCAAGGTTGAGGACTGTACGATACTACCGTTGTCGGAGTATCAGAAATCGCGCGCGCTGCTGGTGGAACTCGGGGAACTGATGCGCGAGGCGGAGTTGCCGGGTCGCGATCTGCCTCCGCCCGGTGAAACGTTTCCCGGGTGGGAGCTGGTAGCACCGATGTTGCGACCGCGGAATTCGTCGGTTTTTTCGCTGCTCGACCGGCCGGTCATTGTGTGGGATGAGCCCGATCAAGTCCATGCGGCGGCCGAGCGATTCTGGAAGCGGCTGGAGCAGATCGAGCGCTCACCGGCCTACGATCCGGATCGTATCTTCTTCCACTGGGAGGAGTTAGAGCGCCAGGCGGCGGACTCACCGGGAGTGGATTTCAAAGAGCTCGAGATCGGCTGGGACGAAACCGGCTTGCATATAGGAACGCGGCCTTCGCTGGCCTTTCACGGCAACATGCAGGTGGCCATTGCCGAGGCGCGCACACTGGTGGAATCGGGCAACCGCGTGGCGTTCTTTGCTTCTTCTACCGGTGAAGTGGAACGGCTGGCGGACATCCTCAACGAATACGCGATTCCATACCAGTTGGGACTCGAACAGTTCGAATCCACGCCTGCCTATCTGGCCCAGCGGGCCTACCACGCGGGCGCGGTAGCCAGCATCTACCTGGTTAAGGGTCTGATTCGGCATGGCACGGCGTTTCAGGATTCTAAAATTGTAGTATTTGGATCGGAGGATCTGTTCGAGACCTCGGAACTGGTGGCCCGCGCCCCGGCTTCGAAGTCCGCGCTGGCGACGTTTTCCGCCGATGTGATCGACCTGAAGCCGGGCGATTACGTGGTCCATGCAGAGCACGGGGTGGCGCAGTATCTCGGATTGCGGGAGATCGCGCAGGGGGAGGCCAAGGGCGACTACATGCTGCTGGAGTATGCCGCGGGGGCCAAGCTCTACGTGCCGCTGACGCGCATGGACCTGGTGCAGCGGTTCCGCGGGGCGGGGGAGGCGAAGCCAGCGCTGGACCGCATGGGCGGGGCCACCTGGACCCGCACCAAAACGCGGATCAAAGCCAAAATGCGCGACATGGCGGACGAGCTGCTCAAGCTTTACGCCTCCCGCAAATTGGCCGAAGGCTTTTCTTATTCACCCGATAGCAATTGGCAGCGGGAGTTTGAAGACGCCTTCGAGTACTCCGAAACGCGCGACCAGGTGACCGCTATCCAGGAGATCAAGCGCGACATGGAGAGCCCGGAGCCCATGGACCGGCTGCTGTGCGGCGACGTCGGTTTCGGTAAGACGGAGGTGGTGATGCGAGCCGCCTTCAAGGCACTCGGCGACGGCAAACAAGTGGCGATTCTGGCGCCTACTACAGTACTGGCATTTCAACATTTCGAGACCTTTAAGCGACGCTTCCAGCCATTTCCAGTCCGGGTCGATATGTTCAGCCGGTTTCGCTCACCCAAGGAAATCAAGGCGGCGTTGGCGGACCTCGCGGAGGGCAAGGTCGATATCGCGATCGGAACTCACCGGATCTTATCCCAGGATGTGGAGTTCCGCGACCTCGGCCTGGTAATTGTGGATGAGGAGCAGCGTTTCGGAGTCAAGCACAAGGAACGGCTCAAACAACTGAAAAAGACCGTCGATCACGTCAGCATGAGCGCGACCCCGATCCCTCGAACACTACATATGTCGTTATTGGGGTTACGGGACATGTCGGTAATCGAGACGCCGCCCAAGGACCGACTGTCCATACACACCGTGGTGGCTGGGTTCCAGCCGGAATTGATTCGTTCGGCCCTGGAACTGGAGTTGGCCCGAGGCGGGCAGATTTACTTCCTCCACAATCGGGTGGATTCGATCTGGG
>JBGPKH010000576.1:0-5877 GCA_041485845.1 Bryobacteraceae bacterium
AACGCCCTACGTCAAGGACGCCATCGGCGAGTGCCTGGTGCGCGGCAATCGCGCCGCGGTCAATCCCGCGCTCCGCGGTACCAAAGCCGCCGCGCGCTACGTCCTGGATCTCGAACCCGGCAAGTCCGCGACCGTCGAGCTGCGTCTCACCGATGCTCCCGCCACTGATCCGTTCGGCGCCGCGTTCGACCAAATCTTCCAGGACCGCACCGACGAAGCCAACGATTTCTACGCTACGGTCACGCCGCGCGATCTGACCATCGACGGACGCACCGTCATGCGCCAGGCGTTCGCCGGGCTGCTCTGGTCCAAGCAGTACTATCACTACGTGGTCCGCGATTGGCTCAAGGGCGATCCCGGGTTTCCTCCGCCCCCTCCCGAGCGCAAGTGGGGCCGCAACCATGAGTGGACCCACCTCTACAATTCCGACGTGATCTCCATGCCGGACACCTGGGAATATCCCTGGTATGCCGCGTGGGACCTCGCGTTCCACACCCTGCCGCTCGCGCTGGTCGATTCCGAATTCGCCAAAGACCAGCTCACCCTCATGGTCCGCGAGTGGTGCCTGCACCCCAACGGACAGTTGCCGGCGTATGAATGGAATCTCAGCGACGTCAACCCGCCGGTGCACGCCTGGGCCGCGTGGCGCGTTTACAAGATCGAGCACAAGCGCCGCGGCAAGCCCGACCGCGCCTTCCTGGAGCGCATTTTTCATAAGCTGCTGCTCAACTTCACCTGGTGGGTGAACCGCAAGGACGCCCAGGGAAAAAACGTTTTTCAGGGCGGCTTCTTAGGGCTCGACAACATCGGGCTGTTCAACCGCAGCGAGCCGCTTCCCGGCGGGGGCTTCATCGAACAGGCCGACGGCACCGGTTGGATGGCCATGTACAGTCTGAACCTGCTGGCCATCGCGCTGGAGCTGGCCCGCACCGACTCGGCATACGAAGACGTCGCCAGCAAGTTCTGGGAGCATTTCCTTTACATCGCCAACGCCATCACTCACCTGGGCGAGGATGGCTCGAGCCTGTGGGACGAGCAGGATGGCTTCTTCTACGACGCCCTGCACCTGTCCGATGGCCGTCACGTGCCGCTGAAGGTGCGGTCTATGGTGGGGCTGGTTCCGCTCTTCGCGGTCGAGACGCTGGAGCCTCGCCAGATCGACCAGTTTCCCGGCTTCAAGCGCCGCATGCAGTGGTTCATCGCCAACCGCCGCGACCTCACCCACAACGTCGCGTCCATGGTGATTCCCGGCAAGGGCGAGCGGAAATTGCTTTCCATTGTCAACCCCGGCCAGCTCCGCAGGATCCTCGTTCGCATGCTGGACGAAGAGGAATTCCTGTCGCCGTTCGGCATCCGCAGCGTCTCCCGCTTTCACCGGGACAATCCCTGCGTGTTTCGCGCCGACGGCTACGAGCACAGCGTGCACTATGAACCGGGTGAATCCTCCAGCGGCCTGTTCGGAGGGAACTCCAACTGGCGCGGTCCGGTGTGGTTTCCACTGAACTACCTGCTCATCGAGTCGCTCCAGAAATTCCACTACTACCTGGGTGACGACTACAAGGTGGAATGCCCCACGCGCTCCGGCAGGATGCTCACCCTGTGGGAAGTGGCCGCCGAGATCTCGCGCCGACTCTCGCGGATCTTCCTGAAGGACGACCAGGACCGGCGGCCGGTCCACGGGAGTATCGAGCTATACCGCACCGATCCCTACTGGCGCGACCTGATTCTGTTCTACGAATACTTCCACGGCGAGAACGGAGCGGGCCTGGGCGCCAGTCACCAGACCGGCTGGACGGGCCTGGTAGCGAAGCTCTTGCAGCAGAGCGGCGAGTAGGACAGGCCTCCTGGCCTGTCCTGCACCGTTCTCACCCCCGCCGCGACTCTTCCCGCGTGTCCTTAGTAGCCAGGCGTAGCTGCGCGTCTTCCAGCCGCTTGGCCTCCTGCCAGGTGTACATCATGCGCGCAATCACCGCCACGTTGGACAGCACCGCCAGCACCCACAGCACCGCCGCCATCCGGTCCGTCAGCGCCCCGATGAGGATCAGCACCACCCGCTCGGGCCGCTCCAGGAAGCCGGCCTTACATTTGGGGATGATGTTCTCGGCGCGCGCGCGGGTGTAGCTCACCATCACCGACCCGGTCATCACGATGGCCGTCAGCACGATGTAAAAGAACCGGTTGATGGAGGCGTAATAGACCAGCAAACCCATCAACAGGGCGAGGTCCGAGTAGCGGTCGATCACCGAATCGAAGAATCCGCCGAAGCGCGTCACCTGGTCGGTCGCCCGTGCCACTCGTCCGTCCACCATGTCGAAAACTGCGGCGCCGAGAATCACCAGTCCGGCCCAGCGGAAATCGACCCGCGGATCCGGCGCGCTGCCCGCCCGGGCGAACAGCCATGCCGCCCAGATGTTGATGACCAGCCCGAGAAAGGTGAGGACGTTCGGATGAATCTTGGAGAGCGCCAGCCAGCGCACGATGCGATTGATAGCGGCGCCGAAGACCAGCCCAATCGCGCGGGTGTACGTCATAGCTTACTCAACCACATCGTGTATCGTGGTCAGCTTCAGGATTTCCAGATCCTTGACGCCGCCCGGGCTCTGCACCCGGACCTCGTCGCCGACCTCTTTCCCCAGCAAAGCGCGGCCGATCGGAGACGTCGTGGAGATCTTTCCATTGGCGGCGTCGGCCTCCTCGGTGGTAACCAGGTTGTACGTGATCTCTTCCTCGCGCTTGGTATCCAGCACGATAACGGTCGACCCCAATCCGACCCGGCCGTGCGGAATCTTGGAGAAGTCGACCATCGACATCTCGGCCAGCCGCTTTTTCAGTTGGTTCAGCCGGGCGTTGACGAAGCCCTGCCGGTCCTTGGCGGCGTGGTACTCGGCGTTCTCGCTCAAGTCCCCGTGGGCCCTCGCCTTCAGGATCTCCTTCGGCAGCTCGACGTGCAACTCGTACTCGAGCGTCGCAATCGCGTCCTGAAGTTTCTTCTTGATATCGGTCATCGAATCGGGGGGACAGCTCCCGTCACATTATAGCGTGGCCCGTCGGGCCTAAGGCTGCAAACCCATGCGTCGCACCAGAGCCTGGAAGCGCGGCTCCTTGCGCAGGCCATCGAGCTGCGGCCAGAGCTTGATGAAGATCAGCAGCAGGGAGTGGTCGTCACGCGCCTTTTCCAGCCAATCCAGTGCCTGGGTCTTGTCCCCCAGGCCCGCGTAGATCAGTGCGATGTAAAGCGGCGCGACATAGCGTTGATTCGACATGTCCTTCAGGTCAGCCATCACCTTCCGAGCCTCGTCACTCTTGCCCCATATTGCATAGGCGTGCCCGAGCTCGCCGATTGAGGCAAAGCCCCCGGAAAGACTCACCGCCTTGTTGAGCTCCGCCACGGCATCCTCATATCTCGTCAACTGCTCGTAAACCATCCCGAGGACCCAGTGCGCCAGCGGGAAGTTCGGGTCTATCTCGACGGTCTTGTGGAGCTGTTCGATGGCCTGGTCGTACCGCCTGGCGAAGTAGAGCGTCCTTCCGGCCGACTGGCCTACCGCCATCGAGACGGGATCGGTCTCCAGGGCGCGTTTCGATTCGGCGATGGCCTCGTCCGAACGCCCCTCCGCTTCCAGTTGATTGCTGTACCATTGACGGGCGGTCGCATTGCTCGGGTCGAGCTCGATGGCCCGCTTGAACTCCTGCTCGGCGCGCCGCCAGTCCCAGTCATACTGGCTCCTGATGAATCCCAGGGTAGCGTGGGCCTCTGCCAGAGTTTCATCGGCAGCCAGGGCCTTACCCACTGCCTCCGTGGCCTTGGGAATGGTTTCGCTCGGCGGCAGCGTGTCGAAGGCATACACCGCGTAGACGTCGGCCAATCCTGCCCAAGCCAGCGCGTAAGCCGGGTCTTTGTCGATGGCCTGCTGGAAGTTGTCGGCGGCGCGTTTGAGCATTTCGCGGGTCCTGCGGTTCCAGAAGTAGCGGCCCTTGAGGTAGAGCTGATGGGCCTCGGGGTTTGCCGTGTACCGCCTGGCCATACGCTTCTGTTCCTCGTCCGTAGGCCGCAGGCGCAGTTTGACGGCGACCTCTTTGGCGATCTCCTCCTGCACCGGGATAATCTCGGAGAGCTTCCGGTTGTACTGTTGTCCCCAGAGCTGCGAGTCGGCCGCTATGTCGACCAACTCGGCCTGGATATTCAGCGTGTCTCCGCGCTGTACGATGCGGCCGGTCAGGACCGCCCGCACGTTGAGTTCCTTGCCGATCTTTTCCGTGTCGGATTCGCGTCCCTTGTAGCGGAAGGCGCGGCTCCGCGGCACCACGCGCAGCTTCGGCAATTGCGAGAAGCTGTTGATCAGGTTCTCGGTGATGCCGTCGCTCAGATACTCCATGTTCGGATCGCCGCCCGCGTTGACGAAGGGCAGGACGCCGAGGGAATCGATCGTCCCGGCGGGCCGGTTGATCCAGTAGTAGAGCGACGCCGCGGCCAGCAGCGCCACCACGACTCCCGCCAGCGCGACGTTCCTGGTCCGATCCCGCCGAACGGGCAGGACCGCTGGCGCGGAGCCGGATTCCGGAATGGTCCGCAGAGCCAGCGCGAGGTCGTGCGCCGACTGAAACCGTTCCGGCCGATTCTTTTCCAGGCAGCGCGCGACCACGCGGTCCAGGTCGGCCGGAAACTCTTTTCCAGAGCCGGCAGGCGGCGGCTGGACATCCAGAATGGCGGCCATGGTCTGCACCGCGGTTTCGCGGGCGAACGGCCGGCGGCCCGCCAGCATTTCGTACAGCACGCAGCCCAGGGAAAAGATGTCGCTCGAAGCGTCGGCCGGCTCCCCGCGCACCTGCTCGGGAGACATGTACCCGACGGTGCCCATCACCATACCAGCCTCGGTTTCGGTCTGGATCGTAGACGCCGGCTGCGCGGACGGCGAGGCCTGCACTCGCGCCAGTCCGAAATCGAGAATCTTCACGCGGCCGTCGGAGGTCAGGAATATGTTCTCCGGCTTCAGGTCGCGATGGGTGATTCCTTTCGCGTGCGCCGCGGCCAGACCGTCCGCGACCGCGATGCCCATGTCCACGGCTTTGCGCCAGGGTATGGCCGAACGAAGGCGGCTGCGCAACGTCTCGCCTTCCAGCAGTTCGGTCACTACGAATCGTACGCCCTTTTCTTCTCCGACATCGTGGATCGCCACTACATTCGGGTGGGACAATGCCGCCACCGCCTTGGCCTCGCGTTCGAAGCGGGCTAATGCCTGCAGATCCTGAGACAGTCGCTCCGGGAGGACTTTGATGGCCACGTCGCGATCGAGGCGGGAATCCCGCGCCCGATACACTTCGCCCATCCCACCCGCGCCGATGGGCGCGAGGATTTCGTAGGGGCCGAGGTGGACGCCATTGGGAAGGGACATGCAAAAGCTACCTGCCGCATTATAGAACGCCGGCGGTTGCGCACCGTACGCAGCATGCAATGGGATTTACAGGCCTGATTTTCTGCTATTCTATCTTTAGGGGGTGTTGTGTTTTTCATCACTCATAGAGAGCAGTTTGGCCCCACCACCTTTCTCTGGGACGTAAACGCGCCGGATGTGGCGCGGGCGGCACGGCCCGGACACTTCATAATGGCTCGCATCGACGAGCATGGGGAGAGAATTCCGCTGACCGTTGCAGATTTCAACGTCGATAGAGGCACCGTCACCGTGGTCATCCAGGCGGTGGGTAAAACCACATATGAAATGATGTCGCTGCGGGAAGGCGACGCCATTCTGGACTTCATCGGTCCGATGGGTCTGCCGAGCCATATCCGCAAACTGGATGGCACCGTGGTGCTGGTGGGAGGCGGGCTGGGCGTCGCCCCCATCTACCCGCAACTGCGCGAGTACAAAAGCCGCGGCA
>JBGPKH010000577.1:0-5873 GCA_041485845.1 Bryobacteraceae bacterium
CATCGAGATCGATGGCGAAACACGCCGCCACTGTGCTGATATCGTCCATGCGCCGCTTGGCCGCCTTGTAGAACCGCGCGATCGCCGGCAGAGGCTTGGGCAGAATCACGGACACCAGCAATTCGCCCGGCTCCAGAACGGTTCTCCGATACGCCACGAAGAACTCGTCGAGCGGGACCACACGTTCTCCGCGCGCGCCCGCAATCCGCACGCGCGCATCCAGCGCCAACAGCAGAGGCGCCCCGTCCCCGATGGGAGACGCCGTGGCGAGATTCCCGCCCAGCGTCGCACGGTTGCGAATCAAAGGTGACGCAAACAGCAGCAGCCACTCGTCCAGCAGAGCAGATTTCCAGGAATGTCCAAGCTCGCTGAGTGTCAGCCCCGCACCAATCTCCAGCTCGCTCTCCGACTCGCGGAACTCCCGCAGCTCCTTCAGCCCCTCGATACCGATCAACCACGGAAACCGCTTCAGCAGCAGGTTCGACTCCACCGCCAAGTCCGTGCCGCCGGCGATCAGGCGCGCTTCCGGATGCTTGACCATCAGGGCCAGGCATTTCGCCAGCGTTCCTGGCCGCGAAAAACCTCCGCACTCCATGGCCCCGACCTCGGGCGCCGGACGCGCCAGCCTCTCGCAAAACGCATCCGCCGGCGCCGGGCCCACCGCTCGCGCCGCGTCGCGGATGGGCCGATACCCCGTACACCGGCACAGATTTCCGCTCATGGCATGAACGTCGCAAGGCCCCTCGCGGCCCGGCCGGTATTGCTCCGCGAACAGGCTCATCACGAAGCCGGGGGTGCAATAGCCGCACTGCGAGCCGCCCGACTCCACCATCGCCCGCTGCACTTCCGCCAGCGGCCCGGATCCCGCCAGCGCTTCCACGGTATAGATCTCCTGGCCCGCCGCCATCGGCAGGAACAGCAGGCAGCTATTCACCGGAACATACCCGCGGTCCTTGACGAGGATGACCGTGCAGGCGCCGCATTCGCCTTCCGCGCAGCCTTCCTTAGCCCCCGTCAACCCCTGCGCGCGCACGAAATCCAGCACTGTGGTTTGCGGTGTAAAGTCCTTGGCGCGAATTTTCCTGCCGTTCAGAAGGAACTCGATTTCCATGGACGGGTCCCCATCGGGTATTTCTGAAATTGTACAGCATTTGAGACAATTGCTTTCATCACGGGAAGGATGCGAATTCTCACGCTGGCGCGGATCCCATGGTGGCCTTAAGGAATCCGCTCACGCCGCTGCCGGTGGCGCTCAGCTCGTCGTTGAGGGGGTCGTCGAGCGCCAGGATCCGGCGCGCTTCGGGGGCCAGCCGCGCCTGCAAGTCCGGGCTCAGCAGGCGTTTCTGATACTGCTGCTGGGGCTTATCCCAGCGGGTGTAGTAGACATGCATGGCGCGCCGCGGCGCGGGGGTGCGGTTGGCGGTACCGCCGTGCCACAAGTGCGCGTTCATCACCACCACGGTGCCCGCCTTTCCGGTGACGAGTTGCTCCCGGGGATGCGGAGCGTACCAATCGGGCGGCGGCACGCGGCGCCATCGGTGCGAGCCGGGGACCATGCGGGTGGCTCCGTTTTCCAGTGTGAAATCGTCCAGCATCCACACCGAATTGCACACCCAGTATCCCGCTTCGTCGGCGATCGCGCCGCTGTCGGCGTGCCACGGCTGCCCGCATTCGCCGTAAGGGTCGGCCGAGCGCACGTTCAGGCTGCTCAGTTTGAACTTCGGGCCGAGGACGTGAGCCATGGCGTCCAGCACCTCTGGGGTCAGGATCACCTCTTCGAAGACGCGGCCCTTGTTCACCAGGTTGGCCAGACGGCGCGCGCCGGGCTCCTGCTTGAATTCCGCGCCGGCCGCTGCGCCTTCCTCGGCGAAGAGCTCGCCGATGCGGCTGCGCAGCGTCTCGAGCAGGACGCCGCTCATCAGCCCGGGCAGCACCAGGTAGCCTTGTTCATCGAGTTGCCGGCGGTCCGAATCGGTGAGCATGCTAGTCGAAGGAGCCCAAGAGAAAAGGTTCGTTTGCGTCCGGCTCCGCGGGCCGCCAGACGGCGTTATGCGACACGTAAATATTGTAAATCCCGAGGCCGGGAGCGATCCGCCGGTTGCACTCGAGGCGATACGTCACGCCTGAGTCGCTGAAGGTGAGCG
This sequence comes from Bryobacteraceae bacterium, assembly GCA_041485845.1. Classification (GTDB taxonomy): domain Bacteria; phylum Acidobacteriota; class Terriglobia; order Bryobacterales; family Bryobacteraceae; genus OMOG01. The sequence continues at coordinate 2,145 of JBGPKH010000577.1, forward strand.
ACTGCCCGGCGACCTGGCCGGCTTTCTGCGGCCGGCCAAACCCATACTGCTGATGGGGGAGTAGCGACACGACGTAACGGCCGTGGCCCGGCAGATAGAACCAGATGTTCGAGCCCGCCACACCGCTGCCGAAGGAGGCGGTCGCTTACACGAGTCTCCCGTTCACCCGGATCTTGGGAGCATTCACCTCGAGCGCGGCGTCCGCCAGCGAAAAATCCTGCGGCGCAGCGGGTTCGCCGGGGGCGCGACGGAGAAAGGAGATGTAGTCCACGATCTTGTGGCCGGTCGAAGGATTCACCAGCACATCGATGGCGATGGTGTCTCCCGCCTTGGCTTCGGGGATCACCGGATAATTAGGCAGCGAGAGCTTGGTCCAGGCGGGATCTACCTTGACCTCCCGCAGCTCCTCCGGGGTGAGGTTGAGCGGCTCGATCCGCACCTGGAAAGCGCCGCTTCGCGCTTCCACTCGAAAATCGTAACCGAAATAGCGTTTCTGGCCGGGGTCGGAGATGAGACGGTGCTGGCGATCTCGCCCGGTCATGACCGAGCCGATCGTGCCGTAATCGGCGGCTCGTCCGGGGGGCTCCAGCCTGGCATCGAATTGGAGCGCGACGCCGGGCCAGTCGCTGTGGGAGAACGTGACCTGAGCGGGCAAGGCAGCGGCTGCCGTCAGCAGCGCAAATAAGTGTCTAGTTCGCATAATTACCCCTGATCATTCGTATTTTGACTTCGTTTACCGGCCGGAAATCCTTCAAGTTGACCGTAACGCCGGCCTGCGAATCGGACGTCGCCCCGCGGCCGCGCAAGAAGAATACGGTCAACAGTACCAGCGCCAGGGCCGTCGCGATGCCCACCGGCACGGGGACGCGAATATAGCCGGTGAAGAGGAATCGCCACCAGGGTCCAGGCTTGCCAAGCACGCGCTCCTCCAGTGACGGCGGCGCGCCCAGGACTTCCCATTCGTGCAGCAGATTGCGGAGTTGCGGATCATTTGGTTCCATATACGGTCCCTTTCGTTTCGAGCAACGGCGCCAGCATCCGCCGCAGGTTCTCGCGAGCCCGATGCAGCCGCGACTTCACGGCGGCGAGCTCCGCGTCCGTAGCGCGAGCGATCTCTTCGAGAGTCAGGTCTTCGTACTCGGCGAGAACGATCGCCTCGCGCTGGAGTTGCGGCAGCGCCTGCACGGCGCGCGAGACGATCTCCGCCCGCGCAAGTCCCGCCACATCGAACGGCGGGCAGACGGAGCACTCGTCCTCCAGCGGATCGTAAGACCGCTCATCACGCGCGCGTTTGAGTATCAAGTTGCGCGCGATCCCCAGCAGGAATGCGCGCAGAGCTCCGCGCTCGGGGTGGTACGCCTCGGGCCGGCGCCAGAGGACCAGGAAGCAGTCCTGCACCACGTCCTCGGCGGCGGCGCCGGATCCGGTCATGCGGTACGCGAAGCGGTACAGGACGTCTTTGTGCCTGCGAAACGCATCTCGGAAATCCGGATCGGTCATTCTGCACCTAGTTTCCGTCAACCGGGCAGAAGGATTCGGCCGGGGCGGAATTCTTTGCAAAGTCGTGTTGTCGGGCGTGGGCTGATGTTCCGGTATTCGAAGTATTGGCGTTCAGGGTCACGGTGGCGGTGGCGAGCGGCCCATGTCCCGCTCGCAGGGCGAGAATCTGGTTCGGACCCGATCTTGCCATTTGAGGTGAGTTTCGCGACAGAACCTAACTGGCAGGAGCTGGCGATGGTCAGTCGGCGAAGAATTCTGCGACGTCGACGGAGAGGCCGGGGAGCAGCTCGGGCGCCTCGATGAGGCCGCCGGCGCGAAGGAGGCGGTCGGCGCCGGAGGCTTCGAGGACGTTGACCTCGCGCCGCTCGGGGTAGACGATCCACACGGTATGGCAACCGGCCGCGAAGTACTGTTTCACCTTGCGCATGAGCTGGCGGACACTGTCGCTGGGGGAGAAGATTTCGACGGCAAGGTCGGGCGTGCCCACGCAGAATCCGCGGCGATGGACGGCGTCCACGTTCTCCTTTCGAACGAAAGCCAGGTCCGGAGCCCGAACCGTGTCCTCGCGGAGTCGGAAACCGGTGTCTGCAATGTATACCTTGCCCAACCGATTTTTCCTGACGTGCAGCTTCAAGAAAACGCGATATTGCCCCCAGAGTCTCCGTGCTCCCCTCCCGCTGGCGGCATCGTGATCAGTTCCCCCTCGTCGAGTTCGATTTGCACCGAATCGTCGCCGGGCATTTGTTCCAGCTCGTCGGCCGTGATGAGCGTTTTCGTGCTCATAGCTGCATTGTACCGTTACCAGGCCAGCAGGCGGTCGATTTCGGCGGCCAGCGTCTCGGTCTGCGGCAGAATCGCGTTCTCCAGTTGCGGGTGATAGCCCACCCACGTGTCGAGCGCCCCCACGCGGCGCACGGGCGCGTCCAGGCAGTCGAACAGCTCGTCGGAGATGCGGGCGGCGATCTCCGCGCCGTAGCCCCACGAGAGGGTATCTTCGTGGGCCACGATGGCGCGGCTGGTGCGCGCGACCGATTCGCGGATGGCGTCCCAGTCGTAGGGCGACAGGCTGCGGAGGTCGATGATTTCGATGCTGACATCCTGCGCGCGGCGCTCCACCTGGGTGGCGGCGAGCAGCGCCTTCTGCACCAGCGCGCCGTAGGTGATCACGGTGAGGCTCTTGCCCGGCTTCACGATTCTGGCGCGGCCGAAGGGGATCGTGAAGTCTTCGCCCGGATGCTGCGACCGGTTGTAAGGCTCGCGGTAGAGGCGCTTGTGTTCCAGGAACATCACGGGGTCGTCGGAGCGCAACGCGGTGCGCAGCAGGCCGCAGGCATCCAGGGCATTGGACGGCATCACCACGCGGAGCCCGGGAATGTGGGTGAACTCCACCTCGCCGCACTGGCTGTGATAGACCCCGCCGCCGTTGAGGTAGCCGCCGATCGGCACACGCAGGATGGCGGGGCACGAGAAGGCGCCGTTGGAGCGCCAGCGTAGCGTGGCCATTTCATCGCGAATCTGCATCATGGCCGGCCAGATGTAGTCGAAGAACTGGATTTCGGCCACGGGCTTCAGCCCGCGCGTGGCCATGCCGATGGCGCGTCCCACAATGGCGGCCTCGGCCAGCGGCGTGTTGAAGCTGCGGCGCGCGCCGAATTCCACCTGCAAGCCGGCCGTGACTTTGAAGACGCCGCCCTTACCCTTGACCTCGCGGAGGCTCTCCTCGCGGGTGCAATCGGCCACGTCCTCGCCGAACACGAGGATATCCGGGTTGCGTCGCATCTCTTCGCGCAGGGTGGCGTTGATGAGATCGACCATGGTCTTCGGATCGCCCCGGAATTCGGGCTGCGCTTCGAATTGCGACGACGCGGGGTCGATGGTTTCCGAGTAGAGATGCACGCGCGCCGTCTCGGGAGACGGAGGTTCGTCGCGGAGCGCCAGTTGGGTCACGCGGTGCACTTCCTCATCGATTTCGTGAGTGATGCGCTGGAGCATTTGACGGTCGATCACGCCCTCGTCGAGGAGGATCTTGGGGAAGCGGATCACCGGGTCGCGCTCGGCTTCAGCTTGCCGCTCGGCGGCGGTCTTGTACAGGCGCTCGTCATCGGAGAGGGAGTGCGAGTAAGGGCGGGTGACGTGGGCGTGCACCAGCGCCGGCCCGCTCCCTTCCCGGCAACACGCGACGGCCGCTTTCATGGCGCGATAGGAGGCCAGAAAATCGGTGCCGTCCAC
>JBGPKH010000578.1:0-5868 GCA_041485845.1 Bryobacteraceae bacterium
ACGCACCAGAAAGACGGCAGGATCGTTATCGAGATCAAAGGCGTCGATGTTTACGATCCGACCACTGGCCAGATTCGTAGCCACTCGACGGACGACATCGCCTGCTGGTTCATCGACACGGAGTACAACGGCGAGAGCTTCTTCGTCCGCCACGCCTACTTCACGGGCGCCGACCAACCCTACGAGAAGTTGAAACGGGCGTTGAAGGCCGATGTGGACGAAGCTGCCTGGTCGGCCATTTACTCGACTACCAGCCGCCCCTTTCCGAAGCCAAAGACGGGCAAGATCGCGATCAAGGTGATCAACCACTACGGCGACGAAGTGTTGAAGGTGTTCGGCGTGTAAAGGCCCTTTGAAAAGGATGATTCCGCGGCAAGCTGTCGTATCCGCCGATCTGAGAGCATCGACGACGACATCCAAACGCGATCTCGATGACCCGGCATCCCCCTTTTCTGAACGCCACGCGCTGGCGGTCGTCGCCGAACTGCGCCACTAGTATTAACCCAGCCAGGGGCCTTCCGTGTCGTGATCTCAGCCTCCGGTTGATGGAGGTGAAGACGGTATAACCCAGGCCGCCTCCCGTGCGAAGCGGTTAGCCACGGCTTTCGTCTTCTTGCCGATAACGAGACCGTGGGCCGGATCATTCGGAGGGCCAACATCATAGACCACGCCCTGACCGAGATCGCGCGCCAGGCCCACCGTGATTGAACAGAGGGAATTATCAGGATGGCCGCTCAGAACATCTTGAACAAACCGGCCTTGACTCTGGAGCAACGTGTAGAAGAGTATCGACGTCTCCTCGTGCTTGAACGCTGCCGACGCGATACGCATTCGCCCGTGGTTGCCGGGAACAATCCAATCGGGCTGCAAACGCCTGAGCAGCACTTCGTCGTTGGCGATGCTCGGATCGTCTGTGAGCGGCCGTCCCGGCATCACCAGATCCGGTCAAGGTGCTCTTTCACATTCACGAAGTTCGGGCCGACAGGCCCTTCGCGCTCCTCCTCCGTGTTTTCGTCGAAATAATAAAACTCAACGGCGCCACCGGGGCTGAACTCGATTTCTAAATCGCGTTGGTTGCGATGCCATTCAATCTGAAGTCCCGACTCTGGAGTTGGTACTACACTAGGCGCCGGGGCATCTGATGGGAGAAGTTGTTCGATCGCGCCGAGGGCGCGATTGATCGTGGCGTGGTCGATTCTGGCTGCTCCTGACCCGTCCCAGCCATCAGTCAAGGTGGCCAGATTAGCAAAACCTTGGAGCACGGGCATGAACCATGCCGGCCTTGGCTCCCCATTGTCAAGATACTTGAACTTCACTGTCCTACCGCGCGCGCGGACCGGCACAATGCGTGGCACAGGTTCTGGCCTGAAGATCCCAGCATCCATTGAGAGAAGGCGTTCCCTGCCGGTAAGATCTGCCAAGAGACCAGCAAAGCTGGAGGTCTCCACGAAGCTCCTGTCGCGTCGAGTTATCTCCGCCGTTGGCATCGTCTATCCCTTTCTCCTCCACACTTCATGCATCCGCGGAGTCGTTAAGGCCGCGAAGGATTTCACAATCCACCGGCGCCCGAGATCGAAGAACTCAAACGACTCCCCAACCTGACCGCGCGCGGTCAGGCTGAAAACGTACATCGTTTTGCGATCCGAAGCTCTGAACGCCGGCTGAATCTCGGCGTGCAGCCGGCCGACTGGTGTCCCATCATAGCCTGGAATGACGAAGCGGGCGTGCACCCGTAAGTCCTCTGGATCGCCAGGAATCCGATCCACTAAGGACTTCCAAAAAGTGAAGACTCTGTCCACATCGCCAAAACTATCCAATTCCCGGTCAGACAGGATGTGGTTCAAATAGGTGACTTCACATTGATTGACGCGCGGCGTTCCGAGGCGGTTCACCGCCACGAATTCCTGGAAGGCCACGAAGTCCCGTTCGAAGGATGCCTTGTTTCTTTCATAGCGTGGGTACGTCTCGCCCTCGCCTTCCTTGCGCCAGTTTTTGATAAATCGATCGGGCTGAACCTGAATCATTTCGTTGCCCTGCGCCGTGATGAAGCACAGTCTGGGCACTGGCGGATTCTCGTACGTTTGCAGTTCGAGTCCAAGCCGGGACCTTGGGGCTTCGGGGAACTGCTCGAAGACCCGATCAAGAGGGGGCCGCTCTTCAGTCTTGGGAAAGTCGACGCGAAACTTCTCCCAGAGAAGCCCAAGGTGTGCAGTGCGCATTTCAGTCAGGGGTTCGAACTGGACGGAAAGAACCGTTTCAACAACTGGCGGCTCGTCGAAGTCGGGCAAATCGGCCGATCGAATGGAAGCGCTCATCGAAAGGTATCCACCACCGCCTCGGGACGCAAGGCCGTTAACAGGCGCAGAAACATGGATCAGAATACGGAAGATTAACACATCCATGCTGGCTAGGCACTGGACATGTCCTTTGACGTAGCCAGAGCGGACTACAACCACAGTATACAATGGGCGCCGCCGAGAAGTTGCCAACCCGCCGCTTGCCCGCTTGCGGCGATACCGGATCCCGGACGGCTCAGAAAAGCGCGCTGGATAGTTGCGGGAGCCCTTCCAATCACTTTTTCCGCCGCCGGCGCGGTGTCTTGCTTTCGTGGGCCAACTTCCTGGCATCCTGTCGATCGCGTGCCCTGCCGGCCACGATCTTGGATTTCAAGACATCCGCCCGGCAAAGGACCGGAGCAGGTTCGCCGCCGAAATCGACCACGAGCTTTTTCTTCCAGGCTTCACCAAAATCCAGCCCTGGAACCGACGTCATGATATCGATGCGGACCGGCTCAACCCCGATTTGAAAGAAGACGTTCGGCTCCGTGAAATCCGAAGGAACCACATCGCCGGTAGGCGCTCCAAACTCACCGAGCGCGACAAACAACCTGTGCGCGTTTGAGTTCCGATGGCTCAATCCAGACGTCAAGATCCTTCGTGTAGCGGGGCTCCGTGTGTACCATCACCGCGTAGCCCCCGGCGATCGGGTACCGAACGGCGGCCTCGTTGAAGCTTCGTAACAGATCTCTGACGTCGGAGTTGATCTTCATGCACGCCTCTGACGGCTGCGGCCGTCACCAGGAGGTCCCATGCCGCTTCGAAAATGCGTGGGGCCGAGCGCCTGCCAGAAGGCAATATCGAATTCCCGTCCCGGCGCCCGGCCACGCACCAAACGGGTCATTGTCAGACGTTCAGCCATGAACTCTATTCTCGGACACTCCGGCTGCCTGACGCATGCCGCTTGCCGCTATTTGGGCAAGGCGTCCAGGCAGGGCCGCCGCCCAAACGCGCGTATCTCGTTTAGTTTCAAAATCGGACACTCTGGCAACCATCTTGCGACACTCTGCATCGGGCATGCTCAAGATCACCATTCACGATAGCGCCTCGGAATTCCGCATCCGGCTGGAAGGCAGGTTGTCCGGCCCCTGGGTTGGCGAACTGCGCCAGTGCTGGCGGACAGCGGCATCCACCACCGGGGGCAGGACTACCGTCCTCGACCTTCGCGAGGTCGATTTCGTCTGCCCGGACGGACAGCAACTGGTGTCGGAGATGCACCGCGAGGGTGTCCGTCTAATGGCCACTACGCCGTTGATCCAGGCGATGATCGAAGAGATTTCCCGCACTTCGGGTTGTGGTACGGTTGAAGAAGAGTTGGCGCCGCGCCCCGATGCCGTCCTCCGCACCCCCACGCCCGGACACCACCCGCGCACGCTATGAGACCCTCCTGGAGGTCGCGGAATCGATTGCGGCTCATCACCAGTTGGTCACCCTGTTCGCCGATCTCAACCGCTTCCTGAAACGCTTAGTCTCGTTCGACTTTATCAGCCTCACTCTCCTCGATCCCAAGGAACGGACCCTTCGCCTGCACATCCTGGAGACCGACCAACCCGTGCTCGGCCGGCCTTTGGGCCCGATTCCGTTTGACCAGACCCCCACCGGCCAGGCCCTCGAAACCCGCCTGCCCTATTACATGGCCGATATCGCCGAAGAGCAGCGCTACCCCATCATCCGGGATCTCTTGCAGGCCAATGGCATCCAGTCTTTCTGTATTCTCCCGCTGTTTACCGCTCTGCGCGACATCGGCGGCCTGCACTTCGGCTCGCTCCGGAAGAACAGCTATTCTCCCGACGACGTCGAGTTCATGCAGCAGGTGGCGCGCCAGGTGTCGGTAGCGGTCGATAACGCGCTGAACTACGAATCCTCCCGGGCCTACGAAGAGCAACTCTCCCGCGAGCGCGACCGATTGCGCGCCCTGCTCGAAATCAACAATGCGGTGGTGGGCTGCCTCGCCAGCAAGCCTCTCTACCAGGCGATCTCGGCGTCGCTCCGCCGTACCTTCGGCCTGGACTACGTCAGCCTCTTGATCTACGATCCCGAGATCCGCGCGCTGCGCCTCCAGATGCTCGATTTCCCGGAGGGTTCCGGCATCATCCGGGAAGACGCCGTCGTACCGCTCGACGACTCGCTGGCCGGATATGTATTCCACACCCGCCAGGGCCGCGTCTTCAGCCTCGACGAAGCGCGAGCCATCTCCAAGACCACGGGTGACATCATGGCCCGCGAGGGGTTGAACTCCCTCTGCTATATGCCGCTCATCTCCCGATCCAACACCCTGGGCACCCTCAATCTGGGATCGCGGCAGGAGAACTTCTTCACCCCGGGGGATCTCCAGTTCTTCTCGCAGGCCGCAGGGCAGGTGGCCATCGCCGTGGAGAACGCGTTCTCCTACCAGCATATTGAGGAGCTCAACGCGCGGCTGGCGGAAGAGAAAGTCTACCTCGAGGACGAAATCCGTACCGATAAGCGCTTCGAGGAGATCATCGGCCAGGGTCCGGCGTTGAAGGCCATCCTGAAGCAGGTGGAAACGGTCGCGCCCACGGATTCCACGGTCCTGATTTACGGCGAAACCGGCACCGGCAAGGAACTGCTGGCGCGCGCCATCCATGACCTCAGCCCGCGCCGCCAGGCCACTTTCGTCAAGCTGAATTGCGCAGCCATTCCCACCGGTCTGCTGGAAAGCGAAATGTTCGGCCACGAAAAAGGGGCCTTCACGGGCGCCATTGCCCAGCGCATCGGCCGCTTCGAGCTGGCGCACCGCGGCAGCATGTTCCTGGATGAGGTGGGCGAGATCCCCCTCGAGCTGCAGACCAAACTCCTGCGCGTTTTGCAGGAACGGGAGTTCGAGCGCCTGGGCAGCTCGCGCACCATCAAAACCGACGCGCGCCTGGTCGCGGCGACCAATCGCGATCTTTCCGCCATGGTGGAGGCGCGCCAGTTCCGCGCCGACCTGTACTACCGCCTCAACGTGTTCCCCCTCACCGTCCCGCCCTTGCGCGAGCGGCGCGAAGACATCCCGCTCCTGGTCCGCTATTTCGTGCAGCAGAACGCGCGCCGCATGAACAAGCGCATCGCCACCATTCCCTCCGAATCCATGCAGGCCTTGGCGCGCTACCACTGGCCGGGCAATATCCGCGAGCTGCAGAACTTCATCGAGCGCGCGGTGATCGTCTCGCCGGGTCCCGTCTTGCAGGCGCCCATCCGCGAGCTGAAGCGCAACGCTTCGGCGCCGGGCGATGTGCAGACCCTCGCGGCGGCCGAGCGGGAAGCCATCGTCAAAGCGCTGCGCGACGCCAACGGCCGGGTCGGCGGTGAACAGGGAGCCGCCGCCAGGCTGGGAATGAAGCGAACCACGCTCCAGGCCAAAATGCGGAAGCTGGGCATCGGCGCCAAAACCTTCTAGCGCGGCGCCCAACCCTGTCCCCTGTCCCCTGTCCCCTGTCCCCTGTCCCCTGTCCCCTGTCCCCTGTCCCCTGTCCCCTGTCCCCTGTCCCCTGTCCCCTGTCCCCTGTCCCCTGTCCCCTGTCCCCTG
>JBGPKH010000579.1:0-5852 GCA_041485845.1 Bryobacteraceae bacterium
CTGCGGCCCACCAAAGGCAATGAAAAACCCGCCGAGGCGAAGATATGGGGAACAAGGGGCGAACAAATGGCGGGTTTTTCAAGGGAGGTCTCGATGGGCCGCGGCGGCCCACCAAAGGGCATGAAGACGCGGCCGGTGCGGGTCGGGTATTTTCGCCGGTTCTTCGCCGCGTCTTCAACCGAGCGGTAGGGGGCGGGACCGAAGGTGTGCCGCTCCCTTACTCACGGTCGCGGCTCGGATCGGGTTCTCTCACTGGCCGGCGCCGCACACTCTGTTGGCTTGACTTCGGGCTCACATGCTGCTTTATTTAAGATGCAGGTGTCCTTTTGCGGATAAAAAACCATCTGTGCTGCCTGGCGTTGGGAGTGCTGCCGGCGCTCGCCCAAACGGGGTCCACCGCAATCTATACCGAATTCCAGCCCGAGCCGCCGAGTGCCGTCCTGGATTCCATGAAGGAGGAAGTGGCCTCCATCATGTCGCCCGGAGGGCTACGTTTCGAGTGGAGATCCCTAAATGGCCTACGGGGGAGCGAGGTCTTCATGGAGTTGGCGGTGGCCAAGTTCAAGGGCAGATGCGACGGAGACATTGTGACCCTGGGCCGCGCCGATTCCGGCCCCCTGGCATGGAGCCACGTCAGCGACGGGGTGGTTCTCCCATTCACCGATGTAGACTGCGACCGGATCGGCAGATTTCTGAAGGAGCGATTGATGGGCTTGGAAGAGAAGACCCGGAAAAGAGTTTTCGGCCGCGCCATTGGGCGCGTTCTGGCCCACGAACTGTTTCACATCTTCGCTCGCGCCACGGGCCACGCGTCGAGGAATGTGGATAAGCCGTATTATTCCGCGGCGGACCTGGTAGCTGACGACTTCAGTGCGGCGAATGAATTCCACATTCTGGCGGCCAAGCCAAACGGCGGGGCCACGCCGGGGAAGAGCAAATCACCCCAGGGCGGCATGTCCATCTATGTCAAGAGCGGCTGCAGCAATTGTCACGGTTCGCAGGGTCAGGGCTCCAAGCACGCGCCGGCGCTGCGCGTCGCCGGACGGTGGATCGACTCCGTGATGCTTGCGGCGCGGCTGGAACGAGGCGGTCCGAAGATGAGGCGGCGCGCGAAGGAGTTGAAAGTTCCGGAGCCTTCGCTGGCGGAAGACGAACTTACGGATCTGATCCGCTTCCTGAACGCGCTCTACTGAACTACCAGGACGAAGCCGTCGCTGGCGCCGCCGGAATAGCCGCCAATCGCGTTCCCGGTGGTCGGAAGGAAGTTATTCCCATAGCCTGCGAGGTAGGCAGTCCCGTCTGCGCCCACTGCCATGCCCAGGGGCAGGTAAGTGCCGGTGGCGCCGAAATATGTCGAGTAATTGATGGCGGAGCGTCCTGCCACACCAGGTCTGAATTTAATCAGGAAGATGTCAGTGCCCCCGCCCCACGCCGGTTGCGGCGCATTGGCGATCGGGAAATCGGACGAGAGCGTATAACCGGCCACGTAGATGTAACCGGCGCTGTCCGTAGCCACGCAGTAGCCCACCTCTCCGTGAGCGCCGCCGAGGTAAGTGGAGTAGATCAGAAAACCGGGGCCGAGAGTCGCGGGATTCACCACCGCTACAAAGGCATCGGCGTTACCGCTGTTGGACGATTGCATCGCATCGCCGGTCACGGGAAAATCCGTTGACAGCGTGTATCCGGTGATCACCAGGTTGCCTTTGCGATCGAACGCCATCGCCCGTACTTCCTCGTTGCCCGAGCCGCCGAAATAGGTCGAATAGACCAGCGAATCGGTTCCCGATTTGGTCATGTCCATGACGCCGACGATGACGTCCTGGGCGCCGAAGGGCGCGACGCTGTAGTTAAAGGCCGCCAAGGGGAACTCAGTGGAAAGAGTGGACGCCGCGAAGTAGACCAGGCCGTTCTGACCCACCAGGATGGCGCGGCCGTCATCGGCGCTCTCGCCGCCCAGATAGGTGGAATACACCAGCGTGCCGGCGAACGGATCGATCTGGCAGATGAATGTGTCGGAGGGGCCCCAGCTTACAGCCTGGTAGGCGCTTTGCGTCAAAGGGAAATCGTTCGATTTCGTGGTGCCGATCACATACATCATGCCTTTGCCGTCAGCCGCGACGGCGTTGCCACTGTCATCGCCACTGGCGCCGCCCAGATAGCTGGAAAAGATCAGGGCGTCGGTGCCGACGACGGCCGGATTGAGCGTGAGCACGAATGCTTCGACCGTGCTGCCCGCGCCGGTGCTCTGAAAGGGGGCCGCCAGCGGAAAATTAGTGGACGTCGTGGTGCCGGTGAGATAGACGAAACCGGCGGCATCCACGTCCATCCCCAGCGGCACGTCATTGTTGGAGCCGCCGAGATAGGTCAAATACACCAGGCTGAAACCGCCGGCCGGTGAGGCATCGAGGACGGCAACAAAAATGTCGACCAGGCCTGCGCTGGCTGTGCTGTACCCTCCATCGAGGGCCGGAACCTGGCCCGTATCGGTATTCCCGGCAATGTACAGCCGCCCGTTGGGACCGACCTTCACGGCGTTGACCTGATCGGTGCCGTTGCCCCCGACATACGTGCCATAGACGACGGCCGGATCGATCACCAGCGGGTGACTGCGGTCATACCGGCCGACACTCAGGCCGACTACGTTGCGCGCCAGCATCGTGAATCGTCCGGCGATCTCGCGGCGCGCGGAAGTGCCGGGATCGTCCTGGTAGATGAACGGCCTCTTCTGCACGATGCGCGAGCCGCCGGCTTCGACGAGGAGGTCGCCTTCCGGGGAGATGCGGACCTTGCCCGCCCCGCGGAATTGCAGGCGAATGGCCCGCGGGTCGGCGCCGGGCTGCAGCACGAAGTCGTATTCCAACCGGTTCTGGTTGCCGTAGTAGACCACGTCCACGCCCGGATACACCTCGCGGTAGCGAACGCGGGAGTAGTTAGCCACGTGCGTGCGCCAGTTTTCGCGGCTCCCCAGGTAGTAGTCGGTGCGGGCGGGCAGTTGGTCGAGCGGTTCGATCCGCGGCCTGCGATTGGAGTTCAGCAGGGAAACATCGACCCGCTGGGAGTCCCCGAAAGAAAACGTGGGACCGTGCTCGGTCAGCAGCAGGGTGTAGCCGCCGGCGCGCGCCGTGTAACGGACGGAAGGATCGGTTTGGCCTTGATTGGCCTCGAAGCGGAGCGGCAATTGTGCCAGCGCCGCTTTGGCTCGCGAGACAGAGGGGTCCGGGACCGAAGGGCGCCCCGCCGCCGCCAATATGGAAGCGGCGCACACGAATAACGCAAAGCGAGACAGACGGAGCATATCGTAAGTTCTATTAGAACATGCGTCGTCCCTATGGAAAACTGGGCGGTTTGTTCACAGGAGTGAAGGCCGGTGGCACCGGTGCTTTGCGCTAGAGTGGAACGGTGAAGGTACTTCCGATTGGCGCCGTGACGCTGTTGGCAGGTGCGCTGGCGGCCGACATTCCGTTGATTCAAACCAAAGATCTCGCTGCCCGGCTGGCGGGCAACGAAGCCAAGCCCGCGATCTTTCAAGTAGGGCCGAATGTTCTTTACCGCAGCAAGCACATCCGCGGTGCGTTGCACGCGGGACCGGCTTCCAAGGGCAAGGGACTGGACGCACTAAAAACTGCCGTGAAAAAGCTGCCGCGCGATCGCGAAGTGGTGGTGTACTGCGGTTGCTGTCCGTGGGACCGGTGTCCCAACATCAATCCCGCAATCGATCTGCTGAAGAAGATGGGCTTTACGCGGGTGAAGGCGATGTACGTCGCGACCAATTTCAAGAGCGAATGGATCAGCCTGGATCGGCCAGGGGTATCCGGTGGAGCAGTAGTGGGGCAGGCCTCCTGGCCTGTCGGCAAAGACCGCCGGTGTTACTTCTTTGTTCCGTCCTGCGACATGACGGGCGGGGGTGGCGCCTTGTCGTCGCCGAAGTTGGCGACGAGGTATTCGAGGAGCGCTTCGCGGTCGTTTATGACGGTGCCCCAGCCGGCCATCTTGTCGAGCTCCTTGGTCCATGCGGCCCGTGACAGCCGCTGCGAGTGAATCAGACGGAGGCTGTGGCAGGGGATGCAACTTCGCGCTTCCTCTTTCTGCCCGCGTGCCACTGTCGCCGAGTCGGCGCAGATCGCGACGCCCGCGAATACCCACCCCATCAACAGGAGTCTTCGAATCATCAGGCCTTCTCCACGGTCACACCGACTCTATCAATCGCGTTCCACAAGTACCCCGACGGATTCCAGGCCGCCACGATCGGCTGTACGCGTCCGGCCGAATCGGTGGCGCGCGACAGTATCGTGTAATAGCCGGGATCGGACGGCCGCCAATCCAGGCGCCACAGCCGCCACGCGAACAGCAGTTTCGGGGTCGAGAGTTGTGCGTCGCGCCAGTGGCTGCCGCCATCGGTGGAAACCTCGACGCGCTCGATGGCCTCCTCGCCCGCCCACGCAAAGCCACGGATCGCGATGGCGCCGAGCGCGAGCTTGCTCTGGTCTTCGGGAGCCGTGATCGAAGACTTCACCGGCATTCCCTCGATGACTTCGAGCTCCGCGGGTTGGGGCGGCGACCCCGGCGGCAGCGCGTATTTCGGATAGCGGTAGCCCGGGTTCATGAAGAATCCCTTGTTGGATTCGGCCGCTGCCGAGAGCCTTACGACCCACTTCACGGAACTGGTGCCGTCCCACCCGGGTACGATCAGGCGGGCGGGGAAGCCGTGGATATCGGGAATCGCCTGCCCATTCATCTTCAGCGCCAGGATGGTCGCCGGGTGCATGGCCTTCTTCATGGGCAGCGAGCGGACGAAATCGGGTGTGGACGCCACGCCCGTATCGGCGCCGTCGGTTTCCAGGAACGCCGCGGACGAAGAGACGCCGGCGGCCTTCAGAATGTCGCCGATGCGCGGTCCGATCCACTCGGCGTTGCCGATGGCGCCACGGCCCCACTGGATGCCGGGCACCTTTGGCGTGTAGAACGATCGGCCGTTGCCGGTACACTCGATGGTGGCGGGGACAATGGCCTGCGGCAGCTTTTCCAGATCGGCGAGACTCAATTGCAGCGGCTTCGACACCATGCCGTTCACGGTGAGCCGCCAGGCAGCCGGGTCGATGGCGGCGGGGCGCGGAATGTGCTGCCGCACGAAGAAGGCGTCGACCGGGGTGAGCCAGGAATCGAAATAACGGAGCGGCGTTTCCAGGTCCTCCGGACGATCGTTGTGGAGGATCATGGGACGCTTTCCGGGGATCGCGATGCCGTCGTCCGCGGCTCGGACGAGCCCGGCCGCTCCGGCGGTAATGAGAGCGGCGAAGATCTCACGCCGATTGGGAGTCACGTACCACAGACTACCACGCGGACGGGCCAGTATCGGCTTGGCCCGGGAATGCCCGGAAAGTACCGGCATCAACGGCCGAGCGTTGGACGAGCAGACGGAAGGCATCGTATCCTGGATACGTGCCGCTGAAAGTGCGCGACGTCATCGCGACGCTGGAACAGGCTGGCAGGCGTCACGTGCGCACCAAGGGTGACCATCGCGTATTTCGAGGACCCGATGGCCGGATCACTGTTGTGTCCGGTAAGTTGGGTGACGATGTACGCCCCGGAACGTATGCGCAATCCTGCGGCAAACTGGAATAAAGGGGTTCTTCGCTATTTGGTGTGGGTTGCAATGACAGATTCCATTGACCCAGAACGCCTCGGCTTCGAGGAAGAGGTCGTCGACAACGGGTGGAGAGCTGTGGAAATGACGGAACTATGGATCGAGTGGAAAACCAACAGCGGGTTTCCCACTCGATCCACAGTTCCTTGGAAATCTCGCAAAAACGGCGAGATTCCCACATTTCCACAGCTTCGGCGGTTTCGGAGTC
>JBGPKH010000580.1:0-5839 GCA_041485845.1 Bryobacteraceae bacterium
CACGGTTGGGCAGTACGCAGCCGGCTGGCGCCGATGATCGCCGTGGCGGGCATGCTCAAACGCCGCTTCAAGAACATCATCACGTACCTCAAGCACCGCATCACCAACGCGGCCAGCGAGTCCATCAACGCCAAGATCCAACGGGTGAAGTACACAGCGCGGGGCTTTCGCAACAAGCAGAACTTCATCAACGCGATCTACTTCCACTGCGGCGGCCTGGATCTCGCTCCGGCATCCACTAAATAGCCGGAAGAGCCCTTTTATTGCAGTGCCAGTAACTTGCGGAGTTAGGGAAGCTCCCCCGTGTCGATTCCTCGTATCGAGACGTCGATTCAAGCCTGATACGCCTCCTTGTGCGTGGCGTATGTCGGTTCCCAGATGATTGGGCTTGTTGCCGTTGCTGGTACGGTTGCAGTGTTGACAAGTGATGCCTTCGCTCCCCAACCGAGTTAGCCACGTGGAGCCGGATCAGAGTTGATTAGATAACCTTTGTGCTCAACGAGAGTGCTCATCTTTGATTTCCCGCTTTCTAAAAGAACGTATCACTCACATTTCTAGTGATTATAACTGCTGGAGGCTGTTCACGCCACCAAAATTCCTCAATATCCCAATATGCGAAGTTCGTCAAGATGGTACGAAGCGCCGGATGAAGAAAATCAGAACAGTTTTTGGTTAGGTGGGAAAAGATGGATGGAATGGATGATTATTCATCATCCGATAAGCAACACATGAATTAGCTGAACACCCAAGAGTGGGGACGCGGCACGCAGGAGAGGTACGCAGGAGAGGTACGCAGGAGAGGTACGCAGGAGAGGGTGCGCCACGTCCGGCAGTCGTTTAATTACTCTGCTTTTTCGGGGCGACAGCCTTCTTGGAGGCGCCCTTTTTGGCCGGCGCCGCGCCTTCTTTCAGCAGCGCTTCGATCTGGGCGCGAAGATTCTGCTCCTGCTGATCGCCGAAGAACTTCTCGTTGTCGCCTTCATATTGAGCGCGGATGTTTCCCGCCCGGTCGACGAACGCCAGCAAAGGCATGTGCGGGACCAGCGCTGGCGGATGCTGCATGAAGTTCACCGCCGTCATGGGGTCGTTGTAGCCCACGGGAAACGGCGTGTTGTACGCTTTGATGAATCCGGGCACGGCAGCCGCGGCCCCCTCCTGGATCGCCGACGCCAGCACCTGGAATCCGCGCGGGCCGTACCCACCCTGCAGTTTGTTGAGAAAGCCGATGGTCTTCTGGCAGTGCGAGCAGGTGGTCAGGATAAAGCAGACCGCCACCACCTTACCTTTATGCTCGCTCAGCAAGATCTGCTTGCCGGTGGTCAGGCTGATGGCCAGGTCGGGCGCCTTCCGCGGCAGGTCCGCCGCCATCGCCGCGGTCGCAACCACGGAGAGCACAAGCCAGGACGCAAGTCTGCGATTCGCCATAAACATCAGTGTATCGCAGGGTCCAAACCTTCCACGCTCGTCACAATCGCGCCCTTGCGGCGAAGCTCGAAACGTCCATCGTCCCCGGTACCGGCGATCGAATCGCCCTCCTCGGAAGTCACCGAGAAATTCTTCCACTTCTTCCCCAACACTTCGCGATAGGCCGTGAAATACTGCCGCGCCGAGTCTTGGCTGTCCCATTCCACGGCATACAGCAGCACCACGCGTCCGGACTTCCGGTTCTCGCGCAGCTCGAACGCCGACCCCCGCCAATGCGGCGCGATCTCTGCAGCGCGTTCTTTGCCGGCGTATTGCTCGAGCAGGATGCCATGTTCCAATTCTCCCAGCGATCCCCCCACCAGGCCCTTATAGCCGTGCGGCAGGTGCGCGTCGGGAAGCTGCGGCTCGCTGGGCTTCAGATTGGCAAAATACTTGTCCGGATGAATTATTTGCTGCGTCGATAACGGCGGCCGGCGAAACACCTCCGCAAAGGCATCTTTCCCGTCGCGCTGGAAGACCGCGTTTTGAAACAGCATGCCCTTGGTATACGGGAACACCAGGGTCAGCCGCAGGTAGAGCGGCGCGCTGTCAAAAACCGGATACTGCCCGCCGCCGCTCTCGCTCACGTTGCTCATCATGGCCACCAGGCCCGGCGAATCTTTGAGCGACTGCCCGCTCTTGCGCGCCAGGTACTCCGACATCACCCACGTGGCCTGGCCTTCCATCACGGCCAGCCGCGCCGAGGCCCCATCGTCGCTCTTTCGTCCCTGGCGGATGAACCTGGCCAGGTGGAAACTCTGGTCGGCGAGCGCATGGGAGAGCTCGTGCGCCAGCACTGGTTCCTGCGTCTCCGAGGGCGTCGACTCGGTGATAAACAGCTTCTTCTTGTCGTAGTCGTAGAACGCCGCGGCCTGTTCGGTGAGCAGGTCTACGGTATTCCTGGCAAGGTCGAAATCCGGCGGCGCCAGCCCGAATTTCTTGAGAGTGAGCTCCTCCGCCCGGATCTCCTCCGGGCGGGCCACTTCCTTCACCCGCTTCTTCAAGAACTCGTTGATCTTTTCCTTGGTGATGAAATCGCACGGCACCTCATGGTAGAGCGGCATCCCGGAAATCCGGGTCAGTTCCCGGGCGATCCGATTGGCCTCCCCGCAAAGCTGTTTGGCCCGCGGATCCGTTTGCCCCGGAACTTCCAAGGGACAAAGCAGCGCCGCCAGGAAAAGGGCTGCCCGCAGCCGGTATGTCCACTCACCCCGCAATCGAATCTCTCCGCAAGCTCCACCCCAGAGTCGCCGAAGCGCCCGCCGCCAGAATCGCCCCCAGCGCAACCGTCGCGCGAGCCCCGAACCGGCCGGCCAGCGCGCCCGCCGCCAGGCTTCCGAACGGGCCCAATCCCACCACCGTCATGACATACAGCGCCATGATGCGCCCGCGATACTCGTCCGGAATCGACGTTTGCACGGTGGTATTCGCCGAGGCCATCTGCCGCATCACACTGTAGCCGATCAACGGCATGATGGCCAGCGAAAGGTAAAACCACTGCGAGAGCGCAAACGCCAGATAGGCGCCGCCGGTGGCGAGGCAGCTCAGGACCATCACGCGTGGCAAACCGCCGAGCTTGGTGCGCCGCGCCAGCACCAAAGTCCCGAACACCGCCCCGATCCCCATGGCCCCCATCAGGAACCCCAGGCCGCGCGACCCCCGATGAAAAATCCCATCAGCGAAGAACGGCATCAGGACCAGCGCCGGCATTCCCGAAAGCGTGGCCGCCGCCATCACCGCCAGCACCCGGCGCACCGCCCGGTGATGCCACGCGTACTGGAAGCCGTCCAGGAGGTGCTGCCACGGCGAGTCTTGCGATTTCCGCTCAAACCGCGGGATCTTCATGGCCAGCAGGCAACCGATCACCGCCAGGAAACTCACGCCGTTCAGGAAAAAACACGCGCCTTCCCCCACCGCGGCCACCAGCAATCCCGCGATCCCCGGTCCCACCACCCGCGCGGCGTTGAACACCGCCGAGTTGAGCGAGATGGCGTTGATCAGGTCTTCCTTGCTGGTCATGTGAATCACCAGCGACTGCCGCCCCGGCATATCGAACGCGTTGATGATCCCCAGCAGGACTGCCAGCGCCAGCACGTGCCACACCTGCACGCGGCCGGAGAGCGTGAGTGCGGCCAGCGCGAAAGCCTGGAGCATGGAGAGCGTCTGCGTCAGGATCACCAGCTTGTGCCGCGAAAACCGGTCCGCCGCCAGGCCCCCCAGCGGTCCCAGCGCAAACACGGCAATCCCCGAGCAGAACCACGCCGCCCCCAGCAGCCACTCCGAGTGGGTCAGCCGGTAGACCAGCCAGCTCTGCGCCACGTTCTGCATCCAGGTGCCCACCAGCGAGATGATCTGGCCGCTGATGAACAGACGGAAATTGCGGTGGCGCATAGCCCGAAAGGTGTGCGGGATGCCCGTGGCAGTGGCGGGCAATTGCCCAACCATGGGCAACACCGATTCTGGTCCAGACTGTATCGGCGCCGCCATCGTCTCTTACAGGATAAATAATGCGCGGTACAATAGGGGATCGATCACCACATTCACAGGAGAATTCTTTTGGCGGAAGACAAACTGTACAAGGCGGAATATCTGGGCAGCGGCACCTTCGTGATCAGCAAGCCCAAGCGCAAGAAGATCAAGATGCGGCAGTCGAAACTGAAGAACACGGAACGCGGCTCGCGCAAGTAGGCGCGATTACTGACGGGCGCGGCGCTGCGTCTGCATCATCCGGAGCAACCCTTCGAGCGCCGCCTTTTGCAGCGCCAAGGCTCCGGCAAAACTCCCAACTAGCGTCGCGGCAATCACGAAGGCATCCATGTTTCAACTCTCTTCGCCTCCGGTTAGTGCAATTCACGTGCCATGCTGATCACCGGCCTGGTTCTCCATCCGATCGCCATCAGCGATCCCCCTCTGCGCAGCTCCTACGGGCGGCACGCCCCCTTTGCCCTGCGCACCATCGTGGAGCTCAAGACCGATTCCGGACTTACCGGCATCAGCGAGACCTACGGCGGCGATGGGCCGCTCGCCGGCCTGGAGGCGGTGCGGCATCGTGTCACCGGCATGGATCCCTTCCAGCTCGCCGGCCTCCAACGGGATCTCACGGCGGAAGCCGCCCACGAGATGGACAGCGCTCCCGGCGGGCGTACACAAACGTACCTCGTCCCCGGCGAGAATCCGCTCGACCGGCACGCCCGGACCTTCGCGGCCATCGAAATCGCCTGCCTCGACCTCATCGGAAAGGCGGTCGGCAAACCCGTCTGCGACGTGATCGGAGGGCGCGTGCGCGACGAAGTCAGCTTCTCGGCATACCTCTTCTACAAGCACGGGGTTCCGGCCGGCGACGAATACGGCGAGGTGCTGGATGCGAAGTCCTGCGTGCGCGAGTGCCGGCAAATGATCGCGCAATACGGCTTCCGCGAGATCAAGCTCAAAGGCGGCGTGTTGGACCCGGACGTCGAGATCGCGACCATCCGCGCGTTGCGCGAGGAGTTCGGGCCTACGTATCCGCTGCGCATCGATCCGAACTGCGCCTGGGGCGTGGATACTGCGGTCCGGGTGGGCCGCGAGTTACGAGAGGAGCTTTCGGGCGGCGGCTATCTGGAGGACCCCTGCGCCACGCTCGAGGGAATGGCCGAGGTGCGCCGGCGTCTGTTGGCCGAAAA
The DNA here is from genome assembly GCA_041485845.1 of Bryobacteraceae bacterium. GTDB lineage: Bacteria > Acidobacteriota > Terriglobia > Bryobacterales > Bryobacteraceae > OMOG01. The sequence continues at coordinate 5,127 of JBGPKH010000580.1, forward strand.
CAATGACACGCCGCAAGCCAGCAACGTGGCGGTGACCTGTTTCGCCGACGTGCCCCGCGCGCAAGCCCTCGACGCGGTCCAGATTGTGCTCTCCGACCCGCACTACTGGGGAGGCATGCGCAACGTCCAGCAGCTCTCGCACCTGACGGGCGTCCTGGGAATGGGCCTCTCGATGCACTCCAACAGTCATCTGGGCCTCAGCCTGATGGCCATGACCCACGCCGCCGCGGCCTGTCCCAATCTGACCTACGCGTGTGACACCCACTATCCCTGGCAAACCGCCGCCGATGAAGTGGCCGCCGGGGGCCGGATTCCGTTCGTCAACGGCAGCGTGCGCATTCCCGAAAAGCCCGGACTGGGTGTGGATCTCGACTACGACCAGGTGGCCCGCGGCCGCGAACGCTACTCCAAGATCCCCTACCGCAAACGCGACGACGAAGCCGAAATGCGCAAGCACGTGGACCCCGGCTGGAAGCGCGTCTTGCCGCGGTGGTAAGTAGATTGACAAGGACCGGGAGGCATCACGGTAAAATCCGCTCACGCGATGCTTTTCCGGTCTGATTCTAGCTCTAGCTCTAGCCCGACTTTCGCGAATCTGATGGGGTACAGCACCGACGCCGGGCTTCCGGAGGCCTGTTAAACAAGGGTTTCGCTCCAATCACAGACCTCTACATGGCTAGATGAAAGAATATGCCACTCAACCATAGCCGCTC
>JBGPKH010000581.1:0-5819 GCA_041485845.1 Bryobacteraceae bacterium
CAATGAGCTGGATCGCTTCATCGAAGCGGGCTCCGAGCGCGGTGCGGAATCGGTCACGCATTTCCCGGAGCTGACCCATCGCGTGATGGGCACCGACACTTACCTCGCGCACATCGTGAAGTGCAAGCAGGCCGTGCGGATTCCGGTGATCGCCAGCCTCAACGGCACCACCCGCGGCGGCTGGCTGGCCTACGCCCGGGAGATGGAGCAGGCCGGAGCGGATGCTCTGGAGCTCAACATCTACCATATCGCGGTGGACCCCGACGAGACCGCCGATCGCGTCGAGCGCCGCCATGTCGAGCTGGTGTTGCTCGCAACTACGCTGGGCTTCGCATCTCCCTACCTCGCGAAGTAGTTGCCGGTCAGTTCGGCGATGCGGCCGATGGCTTCTTCCAGGCGGTCTCCGGCGCCGAAGTGGTTCGCCGTGAAGACGCTCATCACGATGCGCCGCGACGGGCTCTCGAGCACGCCCACATCGTTGCCGATGTAGGGCAGGAAATCGCCGGTCTTGTGCGGGATGCGGTAACCCGAGACGTAGCGCGGCAGGCGCGAGCTGTAGACCTGGCCGCGCATCATCTGCAGCATCAGGTCGCTGGACTTCTTGTTCACCGCTTCCCCTTTTTCGAGTCTCTCCAGGAGCTTGCCCATGTCGCGCGGCGAGCTCCATCCGAACGGCGTCCTCGCGGCCCGGTGAAATGCTTCGGCCGAGGGCGCCGCGCGCAGCGCCTTGAACCACGCGTCGGCCTTGCCGGTGGCGCGGATGGAGTTGAGGCCCCATTCCGCCATCAGGCGGTTCACCGGCTCGGGGCCGCCGACCTTGTCGTACAGCACATCGGTCGCGGTGTTGTCGCTGACGATGATCATGAGGGTCAGCAGGTCTTTGATGGTGAGTTGCACGCCGGCGTCGAGTGAGCGGATGATGCCCGTTCCGGGCTGCTTGGCGGCGTCGGTGAGAGGGACGCGATCGGTGAGCGCGAACTTGCCCGCTTCCATCTGGCGGAACGCCTCGGCCATCAGCGGGATCTTGATCACGCTCATGGTGTCCATCTGCTGGTCGGCGTTCAACGCGATCTCTTCGCCGGTTTCCAGGCACTTGATGTAGATGCCCCACGTGGCGTTTACCGATTGCGTGATGCGCTGAATGTTCGTCTCCAGTCGTTTCAGCGGCGGCGGGGCGGTCTGGTTGGCGGGTTGGGCGGCGACCGCCCCGATGAGACAGACAAGCAGATAGCAGGTTCTCATGTTGGTTCAAGATAACACGCGCGGCTACCCGATCTTCGGAAACCGGCTCAGCGGAAACGACATCCGCAGCGATTTGGAGGCTGCCGGGCGGCAAGCCGTCCGGGAACATGGGAATGAGGAGGCTCGCGACGCAAAAGCGACTGCGGAGTTCCGCGCGCTTCCCGCCGGCGTTCCGTTAATCCGGGTGATCCAATTCGAGTTCGTTTCGAATGAAGCCGGGCAGAAGGAGGCGCGCGCCCGGACATCTATCCTTCCCCTCCCGCGCGGCTCGCGCCGGCGTACGCGCACACCCTCGACAAGGCTTACCGCTACTGGGAAAGCACCATGAAGTGCGACCAGTACGCGTCCAAGTCGGAGCCGGAAGTGAGTATGCTCATCCGCGGCGCAGAGAGAATTCAGAAGGCGGGCGGGGATCTGCGGCCGCAGTTGAGAGCACTGGTATGAACTCCTCAAGCAGGCTCGCGGGCTGGGCGGGCTGGCGGGGCACGTCCAGGATGTAATCAAGGGCCGTTAGGGCTTGTCATGAAACAACCTTCTAACCGCTGCCTTTGGTCGCGGCTCAGTAACGCGTCTCTCGCCGAGCCGCGACCGAAAGGAGCGGTTCCGCAATTGGCAACGTTATTTCGGGACAAGCCGTTAGTTCTGGGCCTGCTTGTACACCGTCCCGGCCTTCATCACGAATTTCACCCGCCGCAGCGCGGAGACGTCTTTCGTGGGATCGCCATCGACCGCGATCAGGTCGGCGAACGTGCCCGCCTTCACCTGCCCAATGTCCATGTGCAGCACGCGCCCCGCCGCGGAAGTCGCGGCCTTCAGCGCGTCCACCGCCGGCATCCCGTAGCTCACCATCAGCTCGATCTCGCGCGCATTTTCGCCGTGCGTAAATACGCCGACGTCGCTGCCGCTCAGGATCGTCACACCCGCGTCCAGCGCGGCTTTGAAGCTCGCCCGCTTGCGCGCGATGCCCTGCGGCTCGGGCTGGCCTTTCCGCCAGCCGGCGTATTGGCTGGTGGCGTCGCCCGCGGCCAGCGTCGGGCACAGCGCCACGTGGTGTTCCGCCATCAGCTTGAAGATCTCCGGGGTGCCTCCGTCGCCATGCTCGATGGTCTCCGCCCCCGCCAGGATCGCGCGGCGCATGCCTTCGGGCGTGCTGCTGTGGACCGCCACGGGCACGCCGGCGCTCTTCTCGGTCTCGACCGCCAGCTTCATCTCCTCCAGCGAGAACGTGGGATGCGATCCAGGCAGCGGCCCCCACCGGTAGTCGCCGTAGAGCTTGATCCAGTCGGCGCCGTGCCCGATCTGGTCGCGAACCACGCGCGCCAGGCTGTCCACGCCGTCGGCCTCTTCGGCCCCCTGCGGGACACGCCATTCCAGCGCGAAGCCCTTGGGCGCGTAGCTGCCCGTGGCGACGATCGCGCGCGTCGAAGCCAGCACGCGAGGACCCGGAACGATGCCTTGATTCACCGCCTGCTTCAGCTCGACATCGGCGTACCCGGCGCCTTCCGTGCCCAGGTCGCGCACCGTGGTGAAGCCCGCCAGCAGTGTTGCACGCAGGTGATTGACCGCGCGCGCGGCCCGCAGCGCCAGCCCCTCGTGCATTACCTGGTCGTTCCAGGTCGTCTCGTTGTAAGCGTGCAGCAGGATGTGCGAGTGCCCCTCCACCATGCCCGGCATCAGCGTGGCGCCGGGTAATTCCACCACCTTCGCGCCTGTGGCATCGGCGCTAGCCGCGGGACCCGCGGACTCGATCCGGCTCCCGGCCACGCGCACCACCCAGCCCTCATGCATGGCCTCGCCGTCGAAGACGCGCGCCGGTCTCAGCAGGGTCGGGCCCTGCGCCGGCGTGACCACGGGAAGGAGTGCGAGTGGGAGACAGATCGCGAGCCAGCGGCGTACGAACATGCGCCAATTATACTTGGTGGGACAGGCCTCCTGGCCTGTCCAAAATGACAGACGACAAAAGGCGATCGTCTGTCCCACTGGCGGCCCGACCCGCATTGCGCTACAAATACCATCATGCCGCCAGTCACACGCCGTGGATTCCTCGCCGCCTCCGCAGCATTCGCGGCTCCTCTTCCCGCCGCGGACGAGCAGCCCTCCAAGAAGCGAAACCTCCTCGCCGCCGCATGGCCGGCCGAACGCCTCGCCGCCGCCATCGTCCCCCGCGCGCGCTTCCACCCGTACCCCGCGGCGGTCGACCGCGCCCCCTGGGAAAGCCTCCCCGCCGACGCCCGCGCCGCGCTCCTCGACGCCGCCGAAAAGCAACTGCAATCGCCGTGGGAGGTTCTGCCCGCCACCTTATTTCTCGAGTTCCGCCGCAACGGCAATCGTTCGCGCTTCGAGGCCGTGCGCAACCGCCGCCGCAACAAGCTCCAGGAACTCGTCATCGCCGAGTGCCTCGAAGGAAAAGGCCGCTTTGCCGACGAAATCGTCAACGGTGTCTGGCTCACCTGCGAAGAAACGTTCTGGGGCGTGCCCGCACACCTGGGGGCCCAGAAGGCCGGCACTGGACTCCCGGACGCCACCGAACCGATCGTGGACCTGTTCGCCGCCGAAACCGCCAGCCTGCTCGCGTGGACGCAGTACCTCGTGGGCGATTCCCTCGCGCGCGTCTCGCCGCTGGTCCCCGAACGCATCCGTCTCGAAATCGACCGGCGCGTCCTCACCCCCTGCCTGCTCCGCGACGACTTCGGCTGGATGGGATTTTCCGGTAACCCGCCCAACAACTGGAACCCCTGGATCTCCTCCAACTGGCTCACCTCCGCCCTGCTTGTGGAGCGCGAGGAGAAGCGGCGGCAGGCGGCCGTCTCCAAAATCCTGCGCTGCCTCGACAACTTCCTCAACGGCTACGCCGACGACGGCGGCTGCGACGAGGGCCCCAGCTACTGGGGCCGCGCCGGCGCTTCCCTGTTCGACTGCCTGGATCTTCTGCACCAGGCCACCGGCGGCGCGTGCGACGGCTTTTCGTTTCCGCTGGTTCACCAGATCGGTCTCTACATCTGCCGTGCCCACATCCACAACGAGTGGTACACCAACTTCGCCGACGCTCCGGCGCGCGTCTATACCAATGGCGATCTGGTATACCGCTTCGGCAAGCGCCTCAACGACTCCGCACTCATGGCCCACGGCGCGTTCGCCGCCTTCCTGCGCGATGAGAAGGGCATCCCCGGCGACAGCATCGGGCGCCAGTTGCCCGCGCTCTTCAACCTGGCCGCGCTGCGCCAGGCGCCGCGCACGCAAGCGCTCGCGCGCGATACGTGGCTGCCCGGTATTCAGGTGATGGCGGCACGCGGGCGCGCGGGCTCGGCGCAGGGACTCTACCTCGCGGCGCAGGGCGGCAACAACGGCGAAAGCCACAATCACAACGACGTCGGCAATTTCCTGGTCTTCGCCGACGGTCACCCCGCCATTATCGATGTGGGTGTCGAGACCTACACGGCCAAGACCTTCAGTTCCCGGCGCTATGAAATCTGGACGATGCAATCGGCGTATCACAATTGCCCCACCATCGATGGCGTCATGCAATCGGCCGGCCGCCAGTTTCGCGCGAGCGACGTGCGCTACCAGGCCGGAGATACCACCGCCGAATTCCGCCTGAATCTCGCCACCGCCTATCCTCCCGATGCGCACATCGAAAGCTGGAATCGCACGCTGCGGCTCAATCGCGCGAAGAACGAAATCGAGATGGCCGACGATTTCGCCCTGCGCCAGGCCGCCAAGAACATCACGCTCACGCTCATGACGCCTTGCGCCGTGAGCACCGGCACGCCAGGGGAACTCTCGCTGGCCATGCCTTCCGGCAAGCCCGTCCGCATCTTCTACCAGGCGCGCGCTCTCGCGCCCACTGTGGAGGAAGTCCGCCTCGAAGACCCGCAGCTTCGCCGCACCTGGGGCGACCGCCTCTTCCGCATTCTACTTCGGGCCGAAGCGCCGCCTCCCAAAGCTGCGTGGACCCTGCGGATCGCCCAGTAGCCGGACAAACCGCTCCCTTTGGCCGCGGCTCGGATGCGCGTTACGGAGCCGGTAGAGACGCTGGCGTGGATTGCGCGCACTCCCCGTATGCTCGGCGTGTAGGCCGAGGGCGCAGCCCCCATCACGACGGCATTCCGGACGGCAAGCCGTTGCAGCCGATCGAGCCGCAAACGCTGGCCGACAGCATGGCGGTGGGTGTGCCGCGGAATTGGAAGAAGGCGGCGCCATGATCAACGGAGCGACGAGGAGCTTCTCGATGCCATGCGATACACCGGCCGGTTGCGCAACGCGGTAGGCGAAGGGGCGGTCTCGCGGAGGGCCAACGCCGTCGCGGTGATCACGGGGAATGGCCTCAAGGACGCGCAGTCCGCGCGCTCGGCGGCCGGAAAGCCTTTCGACCTCGGACCCGAGGGCGGCGAGTTGCCCGATATCTTGAGCAAGGGCCTGATTGTGGTCCCCTCCTAAAGCGCGCGCGCAAAAATAACTTGACCGTTTCGCCCTGGGACACGCTGCCGCGCCCAGGACTGCGCTCCTCCGCTCGCTCCGCGTTCTCGAACCCGACTGCGAGTCGCGACCGCCAATTCACGCGAATCCGCTTGCTCTCC
>JBGPKH010000582.1:0-5819 GCA_041485845.1 Bryobacteraceae bacterium
CGCGCCATCCGGGAGCGCAGCGCTCCGCCGATCGGCGGCGAAGACGGGCTGCGCGCGCTCGAAGTGGTGGAAGCCATCTACCGGTCCGCGGAGACGGGCCAGGCGGTGCGATTATGAGGGCGGACATGGAGAGGCCGGGCGGCCTGTCCAGGTCAAGCGCGGGTTGGGTGACAGACGACAAAAGGCGATCGTCTGTCCCACTCGGGGTGAGATTATGAGTGTGCATATCGTTCTGGCGCCGGGCTTCGCCGGATTCGACGCGCTCGGCCAGCTCGAATACTACGCGGGCGTCACCCCGCTGTTTCGCCAGTGGCGGAATCGTGAACCCCGCACCCACGTGGCGCTGCGCTGTTTCGACAACTTCCCCACCGCCGCGGTCCCAACGCGCGCCGCGCGTCTGCGAAGCTACCTTGCCAAGCGCATCGCGCGCGGGGAGTTCGTCGCCGGCGACACCGTCGCCCTGGTGGGCCACTCCACCGGCGGCCTCGACATTCGCTGGCTGCTCCGCGAGCTGCCGCGCTCCGGCGAGCCCATCGCCGTGGATGGTGGAGCCGGCGTGGAGCCTCGAGAAATCCTCGACCTGGTGAATCGCGTGGTGTTCCTCTCGGTGCCGCAGTGGGGCACCAACCTCGCCGATTGGATCAACACCCACGAAATCGCCCGCACGGTAATCACCGCGGAATTGCGCGCGGTGGTCGCGGTCTCCCAGGCGCCGCTCCTCGACAAGCTTCAGAACCTGATAGCCGGCGCGGCCGCCTGGCTCACCAATTCCGACCTGCTGCTCGCGGTCGAAGATGCGCTTTCTGAGGCCGATGTCGATACTTGCGGGAACGATCCGCTACGCACCGCCTCGGCGCAGGAGGCTGCCTCCGAGCTCGCGCTGTGGCTGCGCCACATGGCGTCGGATTTCAGCGCGATCGAGGACCTCACCGCGGAGGTCCCGGCCGACGGTCCCAAGAGCCCCGCGCATTTCTCCCTGGAAGATCGCGCCGGGGAGCTGGCCAACTGGAACAGCCACGGGATTCGCACGCGATCCTACGCCACCCTCGGCAGGCGCCCGTTTCGCTTCGAGCCCGGGAAACCCGCGCACCGCTGGGACCTAATCAACCCGTTTACCTACCCCGAGGTCTCGAAGGCGCCCGATCTGAGCGCCGGCACCGACCTGGTCTACCGCGCCGCCTACCGCGCCTGCGCGGGCGGGCCGTTCGCCTATCCGACGGATCCCGCCTTCGTGCCCACGGCCACGCACTTGGGCTCGCGCGAGCAGCGGCACATCGAAATCTGGGATAACGACGGCATCGTCAACACCGCCTCCATGCTCTGGCCCAACGGCCCGGAGACGCTGCTGGTGGACGGAGACCACGAGGACATCACCGGCCACTTCCAGCGTGTCGAAGCCATCGAAGGGCGCGGCCGGCGCTTCCAGGCTTACGACCTCCTGAAGTCGGGCACCGACTTCCGGGCTACTTTCGAACAGGTGTGGCGAGGCCTATTCGACTTCTGCCTGTAGTGCATATATGATGTCCCAGGGAGGGGCAATGAGGGCCATGATCAACCGACGAAAACTCCTGACGCAGTCCATCGGGCTTGCCGCGGCTTCCGCCACGTTTTCCGTTCGGCCGGATACCGCGTTTGCGCAAGGCAAAGTGAGCCGCAAATCCGGCAGCCGAATCAAGCTCGGCCTCAACGCGTACTCGTTCGACAAGCCGCTTCGCGACGGCTCCATGACCTACGACGACGTCGTCCAATACTGCGCGGAGCAGGGCTTCGAGGGTCTTGATGCGACCGGCTACTATTTCCCCGGCTACCCGAAGGTTCCGACGGACGAGTACATCAACAAGCTGAAACGGACCGCGTTCCTGAACGGGATCACCATCAGCGGCACCGGAGTTCGCAACGATTTCTCCGTCCCCGACGCCGCCCGCCGCAAGAGCGACGTCCAACTGGTCAAGGACTGGATCGAAGTCGCCGCCAAGCTCGGTGCGCCGGTGATCCGCGTCTTTAGCGGTGCGAACGTGCCCCAAGGCCACACCTTCGACCAGGTGCTCGCCTGGATGGCGCCGGACTTCAAAGAGTGCGCGGCGTACGGCAAGCGCTACGGCGTGATCGTCGCCCTCCAGGAGCACAACGACTTCCTCAAGACCGCGGACGAGACGATTCGCGTAGTCGACGCAGTGGACTCCGAATGGTTCGGCGTCATCCTGGACGTCGGAAGCCTGCGCCGCACCGACCCGTACCCGGAAATCGAAAAACTGCTGCCCTACGCCGTCTCCTGGCAGATCAAGCAGACCGTGTGGTACGACGCGAAGGAGGCGCCCATCGATCTGCCCCGCATCAAAGCGATCATCGACAAGGTCGGCTACCGCGGCTTCGTGCCGATCGAAGCTCTCGGCGGCGGAGACCCGAAGCAAAAGGTGACGCAGTTCCTGGCGCAGGTGCGCAAGGGGTTCGGAGTGTAGCGGGCGAGGACGCATCGTCTTGCTTTCCACCGCCCAGGAAATTCGCGAACCGTATCCCAAGGCCTCCCAGGACGCTCTGTTTGACGCGCTGACCGCGCTCGCCCAGGAAATCCCGCTGCTGGCGTTGGCCCGCCTCCCGTTGCTCGAAAGCGAAGCGCAGCGCGACCGCATCCTCAAGTTGGGATTTACTTCCGCCATCATCCGCCAGCGCGATGTGGCCGCTGTGTATCTTCAGTCGGTCATCGATCGCCCGTGGATCGCGGAGACCAGCTTTCCGAACGCCTGCGCGCTAGCGAAAATGCTCGATGGGGAATCGCCCGCGGCGGAAAATCTGCTTTGGGCGATCGCCCGCAAGAACCCCGACGTCGCGCTTCGCAACATCGAGCAATACCTCGACCTCTCCTTCGGCCCGCACCTGTTAGATCGCGTCGTGAAGACCGCGCCCGACGAAGCGGTGGCGCTCGCCGCGGGCACTTCCCGTTCCGCCATCCGATTCCGCGACGTGCTGCGGGCCAGCCAGGACCCCGCCATTCGCGTGCTCGCCGGCCTTTCCGAGGACCGCACTATCGACGCGCCCCGGCTCCGGCGCGTGGCCATCCTTCACCAGCGGATTGCTAGAGGCGATCTCCCGCTGCGCTCCGCGACACAGCTTGCGGGAAACTTCCCCCGGTATTTCGCCACCCTCGCCGACATGCGCATCGCCGCCCCGGCCGGCGAGTCCGATTTCCTGGATCGAGCGCTCGAAGCGGAGTCGCTCATTTTTTGCCAGGCGTTCCTGCAATCCGGCGGCCGCGGTCTGGCGAGTGATTTGGCGAGCCTGTCGCCGCGCGACGTGTACCTGCTGCTCGCCTACGGCCGCGCCGAAGCCAACGAACCGATCTTCAACGCCGCCTTGCCCAGGCTGCGCTCCGCCATGCGCGCGATTCTCGACCGTACCCGCAACCTCAGGCTCCGTGAATTCGTGGCGGCGGCCATCGCCGTTCACCGCCTCGACGCATTCCTGCAAATCGCCGGCGCCGAGGTCATGGCCCGACTGGCGCGCGGCATCGACCAGGCGGAGGATCGCTTGCAGGCGGCCGTGACCGTGGCCGAAGTCATCGACGGCGCCGCCCATGCCGGTGTGGACCAGATGGCCGCGGCCATCGCCTCCGAATACGACCGCTGCCGCGAGAGCGGAGACCGGCAGGCGCAGGCGCTCTACGGGCTGCTGGCCGCGAGGATGGTGCAGAGCAACAGCGGCGCGCCTGCCGTCGGAGAAATCGCGGGGCGCTATCTGCCCTACCTGACGGCCGCCAGCCGGTTCGAGTCGACGTCGCTGTTCGCAGAGAACGGCCGCAGCGTGCAGCGCCACTTCTTCTATGACGATGAGGATGGCGTCGAGTCCTTCACGTCTTTCAAGAGCGGTTATGCGCACGATCCGGCCTGGAAGATCGAGGACCGCGGCGTTTATCTGGAAATTTTGGGAGAGGGGCCCGGCGGCCGGCGGATCGAGATCTTCGCCAATATTCCGAATGCCGGCCGCAACGACGAAGCCTTACGACGGCAGCAGGCGATCTCCGAAGTCCTCGCCGGGCGCGGTCTGGTTCCCACGGTTCTGGTTCACCGCGGGCACAGCTTCCACGTCGCGAAGACCATCCGTTATGTCACCAGCGCGGCGAAACTGGTCTTCCTCGGCAGTTGCGGCGGGGTCACGGAGATCCATTCGGTCATCGAACGTTCGCGCGATGCGCAGGTGATCGCCACCCGCGGAGTCGGCACCACCGCGCTCAACGACGCCATCCTCAAGAGCCTCAACGATTGGCTCCTGCGCGGCGATCGGGCCATCGAATGGGCAGGCTTCTGGCAGGCGCAGAAATCGCAGTTGGGAAAAGACCCCATGTTCCGCGACTATTTCGCGCCCCACCAGGACACCGCTTCGATTCTGTTGCGGGCATATTTCCAACTGAGGTAGGACAGGCCTCCAGCCTGTCCAGGCCGACTGCCAGTCGGCCCGCAGGCTACCAGCCTGCCCCACACTTGTTACCATCGATTCGTGGCCGAGAACCTCCGCGAAGTGCCGTCCGTGCATGAGGTCGTCGAGCGCCTCCCTTCGTCCCTCGCGCGTTTTCCGCGGACGCTGGTGGTCGCGACCGTCCGTAGCGGGCTGGAAGAGCTCCGCGCGGAAATTCGCGGCGGGCGTCTCAACGGCCTGCCGGTCGAAGCCCGCGTCGAACAGGCTCTCCTGAAGCTCGAACGCCCATCCCTGCGCCGCGTCATCAACGCCACCGGCGTCGTGCTCCACACCAATCTCGGGCGAGCCCCGCTCGGTAACACCAACGTTCTCGCGGGCTATTCGAACCTCGAGTACGACTTGCGCTCGGGCCGCCGCGGCAAGCGCGACGTCCACATTTCGAACCTGATCGAGCGATTGCTGGGCGCCTCCGGCATCGCGGTGAACAACAACGCGGCCGCCATCTTTCTCGCGCTGAACGAGCTCGCCGCCGGAGGCGAAGTGGTGGTCTCGCGCGGAGAGCTCATCGAGATCGGCGACGGTTTCCGCATCCCCGACATCATGGCGCGCTCGGGCGCCGTGCTGCGCGAAGTCGGAACCACCAATCGCACGCGCATCGAGGACTACCGCGACGCCCTCAACGACCGCACCCGCCTGCTGCTGCGGGTCCACCCCAGCAACTTTCGCATCTCCGGCTTCACCGCGCGCCCGGACCTGCGCGATCTCGTGGCCCTCGGACGCGAGCGCAGCCTGCCGGTCTATGAGGACCTGGGCAGCGGATGCGTTGCCGACATGCGGGCTTTCGGCATCGATGAGCCGCTAGTCTCGGACAGTCTCACGGCCGGCGTCGACCTCATCTCCTTCAGCGGCGATAAGCTGCTGGGCGGCCCACAAGCCGGAATCCTGTCGGGAAAACCGGAGATCGTGACGCGATTGCGGCGCAATCCCCTGTTCCGCGCGTTGCGCCTCGACAAGATGATCTACCAGGCCCTCGAGAACACCCTGCGCTGTTTGCTGCTCGAAAACTGGGCGGGCGTGCCGGCGCTGGCGATGATCCGCCAGACTGCCGCCGAGATCCGCACGCGATCCGAAGCGCTGGCCGCTCGCATTCCCGGAATCCGCGCGGAGATCGTACCGGGCGCCTCCGTCATCGGAGGCGGCGCCACACCCGAGCAGACCATCCCCACCTGGCTGATCGCCATCGATTGCGCCAACGTGACGGCGGCCGAGCGGGCGCTACGCGAGCGCGATCCGGCGGTCGTCGCGCGAATCGAAAACGACAGGCTGATTCTCGACTTGAGGACCATTTTTCGCGAGGAGGAAGACGAGTTGGCGGCGGCCATCCAGGAAGCTGCTATGGGCTAAATTGC
>JBGPKH010000583.1:0-5804 GCA_041485845.1 Bryobacteraceae bacterium
CTTTCACGGCGGTAACGGGGGTTCGAATCCCCCTGGGGACGCCAAACTTGATTTCTCAATCGGGATCTCTTGGAAGTGCTTGAAGTTGAAGAACAGTGGGGTTAGGGCGGTTACAAATCCCTCCCTTGAGACCCGCAGGCCGTCTGGGAATAGAGCCTATTGAATGCGCCTTTGTTGGTGAGAGAAGCGCTGTTCCATATGCTATGGCTGGGTTGACGATGAGGAGCGCTACGGAGAGGCTTCAGACCTTTTCCTTGGGCATCTGATTCTTCCAGCAGACTGGCAGGACTCGTACAAGATCAAGACGAATCTCACGCTCAACTGCGGTGTGCGCTACGAATACCCGTCAGCGATTTATCAAACTCGAAAACAGGCAACCAACTTCGTACCGGGCGCGGGACCGGTGCTGCTCGGCACCAACCAGGTTCTGAATATCGATCCGACAAAAAAAGGACCTGCCTCGTTATTCTTTACGCAAGCTCCCTTCACTCTCAGCGACAGCGGGGTGCAGTCGGATAAGAACAACATCGCTCCGGTGATCGGTCTCGCCTACACTCCGCGATTCGCGCAAAGACTGTTTGGCAACGGCGACACGGTGATTCGCGCCGGATTTCGCGTGGGCTACGACGACGTGTTCAACAACATCCCCGCCAACATGGGGCTCAACGCGCCGTATAACCTGACGACCAACCAGAATGCCGGCGTCACGCAACCCGCCAAGTTCCCCTGGGCCGTGGGCTTCGATCAAACCGTGCCTTTCGTCTCGAATTTCGGCAACCAGGGCCCGGGCCACCCCACCGCGGGCGTGATCGGTCTGGGCGCCGAGGACCCGAACCTGCGTGGCGCCTACATCTATCAGTACAACTTCGGAATCCAGCGCAGGATCGGCAACGATTTCTCGATCGAGGCCGATTATCAAGGGTCGAGCGCCCACAAGCTGATGGTCTCGCTCGACCAGAATCAGCCCTTCGTGACGGTGAACGATCCCACCAAGGGGCGGCAAGGTGGCCCCCAACGAGCAGGTCTTCCCGTACCCCACGTTTGCCAGGATCACGATGGGCAAAGACATCGCTACCTCGCACTACAACCGCCTGGTGCTTACGGGACGTTATCAAAGCCGCCGCGGCATCTATTTACAGACCTCGTACACGTTCGGCAAGTCGCTGGACGACAGCTCCTCATGGTCGATACCGGTCGGCCAACCGACTGCGATTTCCGACCCCCGCCACCTGCGCGCGGATTACGGGCCGTCGAATTTCGACCTCCGGCGCCGCGCGGTGTTCACCTACGTGATGGATCTGCCGGTGGGACCGGGCCACCGCTTGCTGGCTTGGAGCAACGGCGTGAATCGCACGGTCTTCGGAGGATGGCAGATCTCGGGCATCACCACCGTGCAGACCGGAGCGCCTTTCACGGCATACAACGGTTCGACCGACTTCAGCGGGTTCAACCAGACTGCCGACCGCCCCGACGCGATCGGAAGCGGCGCTCTGCGCCAGGACAATCGCAATCCGGGTGCGGCCTTCGACACCACCTTCTTCTCCAAGACTCCGCCGACCGGGCGGGTGGGGACCGCCGGCCGCGATCAGTTCTACGGTCCCGGCCTGGTCAACTTCGACTTCGCCGCGGCCAAGAATTTCGCGCTGCACACGGAGCGGCTCCGCCTGCAATTCCGCGCGGACCTATTCAATCTCTTCAACCACACGAACTTTTCGAATCCGACGAGCAACCAAAGCAGCGCCAACTTCGGCAAGATCACGGCCACCGTAGGCAGCGCGGTAGCGACCACCGTGGGCACGACCGCGGGATTGGTGGGCGGCGGCCCGCGAGTTGTCCAGCTTTCGATGAGGCTGATCTTCTAGGCGGTGGGCCGACTGACAGGCGGCCCGCAGGCTACCAGCCTGGCTACCAGCCTGCCCCGCATAGCGGCAAGCCGCAAACGGTGCAGGCGTTTCTCCGAGTCGCAATGGCGCATCCAGGGGCGGCAGGCGGATTAACAATCCGCCGCAGGTTGACAACCTGCCCCACACGCCCCAGAAATTCGTCGCGGCGCGCGAAGAATTCAACACACAGTAGTACACGCTTTTTCCGAGACACAAAGTCGGGGGATTCAAATCGACAACATTTTGTCGATTTGGCCACCTCAGTTGCACAGTTACCTGGGGGGAGCGAGCCAGTCCATTCCGACATCGCCGATCGGCGCGCCCGGCGGCGAATTTGGCGCGGGCATCACTCGCATGGTCTCCGCGGGACGTTCGAGGAACCGCTTGATGTCGGCGGCCAGCAGGGTGTGCTGCGCCTGTTCGCCCTCGCTGGGACTCGCTTCGCCGCGTAACCGCGCCGCCAGCTTTCCCAACTTGAACGACGCGATGGCGCGCACCTGTCCGTTGGGGGCGCCCGTCGCCAGCCACATCAAGCGATCCACCAGCACGCGCTCCTCGGCGCGCCGGATCTCGGCCTCATACGGCGAGGCCACCGGCGCGTCGAAGGTCGCCTTCGTCAGGCGGTCGATGACTTCCTCCAGCCCCGGCAGCGATGGATCCACCGCATGCTGTGCCACCATGCGCGCCGCACGATTGAGCTGCAATACGAACCCCACCGTCACATCCGCCGCCACGGTTGCCGGGCTGATGGGATCGAACCCGTCGCCGGTGGTGCGCGCGAACAACTCCCGGTGCATGGCAAATCCCGGCGGCCGCGGCGGAATCGCCGCGAGCACCTGCTTGGGCACCGTGAGCTCCGACGGCTTCAACGTATTGGCCAGCGCATCGAGCGCCTTGCGCTGATTCGCCGCCGTCTCCCACTTCACCGGCGTGCGCCCGTCGCCGCGCACCCCGTAGATGAAATCGATCCCGCCGACCATCGACGAGGCGGATTCCACCGTGTAACGGTGATACATATAGATCGGCACCAGCGGCTCTTCGATGGTCGCCATCGGCGCGCCGTTCCGGATGGTGTGCTCGCCCAGCCGGTTCAGCGCCGCGCGGCGAATCTTCATGATGCGGTTCAGCTCGTCGGCCTGGTTCACTCCGTTCGACCACTGATCCACCCGCGGGTGGGAATCCGTGTCCTGGTTCGTCATGTAGCGCAGATCCTTGGTCCACGCGTCGTCCAGGATCTTGGCCAGCGCCGCCGGCTCGTCCCCGTGCGGCAACTGGCGGTAGCCGTAGTCGATCGCCACTTTGTCCCATTCGCCGATGCGCGCGGGATACGCGGTGGAGAGGTCGATCGTCCCGTCGTCCTTCAGCCTCTCTTGCGGATGCGGATAGTCCATCACCGAGATCCAGCCCGCGGTGCTGTCGTAATAGTTGTGTCCCAGGCCGAGCGTGTGGCCCACTTCGTGCGCGGAGAGCTGCCGGATACGCGCGAGCGCCGTCTGGTACAGCAGGTCGGGCTTCTCGTTGCCCGTCGTGTACGGCGAAAGCAGGCCTTCGAAGATCAGATAATCCTGCCGGTCGCGAAGCGAGCCGAGCGTCACGGTGGCCTTGACGATCTCGCCCGTGCGCGGATCGGCGACTGTCCCGCCCGAGCTCCACCCGCGCGTCGAACGGTGTACCCAATTGATCATGTTGTAGCGGATGTCCATGGGATCGGCGCCATCGGGCAGCACCGCCACCTTGAACGCGTTGCGGAAGCCGGCCGTCTCGAACGCCTGGTTCCACCAGCTCGCGCCTTCGATGAGCGCCTTCCTCACGTCCTCGGGAGCGCCGGGGTCCACCCAATACTCGATCGGCTTCACCGGCTCGCTCATCGCGGCGTTGGGATCCTTTTTCTCCAGCCGGTGGCGGCGAAGGTAGCGCATCACCATGGGCTCACCGATGGGCATGCTGTAATCGACGAAGCTCAGGCCGCCGTAGCCGGCGCGCGGGTCGTCGTAGCGCGGCTGGTAATGGCTGTCGGGCAGCTCGACCAGCGAGTAATGTTCGCGCAGTGTCACAGCCTCGGCCGACGGCGTCACGCTCGCGACGGTCCCGGAGAACAGGCCGCCACCGAAGCCGCCGCGTCCACCGCGGCCCCCGCCTGCGCCGGCTGCCGGTGCGGTGACCTGGATCGGAGGCGGCCCCTGCGACGGTCCGCCACCACCGCCTCCTCGCCCGCCGGTCGCTTCATTCGCAAAGGTCAAGGTCACTTCGATCTCGCTGTTCTTGGGGAACGCCTTGGTGCGCGGCATGTAGACCGCGCTGCGGGTTCGATCCACGCGATACGGTCCGGGCTGGAGTGCGTTGCCTGCGCCGTGACCATCGCGCAGCACGAAATCGGTGGCATCCACCAGCACGCGGCCATTGCTCTCCGCTGCCACCGCGAAGCCCCAGAGGATCGACCTGGCGAATGAGTCGGCCACCGACTTGCGCTCTGCGGGATTGGCGCTCGACGAACGGAACGACTCGTTCGGCTGGACCATCAGCACCTTCGGACCCACACGCTGGAACGACACGATTCGCCCGCCGCCCTCCTGTCCGCGGTCAAGGCCGATGTCATTCGACCCCAGCCCGGCCGCCAGCCCGGTGGTGTACAGGAAATCGCTGTCGAAGCGTGGAATCTCGAGCCACAGACTGCCGGTCCGCTCGTCCCAATACAGCGGGAAATAGCCGTCCAGCTTTTGCATGCCCGCAGTACGCTCTTCGATCGCCGGCGTACGCCCGCCCGCTTGCGCTCCCCCGCCTCCCCCTCGCCCCCCGGCCTGTTGCCCATGAAGCGCCGTGCAGAGCAGAGCGCAAGAGATCACCGCTGCGTATCGAATGGAAGCTCGTAACATAGGGTCCATTGTATAGCCGCCGAAGCCTAACCCAGAGCTCTGTCCGCTGGCCCCGGCTCCTGGTTCCGGGAACCGATTCGGAGGCAAGGCCGGGCAACTTTGACCGGTGACGTTTTTTTGCCGGTATTTTTTTCCACGGCGGATAAACTACCACGCGCCAGTTCGGACCGGTGCTCCTGCAACGCGTGCCGCGCGCGAAAGGCCGGTTGCGATCACCTGAGCGAAGCCCGGGGGAAATCACAATCGTGCGTCTCTCACCATGAGCCGCAGGTCGTGCGCGCGCGGCGGGGAGCCTTGGGTGGCGGCAGGGACAACGCTCGCCAAGGTGGCGTTCATAAGCCGGCCCTCCCGGGATTGGACCTGAAAACCGCCTTGTCTCGCACTCACCTTGCGGCCGCAGTTCCGTAGGCTTCCGGGCGATACGCCCCGCGGCAAGCGGTAGCCCTCGACGCATGCGGTCTTCTCTTCAGGCCCGGATACATGGTGGCTCCGGAGGCTCCTTTCGTCAATAGATATTCAGACCTTAAACTATGTTATACTGCGACACGAACAGGTGTAAAAACAGAGTGTATCGGCAACTAGCGCCCCGCTGAGGCGCGAAAGGAGCAATTGAAATGAAGACACTAACGGCAACGGCACTGACCATGATGCTCATGGCCGCACTGTTCCCGCTTTCGTTCGCGCAGTACACGCCGCAGACCCGACGCCGTCCCAAACCCCTGACACGATTGGCTTGAGAAATACGGAACGAACGGAGGTGTACAACCTGCCTGGCCTCTATACAGCTTCAAACCCATTTGATGAATGGTCCAGGGCTGTGATCCCGAAACGCACGAACCGATATCTGAGGATAGCGTTGGATACCTGTCGCGAAATCCGCTTCTCACCAGCTAACGCCGTCCAGGTTCGAGGAAATGGACAGCGGCCGTCTGCTCGAATGGGATTCCTTAGGTGATCAGAACGTGAAGGACCTTACCGCCTACCCCATCTGCTCCAGCTCACCCTCCAGCAGCGCCACGTGCTCGTCTTCCTCCGCCGCCAGTTCGGC
>JBGPKH010000584.1:0-5757 GCA_041485845.1 Bryobacteraceae bacterium
CCCGTGATGAGCTCGCACCGCGAGATCTCGCCGAAGCACCGCGAGCGCATGGGCATCAAGGAGGGGCTGGTGCGTTTGTCGGTAGGGATCGAGGCGCCCGAAGACATCGTCGAGGACCTCGAGCAGGCACTGGGGTAGGGGGGCGGTGTAGGGCGGCGGTATGCGCGCCGAGTTGGGCGGACCCTTTTGCATAAGCGCTAACTTGAGAAATGCTCAGTCGGTTAGACCGCCGGAGGGCGAGTGCATCATTCCAACCACCGCGCTAAGTCACCTCAAACGTCCGAAACCAAGTACCGACTGAGCTGAAATAGTGCCCCGCGGCATGCGTTTCACAAGGGTCCTTGTGGCGCCTTGGGATCGGTGATATCCGGGGCCGGCAGGTGGGACTGGGTGCCAACGGAGCCGGAAAATGATAGAATGCGTACAGTGAGTACGCAATATGGAAACGGTTAAGGTCGGGATGCGTGAATTCCGCGAGAAGCTTGCGGGGTACTTGGAATCGGGCACCCCGTTGGCGATCATGCGGCACGGACAGACGCTCGGCTACTACATTCCCGCACAAAAGCGAAGCCGGAAGGCCGAACTCGCAGCGATGCGCGCTGCCGCGAAAGACCTGGACGAAATGATCGCGTCCTGGGGCGCGAGCGAAGCCGAGTTGATGGACGAGTATAAGGGTATCCGTCAGGCTGCCCGCGAGAAGAAGCGGAATGCCAAGCAAGGCTCTGGTTGTTGACGCCAATATTCTCGTTCGGGCCGTCCTGGGGAAGCGCGTGCGCGAGGTGATCGAGACGTATTGCGAAGAGGTAACGTTTTACGTCCCGGAAGCTGCTTACGCTGAAGCAGAAGAACATCTGCCCAGGCTGGTGATCAAACGCGGCGGCGATCCCAAAAAGGCGCTCGCCTTGCTCGGCGCCTTGAGACACCTCGTGGAACTGATTGGAAGCGACGTTTACGGGGAGTTCGAAGGTGAAGCGCGGGAACGGCTCGGGCAGCGCGATCCGGAGGACTGGCCAATTCTGGCTTCGGCACTGGCGCTTCGCTGTCCAATCTGGACAGAAGACACCGACTTCTTCGGATGTGGAGTGGCCACGTGGACTTCCAATCGCGTTCAGGTTTTTCTGCGGGAGTGATGGCTCATCGCCTGAGAAACGCCTTTAGGGCCAAAGACCAAGAAGTCTAAGCCAGCTCCAGCCGCACAACACCTTCGCCACGCCGTTGATCGTACGACGCCCGCTCGATCTCGGCGCGCATTTCAGGTGATCACCACTCCGCCCAGCACGTCGCCGTGGCCGGCCAGGTACTTGGTCACGCTGTGTTCGCTATCTGACGTGACAACCAGCAGCGGGTGCTGAACCGTCTTGGGGATTTGGCGGCTCAGTCGCGGAATCCGCTCCTATTGTCGTTACGGAGCCGCGTCAGATTTTTCGTCGGTGCGCGCCTCTGGGCGAACTTCTTGGATCGGTCAAGTTTCCGGGCGACAGTCCCCCGTACCTACGCTTCCTCCGTCTTCCTCCGCGCCTCCGCGGTCGTGAGAAAAAATCGACTGCGCAACCGCTCGCTCACGCTCGCGGCTCCGTAACACCTTCCGATTCAAAGCGGCTTTTTCCGAGCCGCGACCGTCAGGAAGCGGTAGGCAAGAACCGGCTTCCCAGTTCGGTCAAGCACCCACCAGCCGCCCCCGTCTTGACATCCTGGGAATTACTCCTTACGTTAGAGTAAGGACTGCTCTAATAGTAAGGACAAGGCTATGCCGGCCAGCACATTAACCAGCAAGGGACAGATCACGATACCTCAGGAGATTCGGGAAGAGCTGCAACTTCGCAAAGGGCAGCGCCTTGAGTTTCGCGTGGACGCAAGAGGATGTCTGATTCTGAAGCCGCTCACCAACGACATCCGGAGGCTGCGGGGGATCGTGCGCTCGTCTCGAAAACGGCCGCCCTCTCTCGCCGCGATCCGCAAAGTAATCGCGGACGGATACGCCAGGCAATGAGGAGTCTGGACACCAACGTCCTCGTGCGTTATCTCGCGGCGGACGATCCTCGCCAGTGCGCCGCCGCGGAGCGTGTCATCGAAGAGTCCATTCGGAACAGGGAGCCGCTTTATCTGACCGTGATCGTCCTGTGTGAGCTCGTCTGGGTTCTATCGCGCCTTTACCGGCAAAGCAAGCCGCAGATTGCCGATCATCTGGAGCAGATTCTCGGCACGCCACAGTTCTCGATTGAGCAAGACTCGCTCGTCCGGCGTGCCGTACGTGCATGGCGGACTGGCAAAGGCGATTTCTCCGATCATATGATCGGCGCGATCAGCCGTCAGGCAGGGTGCCGCGACACGGTATCGTTCGACCGGGATCTGCACGATGTGCCCGGGTTCTCCATCTTGACGTAAACAGCGCGCCTCAAGGCTTCACCCAAACGAAATTTGCCACTTCATCGATACTCCCGCTGCCCTTGTACCGCGCTACTTGCGGATAGGCGCACAGCGGCCTGGTTCGCACCACCTTGCCCGCCACCGCGCGGCTCGCCTCGATCCGGTCCGGGGCGAAGCGAGCGGGGTTGCCTCCGGGACCATCCACGGAGTACACTCAACCAGATCTGTAACTCCATTATCGGGAGGCGTTTCGTAGGTGCTTGAACAGATAGCCGGCCATTACCAGGTGCTCGAAAAGCTGGGCGAGGGCGGAATGGGCGAGGTTTACAAGGCCCGTGACACCCAGTTGAACCGGTTCGTGGCCATCAAAGCGCTCCCGCCTGACAAAGTTGCCGATCCCGAACGTAGAGCGCGCTTCATCCAGGAGGCTCGCGCCGCCTCCGCGATGAATCACCCGAACATCATCACCATTCACGACATTGTGACCGAGAACGGATGCGACTTCATTGTCATGGAGTACGTTACGGGGGACACGCTGGCCACGAAGATTGCGCATAAGGAACTGCGGTTGCCGCAGACTCTGAAGTACGCAGCCCAGATCGCGGACGCCCTCGCCCGCGCGCACGCGGCCGGCATTGTCACCGGGACTTGAAACCGTCGAACATCATGATTGCCGGGGACGGCACGGTCAAGGTGCTCGATTTCGGGCTGGCGAAACTAAGCGCCGCCGTGCGCATCGCGGACGAGGCCACCGCAACTATGGCGAAGACCGGCGAGGGCGTTGTCGTGGGCACTACCGGCTACATGTCGCCGGAACAAGGTGCGTGGCCGGGAGATCGACCACCGGTCCGACATCTTCAGCTTCGGCCTGGTCCTGTACGAGATGCTCGCGGGAACACGGGCGTTTCAGGGCCAGTCGGCGATCGAGGTGATGAACGCGATCCTGAACGAGACGCCGCCCGAGTTGCCCGATACGGCGCCGTCGGCGCTGCGGCAGATCGTCGCCGACTGCCTCGAGAAGGACCCGGCGGCCCGGTTTGAGTCGGCTCGTGATCTCGCGTTCGCACTGCGTGCTTTTTCGCCGGGCTCCAGTATCAGCGCGGCCGCGCCGGCGCTGGACACACGCGCGCGCATGGACAGGAGGCGCTGGGTTCTACCGGCGCTTGCGGCGGCAGTCGTCGCGCTGGCGGTGCTCTCAGCCGCTCTGTACCTCACGCGCCCCGAGCCGCTCGATCTCTCGACTTACCGGTTCAAGCCGTTTGCGACGGATGCCGAGATCGAGAGCTTGGGTTCCTGGTCACCGGACGGGAAAAACGTCGCATACCTGAAAACTGTCGATGGCCAGCAGCAGGTGATGGTTCGGAACCTGGATAATCCATCGCCCATACAATTGACCAGGCTGCCGTCCGGCGCGGATTCCTCGGCGCCGTTTTTTTCACGGGACACCGAGCGCGTCTACTTCGTTGCCTCCGGGGCCCTGTGGTCCGTCGCCGTAGTGGGAGGAGAGCCACGGGAGGTGCTTAGAGCTCCGATGGCGGCCGCGGCGCTTTCGCCCGACGGGAAGACACTGGCATTCTGGCGGCGTTACGAAGAAGCTGGGAAGCAATATGGCGGCGTGTGGATTTCATCGCCGCCAGGTGCGCCGCCGAGAAAGTATGAACCGGCGCCGTTCCGGGTGGAAGCCGGCTACTTCCCTGACTATCTGCGTTTTTCGCCCGACGGGCCGCAAATCGGCTTCGCCGAATTGCGAGTGGTCGGTGAGGCGTGGTTCTGGATCCTGCCCTGGCCAGACGGGCCGAAGGTACGGCCTCGACAGCTCTTCTCCCGCTATTCTTTTCACGTTCCTGTGCCGTTCGACTGGATGCCGGATTCCCGCCACATCTGCCTTTCCAGCGATGCCAGCCTTTGGATCGGCGACACCGGCACGGGGAAACTCCAGCGGCTGACGGCGTCGGCCATGGGAGCCGCCACGGAGCCCTCGGTTTCACCTGACGGGGAGCGGGTGTTGTTCACCGCCATCATGTCCGACTACGACATCGTTGAGCTTCCGCTCGACGGTTCCCCGCCGAGACCGCTTCTGGCGACCGCCCGGAGCGAGCACTCGCCTTCCCGCTCGGTCGCCGGCGACCAGATGGCGTTCATCACCGATCGATCCGGTGAGTCCGAGATCTGGTTGCGAAACCCAAGCGGCGGTTGGGAGCGCCCTGTAGTCCGGCAAAGCGATTTTCCCAATGATCCGGGGCACGATTTCGGAAATGTCGCTTTGTCGCCTGACGGGACCCGAATCGCTTATAATCGCCACGGCAGGTTATGGGTGTCGCCGGTATCAGGTGGGCGGGCGTCGCCAGCCGTGGTGGGGGGCGAGTTCGAAACGGCAGCGCCCTCATGGTCGCCCGACAGCTCCTCGATCACGTACCTCGGTATCAGCGCTGGCAAGCTGCATGTGGCAGTTACGCGGGTAGGGAACCAGCAACCGCAATTCCTTGTGCCCGGTACGGCAGGTCAGTGTGCATCCGCTCCGGTCTGGTCGCCGGACGGAGTTTGGCTTGCTTGCGGGGGGTATGACCAAACCGTGCTGCTCGTGTCGCCGGATGGGAAGCAGCGCCGCAGCTTGCCGAGCCCGGTGCCCGCGGCCTCCCAACGATTCGTTCTCGTCTGGTCTCGGGACGCGCAAACAATCTATGTAGCCTCGTCCCAAACCGCAAAGGCACGACTCGATGCAATTGATATCCGGACTGGAAACTCACGCCGGATTGCCGAGTATGCACGGGAGCTGATGTTCAGTGCGGGTACCAATTATTCGCTGGCCGGCAGCCTGTCGCGCGACGCCAGGAGCCTCGCGACTACGGTCCTCAACACGAAATCCGACCTGTGGATCCTGGGGGGCTTTCCACGACCTCGACGCCGCTGGTTCTGACCCTCTACAACACCAGCGCGTTGAACATACCGGATTTTTCGCCGGCCAGCCAGCCCGAGGCCGGCACCCTCGAACTCCCGCCAACCGGCCCGCACGCTGGGGACGAAGGCAATGGGTTGAATTTACGGACTTGCAATTGTGCATTCGTGATGCACAATTGCAAGCATGAGCGTTACCGTTCTCCGAACTCTGATCGTCACGCTTGCCGCACGACGGTCAGCCACTCAGCCATTCCGATCGTCCAGCCTCGCGCAGCCAGACCCTTCGAACTGACGCTTTATGTAATGGGGTATGGGGATCTGCAACGCTTGTCAGCAGAGATCCAGCAGGATACCGTCCGCATGTACACCTGCGGCCCCACCGTGTATGACTTTGCCCACATTGGCAATTTCCGTACGTTCACGTTTGTCGATATTCTGCGGAAGTGTCTCCGCGCCAATGGATTTCGCCTGGACCACGTAATGAATGTTACG
>JBGPKH010000585.1:0-5747 GCA_041485845.1 Bryobacteraceae bacterium
GCAACTGGCGCAGCGACACGTTGAGGCTGCGGAAGCCGCCGCCGATGGGCGTGGTGAGCGGTCCCTTGATGGCGATGCGGAAGTGCCGGATGGCGTCGAGCGTGCCCTGGGGCAGCCAGTCGTTGAAGCGCTGGAACGCCTTCTCGCCCGCGAAGATCTCGTACCACACGATGCGCCGGTGTCCGCCGTAAGCGGCCTTAACAGCCGCATCGAAGACGAGCTGCGAGGCTTTCCAGATGTCGCGTCCCGTGCCGTCGCCTTCGATGAAGGGGATGATCGGATTGTCGGGCACCTGGAAGCGGCCGCCCGCGTGGCCGATGACGCCGCCGTCGGTGGGTACAGGATTGTCGTTGAAGGAGGCCATATATTCTTATGCTAACAAAGACACCGGCGTGGCCGTCACTCGTGGGCTTCAGCAGCGGGAGCCCGGCGGAGGCGGCGATTCCATTCATCGGCGCGTTGTTGGCAGCGGTGGGCTTCGCCTTCGTTGCCGAGTCTTCGGTGAGCACGCGTGAGTAACTGGAGGGCATCGCGCTGAGCCCAGGCGTACTCCGAGAACTCGGCGAGCTGGAGCGCGGCTTCGGCGTCGTCGCGGGCCCTAACGGCGTCCGGATCGGGACGCTCCAGCATTGCACGGGCGCGCAGGTTCAAGGCGTCGGCGTGAATGAGGCGGTAGCCGCGAGGCGCGGCGAGCTGGAGGGCGCGCTCGGAGGCGGCGAGGGCGGAGTCCCACTGGCCTTGGCCGAGATCACACGCGGCTTCGGTCAGCAAGATGCGAGCCAACTCCTGGATCATGTGGCCCGCCGTAAATGTGGCCCGTGCGTGGCTCAGATGGGCGCGCGCGTCCTCCCACCGACTCACGAGGACAGCCAGCCAGCCGAGAATCCATTCGCAACGGGCGACGTGGTTTTGCCAGCGGTGACGTTCGCAGATCGTCAGGTTGACTTCGGTAAGTCGGCGGGCGCGGTCGTGGCTACCGGTTCGAAGCAGGTGTTCGGCCCACTGGATGCCACGCAGACTGTAAAGGTCGCTGGCTTCCTTGCGATTCTCGATAGCGTTGGCTTCGGAGAAGCAGGCCTCCGCGGTCTCAGCGTCGCCTCGCAGGGACGTCACGTGTCCATTGAACGCGAGAACGATGCGTTCTAACCCGTCGTCGCCCCTTTTCAAAGCCGACTCAAGCGCTATCGTAAAATGGTCGGCAGCCTGAACCAGCATGCCCAAATAGGACTCTGTCTCCCCGAGGTTCGATAGAGACCTCGAGAAGTTGGTGTGATCGCCCGCCTGTCGTGCGATGTCCGTACACTCCCCATAAAACTCGAGTGCGGTTTGGGGCTCCCCAGCGTCGTTGGCAAAGAGTGCTACGTCGTTGAGGTAAGAGCCCAGCCCCATTGGGCCAAACGCCTGGGAGAGCGCCTCTCGCCGGACCTCGTCGCGGACGAAGCTGCGCGCCACCTCCATGCCCCAGTGCGGCGCGGGGAGGTCCAGGAACACGGAGCCGCGGTCCAGTCGCGATCGATACAGATCGTCGGCCGCCTTCACGTCGTCCGCGTCGAGCAGCATCTCAACGGCCGTAGCCACGGTTTGAACGGCCTCGCGAGAGCGCGCTTTCCCGGCATCCGGCGAGCCAGCAATCAAGCCGGCCGCCTCGCGGGTAAAACCCGGCTCGCGAAGAATCTGACACCGGAAGTGATCCCGCAGGATCGGATGGCAGGCGTAGCGACCGGTATCAACCGTCAGAAGATGCTCGACTCGTAACTTCTGCAAAGCCGAATGGAGAGAACCCCCGCCGCCGTGTTTCCTCAGGAGCTCCTTCCAGAGGGGCGCTAGGGTTGCTTCGCCTACAGGAGCGCGGAAGAGGGCCACCAGCCCCAGGGCCTGCCGTTGCGGTTCGGGCAGCCACTTCTCGTAGAAGACGAGTAGCCGCTCGATCTTGCTGTCAAGTGGGTCATTCGCCGTGAGATGAGGGTCGTCGAAGATCATTTCCCAGAGCCGCGTGGGATCGCCGTGCACCTCCGCCGGCGCAGATCGTGCGAATACCCGCAAAGCGAGTGGATGGCCGTCGAGTCGCCGCGAGATTCCTTCGCGGTCCTCCGGTCGGCCGCCCATGCCAAGGGCGGCAAGCAGGTCGGCTCCTTCCGCCGACTCCAAAGAGGGCAGCGGCAAAGAGCGGAGAGCGCCACCTAGGTAGCCCGTCAGATCCGGGAAGGGGAAGCGGCTAGTCAGGAGCAAAAGGCTTCCGTTTTGCATGGCGCAGTGGTCATGCAGGAACTCCGCGAGATCGATTTCGAGAAGCTTGCCGTAGGCCACCGTGCCGGGCGCCTCTTGAATAACCTCCAGCCCGTCGAGCGCTACTATGAGGCGACGCGACACGAGTAGATCGAGCGCCTGGCTGCCCGGGGCGGCCTCGGCATCTCTCGGACTCCAGCCAAACTTCTCGCGGCCGAAGGCAACAAGCGCTTCGAAGAACTTTTCGGGCTCGCGCTCGCGATAGAAGCTCCAGAAGATCGTCCCATCGCACGGGCGTGCCGCTGCTGGCTTACCTTGCCGCAACCAGCGGCCAACCAGCGCGGTCTTACCGAGGCCGCCGATGGCAGTGATGGCTATCAGGCGGACGCCCGGATCGCCCGCCCAGCGGTCGAGCCGTTCCAAATTGTCCCCACGTCCGGTGAACTTTTCATCCTCCGTGGTCTCGTGGACGAACAGTACCTCAAGAGCACTTGCCACCAGGACACCCACAGCTGCCGGAACGGGCGTCAAGGCTGGTGCTGGCGCCATTGCGATTGAATCGAGTAGCACCCGCAAAGCGGAATGATCTCCATCGGCGACCGGGTAGAACAGAGCCTCCGCATCATAGGACTCGAGAAAGTCCGTTCGCATCTCCTCGCTGTATGGCTCGTGAAAACCGATGATGGCGATATGGCGGGGCTGGCTCCCACCCTGCCGGGTGGTCTCGGAGAGGACCTCATCGGCGATCTGGGTGAGCACGACGTCGTTGAAGCTGAAGCCCACGAATACCAAGTGCTGCTGGAACCACAGGTTCTCGAAGAACCGGCGATACGGCGTGTCGTGGTAGGCCTGGCGGTAGCTGCCGCGGTCCAGAATTATGCTCGCTGGGTCGGCGAAGTGACCGTGCGCGAAGAGCACGGGTCGCTCCGCGCCGCCCTTGAACCGATCACCGCTGGCCCAGCGGTTCACTGGGAAGTTCTGGTTCCAGAGGGTGAAGCTTGTGTCGCGAATCCCAGGCCAGAGGTGCCTGCGAGCTTCGAGGACTCCAGCGTCGTAGTTGGTCGTCACGTAAGCCTGAAAGTTCATGCGCATTAGGGCTGCGTGGCTGGACGTATAGGGCAGGCCGTCGTCGCCAGTGCGGTCCTTGAACGTCTCGTAGAGGAACGTTCGGTAAAGTTGGTCCCCCAACCTCGAGCGGATCTGGGAGGCTACCTGCAACGGCTTAGATGCGGCGTTGCTCAGCCAGTATTGCTCGTCCGTCTCTTTGGCCAGGCCGCGCAGCACTGGTTCGTGGGCGAGCTCGGCGATAAGCTTAGTCCATAGCGGATACAGCGGGGCCGAAGCCCCCGCGCCCACAAAGGCGATCGCGGAGCCTGCCTGGAGCAGTCCCTGGAGGCGCTGATAGACCACCTCGTTACCGGGAATCTTCAGGATCTCAGAGAGGGTATGTGCGGCCATGTCAGCCCCAGAGCGAATACATAGTACACCCTCTGGAGACGGCCCGGGCTAGGACTTCTGGGAATGCTGATCGAGCACTTGTTGGACCTGCCTTCGGGGAAGGAACGTGACGCCGGACGTTACGGCGCCGCGCTGGTGGACTTGGCGGCAAGCAACTGATTGATCTGCCGCACCGCATAATCGACCTTCATGTCGATAAACTTCTGGCCGAGCAGGGCAGTGGAGCGCCGGGCGACCCCTGTAATTCCATTGTTCGTATGGGGATCGCCCCGAGCCGTCGGGAGCAGACTCATTCGGACCCAACCTTTGTCGTCGCCGAGATAAATCATTTCCGAAGTGTCCAGAACGCCGGCGTGGCCGCCCGGAGAAGGATAGCCGTTAGCGGCGAGCCATTGTATGAAATCGGCCTGGGCGCCAGGGTGCTCCTTCGTCCCGACGTAAACTTGGTCGCAGAACACCACGCGAATACCTTTGCCGGAGTACTTGCCGTCGAGCTTCTGGGCCACTTCGCCCAGTTCCTTCTGCCCGCCGCCGTGATCGCCCATAAGCACGACATTTTTGAACCCGCTGATGATTAGTTGCTCGGCGATCTGCTCGTTGATCGCGGCGAACAACTGCGTGGTGAGTCCGATAGTGCCGGGCAGGTCGGCACTGGCACCATTCGGAGAATACGGCAGCACCGGAGCGAGGATCGCATTGCCGAGTTTCAACGCGATGCGCCGGCCGGTTTCACGGGCGATGAGAGTATGACCGCCGTTTACGTTCTGCGGCCCGCGCTGTTCCGTGCCGCCGTTGTACACCAGCGCCGTCGTCTTGCCGCCCTGAATGGCCTGTTTCACTTCCTGCCAGGTCATCATGTCGAACTCTAAGAGAGACTCCCTGGATTGCGCGCCGAGGGAGGCGCTGAAGATCGCGAGAGCGCAGGCTGCCAGTCTCATGAAACGCTCCTTTGCAAGCGTGGGATAGGATCGCACAGGATAGCCCATTGCGCAAAAGTCGTGTGGGCGTACTCAAGTGCCGCGGCGGTCTGGGTCCTTCCATCTGGACCCGAAGTCTCGCGCCAGATTGCTGAAGAGGTTTTCCGCAACCCTTAGTCCGGCGTCACGTGAGCCGAACCGTCAGTTTCATCGACTGCCCGTCCTCCGCTGCGCTTCATGTCGCTTTTTTGGTGCCTAAAACACACTAAAAACCCCTCTAAAACACCGTTTTCGCGCCCCAAACTTTAATACACTCGTATGAAAACAATTCCCAGGCCGTCCTCTCCCGGCCACCGGAACTCCCTGCGAGACTTGTCGCGGCCGGCCGACGCATCCGGGTTCGCGCCTGCCTCCGTCCCGGCCGGTGGCCCGATAATAGGTGCGGCGCGACTGCACACGACGGGTCGGGTGTACTATGTGACCAATGAGCTTGCGGGAACTCGAAGCCGAAGCCCTCAAACTGGACCCGAAGTCTCGCGCCAGATTGGCCGGGAAGCTTTTGCACAGCCTGGAGGAGCTCTCGGAGCCGGAGGCCGCTCAGCTATGGGCCGAAGAAGCCCAGCGCCGGGACGCCCAAATGGACGCCGATCCGGACTCGGAGATCCCTGCTGAAGAGGTTTTCCGCGAGGCCTGGTCCAGCGTCAAGTGAGCCGAACGGTCAGTTTTCATCGACTGGCCAGACAGGAACTGAAGGACGCCGCTCACTATTACGATTCCGAAAGCCCCGGTCTCGGACCGAAGTTCCTCAAGGAAATAGAGCACTCTATCCAGTCGATTCTCGATTATCCGGAAGCGGCGCCGGTGCTGGCGGGGCCGGTGCGTCGCCGGCTAGCTCGGCGCTTTCCCTATCCGTGCTGTATTCCATCAAACCTGCGCGGATACGCGTCCTCGCGGTGATGAATCTGAGACGGCGTCCGATGTACTGGGTCGGGCGTGAGCAAGATGAAAGCACCGACGAAACCGTTCGCTCTTTGTCTTGACAACACCGGCTATCGAGCCCCGCTCGTCCCCGGCAAGGTCTATCGGCTTCTCCCCGATCCGAAAGCGGCGAAGGATGCTTTGGTGCGGATCGTCGATGAGAGTGGC
>JBGPKH010000586.1:0-5724 GCA_041485845.1 Bryobacteraceae bacterium
ACTCTACAAGCCTTTCGGCAGTTTCACGAAATCACCCACACATACAAAGAATCAAGCACTTACAGAGCTTATTTTAGGCGGGAGAGTAGCACGGAAGGCAAGTCTTCGAAAGTCTAAGTTATTGAAAACAAAATGGCTCCTCAGGTAGGACTCGAACCTACAACCCTTCGGTTAACAGCCGAATGCTCTACCATTGAGCTACTGAGGAGCAATGACTCCATTAGATCAAACGCTCAGATTCGGTGTCAAATGCTTCCGCTGGCTGGCTGCGCTGGCTGGACCTGGCTGGAAGGGCTGGAAGGGGCTGGAAACGCTGGAAGGGGCGGGTGTGCGTCTCAAAATGGGTAACATGTGGCCGCTTCTCCTGAAATCCCGCCCCGTGTCCGCCAACTCGCTACCCAATTGGCTTAACCTCAACCCATGCGCCGCGGCTCGGTTTCCGAGCGCTCGCTCAAGTGCGGCAAGGCGGACTGCGCTTGCGCCCGCGATCCCAATGCCCGCCACGGTCCTTACCAGAGCCTGACCCAGGCAGTGGGTGGCAAGACGCGGTCGCGGTCTCTCACCCCTGAGCAGACCGCCGTGGCCCAGCAGCTATCGACCTCTTGCGAAACTGACGGCCAGCGGCAACCGTTTGCCCAAAAATCGTCTCAACATTTGATCCCTCTCAATTTCAGGATAAGCGCCATAGGCGCAAGGCCAACGTCGAACGTGCGCGCCCCGCTGGAAACCGCGCCGGACTGGGTGCGCCAACCGCAAATCCATTTTGCGGGCACTCCTTGCAAGTCATTGATTCTAACGTCAGGCGTACAGCCGAAACCGCAAATGAATTTGCGCTGGTGCCATTTTTCGACGCCCCTGCCGAGGCCTGCCGCAAACCTCGCCACGCCGCCCTCCGTGACCGGAAAACAGTCACGCAAAAATCGGAAGTTATTGAAAAACTAAGGCGACGGCCAGCCCTCCGTGGCTGGAATTCCAGCCACTTTTCCCCGGCCCCTGCCCCCGGGGCCATCGTGCCGGCCCCATGGCGCCATGGCCCCGGTCTTGCTAACCACCTGATTCCAACGTAGTCTAACCAACAGCCGGATGGAGCTGACCGATGCAGCATTCGTCACCAGGGCGCGATCGGGTGATACCGACGCCTACCAGGTATTGGTAGAGCGTCACGGACGCGCGCTGTTCCGGCTGGCTTTTCGTATGACTGGAAACGAACAAGACGCCGAGGACGTGGTGCAGGAAAGCTTCCTGCGGGCTTACCGCCAGCTCGGCAAATTCGATGAGCGCGCGAGCTTCGGCACGTGGCTCTACCGCATCGCGACGAACTGCTCGCTGGACCTGGTTCGTTCGCGCAAACGGCGCTCGGAACATCTGGCGCCGGCCGATCCGGAAATGGAGGACCCCATTCTCTCGCTGCCGTCCAGGGATCCTTCGCCGGAGCGCTTCGCCCTCAGCGGCGAGGTTCGCGAGCGCGTGGCCGAAGCCATGAGCGAGCTGAGCGCCACCGAACGAACCGCCTTCGTGCTGCGGCATTTTGAAGGCATGTGTATCGAAGAAGTGAGCCGCGTCCTGGATTGTCAACCGGGCGCGGCCAAGCACAGCGTCTTTCGCGCCGTTCAAAAGTTGCGGCGGGCGCTGGAACCATTAGTGGGTGCGGCCAGATGAATCACCTGAGCGAAGAACAACTGATCTTGCATTACTATGGCGAAGAGGGGGGCGATACCCTCACCGCGGAACGGCACCTCGACGAATGCGAAGAGTGCCGCTCGCTCTACGGCTCCTTGCAGCGGGTGTTCAATGTAGTGGATTCGCTGCCCGTGCCGCATCGCGGGCCGGAGTACGGAGCGCAGGTGTGGAACCGCATCCAACACCGCCTGCCGGCGCGGCGCGGCGCTTGGTGGGCGCTGCCCGCTCCCTGGCGATGGGCCGCTGTCAGTACGGCGTTTGCGTCCTTGCTGGTAGCCGCGTTCCTGGCGGGACGCTTCTATCCGCAACAGGCCAGCAAGCCCGTACAGATCGCCGGGGTACCCTCCGGGGGAGGGCCCTCAGGGTCCGACTCCCAGACGGGCGAACGCGTTCTGCTGGTGGCGGTCGGCGATTACCTCGAGCGCTCCCAGATGGTGCTCGTCGAACTGGCCAACGCCAACCCCAGAAGCTCCCTGGATATTTCCTCCGAGCGGGAGCGGGCGGCGGACCTGGTCAGCGAGAGCCGGCTGTATCGCCAGACCGCGGCGCACACGGGGGATACCGCGGTCGCCAGCGTACTCGACGATCTGGACCGCGTGCTCATGGAAATCTCGCACGCGCCTGCGCGGATCTCGCCCGAGGAGCTGGAAAATTTGCGCCAGCGGTTTGAAGCCGAAGGCATTCTGTTTAAAATTCGCGTTCTGGGCTCGAATGTCCGGAACCGGGAAGAGCCGGCCGCCGGGAACAACCCGCCGACGGCACGGCAAAAACTCTAAGAGGTAACGAACATGATTGACTCTCGAACATCGATTCCGATTATCTGCTTGCTGGCGGCTGCCACCATTGCGCTGGCGCAGACCCCGGTGCCCGCGCCGAAGGCCTTCCTGAGCACGACGCCGGCGGCGCGCGCGCCATATGCGCCAACGGCTCCGGCCTCCGCGTGGACCCCGGAGGCGCTGTGTCCACCGCAGGCGGCCGCCCCTGCCCCGCCTGTCCCTCCGGCCTTCGACCAAGTGCCCGAGCCCGCCCCGGCGCCTTACCCTCTACGGGCGCCACAGGCTTTCGCGCAGACGCCGCGGCCCGCCGCCCCGGCCCCCTACCTTCCGCCGGCGCCTTCAGCATGGGCGCAAACCCCGCAGGCCGCCCCTGCCCCGCCTGTCCCTCCGGCCTTCGACCAGACGCCCGAGCCCGCCCCGGCGCCTTACCCGCCACCCGCTCCCCCGGCTTTCGCGCAGACGCCGCGGCCCGCCGCCGCCCCGGCCCCGCCGGCCCCTCCTGCCGACGCGCCGACTCCCCGGCCGGCGGCTGCCCCCCGTGTGTGGCAGATGGATCCCGAGGAGCTCGATCGCCTGCGGGAGCTCGCTGACGAGGCGCGCGAGAAAGCCTTCGCCGCATCCCAAATCGATTCCGGCCGACTGCGCGAACTCGCGGAGCAAGCGCGCGAGAAAGCCTTCGCCGCTTCTCAAATCGATACCGGGCGCCTGCGCGAGCTGGCGGAGCAGACTCGGGAGAAGGCGCTCTCGCAAATCGATTCCGAGCGCTTGCGCGAACTGGCCCAGTCAGCCAAGGAACAGGCTCTCGCGGCCCAGGAATCGCTCCGCCCGCTCTACCGGCTCAAGGGCCCGTTCCCATTCGCCGAGGGAATCTCCGGCAACTCCTTGTTTGCCCAAGCCAAGCCCATGCAAATCCGCGCCGGGCAAGGCGACGACAGCCTGTACAACGCCGGCCATCGCGCGCTCGACAACCACAAGTACGACCAGGCGCTCGAATACTTCAACCAGGTGACCGCACGCGCCGGCGCTCGCGCCGATTCGGCCTGGTATTACAAGGCATACACGCTCAACAAGCTCGGCCGCAGTAGCGAAGCGCTGGCGGCGCTGGCCGAACTGCGCAAGTCCTACGCCAGCAGCCGCTGGCTGGATGACGCCAAGGCGCTGGAGCTCGAAGTCAACCAGCGCGCCGGGCGCCCCGTCTCGCCGGAGGCGGAGTCCGACGAAGAGCTCAAGCTGATCGCCATCAACTCCATCATGCAGTCCGATCCCGAGCGCGCCGTTCCGCTGCTCGAGAATATCCTCAAGAGCTCGCAGCCTCCCAAGGTGAAGGACCGCGCCCTGTTTGTGCTGGCGCAGAGCAGCGCCCCGCGCGCGCAGCAGGTGATCGAGCAGATCGCCCGCGGCGGCGCCAATCCCGACCTTCAGTTGAAGGCCATCAACTACCTCAGCCAAAGGCGCAGGCAGGGCATCAACCAGAATCTGCTGCCCGAGATCTACGGATCCACCAACGACACCAACGTCAAGCGCGCCATTCTGGACGCTTACGAGCAGTACAAGGATAAGGAACACCTCGCCCAGGTCGCCAAGACGGAAAAGACGCCCGAGCTGCGCCAGAGGGCCTTCCAGAAGCTGGCCAGTAACAATCCCGGACAACCGGAGCTGTGGGTGGTCTTCCAGTCCGAGACTTCGCCCGAGACCCGGCAGGAACTCCTGAAGTGCATGTACCAGGACGGCAATTCCGAAAAGCTGGCCGAGGTGGTCCGCACCGAGAAGGATGCCAAAACGCGGCGCGTGGCCATCGAAGTGCTGGCCAGCCAGAGAGCCGCCGGCACCGGAGATCTGCTGGTCTCGGTCTACAATTCCGAGCAGGATCCGCAAAACAGGCAGGTCATCATCGACCGTCTCTCCAGCGCGCGGAGCGCCAAGTACCTGGTCGATCTGGCGCGCAATGAAAAGGACAGCAAGATGAAACTCCGGATCGTCGACCGGCTCTCCAACATGCATTCCAAGGAAGCCTCCGACTACCTGATGGAGCTGCTCTCCAAATGAAACGCGCGATCTGCATCCTGGCCGCGGCGCTCCCGCTGGCCGCGCAGCCGAAGCTGTTGATCAACGCGAAGGTGGATACGCGCTCCGCGGCCGCGGGTCTGGAAAGCCAGTTCAAGGCTCTCCTCACCGCCCAGCCGCAGCCGGCCTGGATCGGCTACAGCGTGCCATCGGTCCGCAATTTCAACCTGGGCTGCGACTACGTTCGCGACGGCTTCAACCAGCCGGGCGTGGTCCACCTGGAACCGCCGGATCACGCCGTGATCCTGTTCCGCGTGGATGGCAACGCCCTCACCCGGATCCGCACACTTTCGCCGGATTGCGAGATCGATGCCGGCAACGTTCCGGTGCACTGGCTCACCGATGTGCAGCCGGCGCAAAGCATCGCGTTGCTCATCTCGCTGATGCCGGATCGCGACCGCGCGGGCGAGAGCCCCATCGGCGCCATCGCGCAGCACGCCGATCCCGCGGCCGACCAGGCGCTGGAGCGCTTCCTCGGGACCGAACAACCCGAATCCATGCGCCTGCGCGTCACCTCGTACCTGGGCTCGGCGCGCGGCCGCCACGGCTTCGACGTCCTGAAGCGGCTGATTGCCGGCGACCCCAACGAGCGCGTGCGCGAGCGCGCCATCTCCGCGCTGGCCAACAGCAAGGAGCCGGAGGCCCTCGACCTGATCATAGCGACCGCGCAGAAGGACACCAATCCGCGAATGCGCGAGCAGGCCATTTCGGCGCTCACCCGCAAACCGTCGCCGCAAGTCGTGAGCACGCTTTCCAAGCTGATCGAGAGCGATCCCGACAACCAGGTGAAACGGCGTGCCGTGTCGGCGCTGAGAGAACTGCCGGACGGCCAGGGAGTTCCGCTGCTGATCCAGGTGGTGAAGACGACGCAGAATGCCGAGGTGCGCAAAGCCGCCATGTCGAGCCTCGGCCAGTCGCGCGATCCGCGGGCCGTGGCCTTCTTCGAAGACGTCCTGAAAAAGTAGGACAGGCCTCCCGGCCTGTCCAAAGCGCCGCCGGTCTACGCCTGCCGCTCACCGTATTTGGTTCCCCATCCTCTTCCGCTGCGCCTTTTGGAGTTGACTGCGCGCATCCTGGAGCGACTTCGCGAGCCTCCGGTTGCGCGCCTGCTCCGCCTCCAGCTTGCGGGCAAGCTCGTCGCGCTCCTGGCGGATGGCCGACTCCTCCTCCGTCGGCTGGTGTTCGGGAAGCTTGCCCAGAAAGC
>JBGPKH010000587.1:0-5722 GCA_041485845.1 Bryobacteraceae bacterium
CCGGCGATCACTTCCCGCCGTCCCTGCACGAACTTCAGCGGATCTTTGCCGGCCGACGAATCGAACTGCGTCCCATCGCGCAGCCAGCCCGTGTAATGGACGGTGTACTGCTGGCCGGGAAGGGCGGGCGCGCCGGTCCCCGTTTTAACATCGATGTATCGCAGCGTGGCTTGTTCCGTGACCGCGCCTGAAACCGCGGGAACCGAAGCCGGCATTTTGGGATCGAACGTCTGCCCGTGCGCCAACCAGGCTGCGTTGACGAGAAGAGCTGCAATCGTAGGGGAGCGCATATCCGACTACTCTATCGCACTACTCTGTCGCAACCCAGGCCATTCACCGTTCCCGTAAACCATCCATCAGCGGCTTCCGCCGCTCTTCAGGAAACCTTTGCCGCCGCGAACGCCACCACTTATACTGAGCCTGTCATGCGATCGCTCTTTTTCGCGCTCTCGCTGCTGATGGCGTCGTCCTCATTCGCGCAGCGTTTCCCGGTGGGAGCCCGGCAGCAGGACCTCAACTACGTCGCCACACAACTTCCCAAGCTTCACGCCAATTTCTTCTTCCAGCTTCAGCCCGCGCAGTTCCAGGCGGCAGTCGACAGTCTCAATGCGAAGATCGCCACGCTGAGCGATACCGGGTTCTACGTGCAGCTCGCAGCGCTGGTGGCCATGGCCGGCGATGCGCACACGGCGCTCGCCCTCAACGGGTCGGCGGCGGCCGCTGTCGGGTTTCAACAGTTCCCGCTGCAATTCCGCTGGCTGGATGACGGCGTTTTCGTGACCAGCGCTCCGGCTCAGTATTCGCGGGCCGTGGGAAACCGGCTGGTCAAAGTAGGAGACTTTCCGATCGACCAGGCGATCCAGAAGCTGGCCACCGTGATTTCGCACGGCAACGATCAATGGGTCCACTACATGGCGCAGCAATACCTGGCCGGCCAGCAGGTTCTTCAGGGCCTGGGGCTGGCGCCGGTTGGACCGACTTCGCCCCTCACATTCCGCACTCTCGCCGGCAACGAGTTCACGCTCGACGTGGGCACGGAGACAGCCCCGCCGGCGCTCACGGGTCCCAACCCCAACGTGGGGACGATTCCGGATTACCTCCAGAACTCCGGGTTGAATTACTGGTTCACTTACTTTCCGCAGAATCGGCTGCTTTACTTCAAGTACAACCGGTGTACGGAGATGCCGTCCAATCCGTTCGCCACCTTCGCGGCGAACGTTCTGCGAACGTTCGATGCCAATCCGGTCGACACCTTCGTGTTCGATTTCCGCGGCAACACAGGGGGCAACGGCTCCGTGATCGATCCGCTGCTCGAGGGCATCAAGCAGCGACTTCCGGTCCTGGCATCCAACCCGCGCTTTCGCCTCTACGACGTCATCGACAAGGGGACCTTCTCATCCGGTAAGCTCAACGCCCAGGATCTGAAGCAGCCGCTGCCACCCGAAGCGGCGGTCTTTTTCCCCGGCGTGGACACCAGCAAGCTGGTCATCTCGATCGGCGAGCCGACGGGCGGCAAGCCGGCCGAATATGGCGAGGTTCTGCCGTTCACTCTGCCTTCTTCCAATCTGGCCGGTCAATACTCCACCACGTATTTCCCCAATCCGGCCTGGGTACCGGATGCTCCGTCGTTCATGCCCGACATTCCGGTGAGCATCCGGTCCACGGACTTCTTCGCGCGATTCGATCCGGTGATGGCCGCCATCCTCGCGCGCTCCAACGGCGCGCTCCCGGGGCCATCCGGCAGCGCGATCACGGTGAATGCGGCGAGCTCGCGCGTGGATCAGGGAATCGCGCCGGGCTCCTACGCATCGGCATACGGCGCGTTTTCGCAGACGCCCGACCAGGTGCTGGTCGCCGGCCTGGCGGGCGCCATCGTGAGTGCGAGTGCATCGCAAGTAAACTTCATCGTGCCCGCGAAAGTCTCCACGG
Source organism: Bryobacteraceae bacterium (assembly GCA_041485845.1). Classification (GTDB taxonomy): domain Bacteria; phylum Acidobacteriota; class Terriglobia; order Bryobacterales; family Bryobacteraceae; genus OMOG01. The sequence continues at coordinate 1,930 of JBGPKH010000587.1, forward strand.
GGACGGCCACCATGTCGGTCCGCGCCGGCGGTCAGGAGTTGGCCAGCGGACAAGTCACAATCACCGCCGCCGGTCCGGGCCTCTTCGTGCAATTCGCCGCGGATCCCGAACAGCCGGGCGCGGTGGAGAACGAAGACTACGCGGTGAACAGCGTCTCGCGTCCGGCCGCCAGAGGTTCCGTGCTGCAGATCTTCGCCACTGGCTACGGGCCCTTGGATTCCTCGGGCAATGCCCCGGTCCAGGTGTTCCTCGCCGACACTCCCGCCGAGGTGCTGTACAGCGCTCCAGTCACGGGCCTGCCGGGATTGTGGCAGATCAACGCCCGGGTGCCCGCCGCCATCAGTGGCCAGGCGCCGCTTTTCCTGGTGGCCGGCGGCCTGGTGAGCAACGCGGTCACGGTGGTGGTTCAATAGCAGGACCGCCAGAAGGCCGCCGCTACCGATCGGTGTGCCGAGGATGTTCGGAACATTTTTGGAAACATTTTCTCTTGACAAAAACCGACTGTTCTGCGGCGCCTGACTGCAGGGCTGTCCGCTGAACAATCTGGCGCCGGAGATGTCGCGGCTTAGATTCCAAACCCCGGTTCATGATCGGACCGCACCCCTTGCGCTTCGCCGGATACTGGCCGACTTGTGGGTGCCGATGCAGAGCACACTTCCTCTAACGCCGTTTGGGGGACCTTTGGGGACCTATCCTCCGGGGACGGGGACTGCACGAGATCAGTGTGCCAGAACACCGTCCGGGGCCGCCACGCTCAGTTAGCGCACCCAAGCGCTACTCGAAACGCCGGATGAATGACATATATCGGCGTTGCCTGTAGGCCCGTGGCCATTCGGTCAACTCGATGTTGGAACTGATAAGAATATCTCTCACCCTCATCTTCAGTCGCCACAAATCCCAGGAAGCCAAACCAGACGAGCAGTTTAAGGATCCTTGCGAGATCCCCTTCAGGAACTCCCGCATCCTGAAGTTTCCCATATACCTCCGGTCGCGAAAGAAGGTGACGGGAGCCAATGAAAGCATAGAGTACATCAGGATACGCCGGAGAGACGTCCAATGAACGCGAATGTAGCCAAATCGCTGCATGAAGGTTGCGCATGCAGCCGCGGCTGTCGGTGGGATGCCGGGCCGCATCGATAACTCATGAACGAATGCTCTTGTTGCATCGAGACCGTAGACATAGGCTCTCGCGGACAGGTTACGGAGCCGCCCCTCCAAGCGGTCCCGTTGGCACATTGCGCGGAAGGCGCCCCCTTCAAAGCCGTCGGCGGCAAAGGGTCTGAAGAGGCGCATGCGAAAAGCGCATCGTTGAACTGATCGACGGCGGAGTCGAGGATATGCAAGACGTCACCGGCAAAGTCGCGGTCATTGTGGTCAATCCAGGGAGCGGGAAGCGAAAGCTCCAAGCGATCGAAAAGGGCCTCATCCATTTTATTCTCCGACCAAGATGCCCTAATCTACCATTAGGCCGTGCGCCTGAGGCGCCCACCGCGTCCGCGACCCTTTCCGCCATCGTCGGCAATGAGACATGTTACACGTTCCGCGGAAATAGATCCCGCCGAGTCCAAGTCGGCTTCCGTCCGCTGATTTGGGTTCTGCCAAGTTGACGACGCCCGACCCGTCGAAGCGCAGCCAATGGACCCCCAAGTCGCGATCTGGGAAGCTTGCGGGATCAGTCCCCGTACCCACTCTGCTTCGCCGATCCCGGACTGTGGCAGCCGGAATTCCGGGCCCGCCGGGCGTGGTGAGACGATCCCGCCATGCAGTACGGGGGCTTATCGAAACCGGATACGGGACGGACCGACGACCGTGAGCCGGCCGGTAAGGTCCATTTCGAGCAATTTGTTTAGCCGCTCGCGCACAAACGCGATGACAGCTCCTCGGCCCGAGGTGTCGGGTCGAAACAAGACCACTCCCGCATGTTGGTGAATTGGGTAGCGCTGGAGATTGGCGATACCCTTATCGAGCGTGAACAGGATCCGATCGGCAGAAAAGGCGGCGTCTACAACTGCTGAGTCAGCCGCACCGCGAAGTCCCTCGTCGATAACCGTGTCGGTATCGTGGCCCAAGCCACGAAGATCCGTCACCAGTTCAACAGGGAGGTTCTCGTCAAGCTTGAACTTCACAGTGCCCGGATCGGCACGAGACGTTCTTCGTGCGCCAATTCTGCCGCATAGGCCAGCGCGGCGTTGATGTGGTCGACACGAAGCGAGGGATAGCTCGCCAAGATCTCATCCTTGCTGGCACCCTCGGCAAGACTGTCGAGTATCACCGTGACGGGAATTCGGGTCCCCGTGGCACAGATCTCACCGCCGCAGACGTGTGGGCTACTGCTAAGGAACTCTTGCCATGCCGCCATATGTCCAGTTTACGTGGGTGCTACCCCGACGTCCACTGGATGATCGACTTGGACTCTGTCCCGGTCGACCGCGATCTTTTCAGCGGTCCCGAAGTCCAAATCTGGCAGGCTCAACCCAGTCGCCGGCGGATTTGGGAACGATAAACGCGCTTGGCTCCGCTGATCAGGCTTCAGGCCTTGCACCCGTCCAGGTGTTCCTCGCCGACGTTCCCGCCGAGGTGCTGTACAGCGCTCCGGTCGCGGGCCTGCCGGGCTTATGGCAGATCAACGCCCGGGTGCCCGGCGCCATCAGCGGCCAGGCGCCGCTTTTCCTGGTGGCGGGCGGCCTGGTGAGCAACGCGGTCACCGTGGTGGTTCAATAGCAGGACTCCCTATCGGCTATCATGAGTAACTGGTTTGGAGGACTCATGAAGGCCGGCGTCGTTCTATTCCTGTCTGCCTGCGCGTTCGGGCAGACCTTCAATGCACGGATTACCGGCACAGTCACCGACGCCAGCGGGTCGGCGGTGCCGGGGGCCCAGATTACCGTCCAGCACGTCGAAACCAGCATCGCCAGGAAGGCCCATACCGGCGCCAGTGGGGTTTACGATGTCCCGCTGCTGCTGTCAGGCACGTACGAGGTGAAGGTCGAATCCGCCGGGATGGAGACCGTGCTCCGGCGCGACATCAAGCTCGAAGTCAACAACACCGTCACCGCGGATTTCGTCCTCAAAGTGGCCGCCGTCGCGACGGTCGTGGACGTCACCGCCGAAGTGCCGCTCCTCCAGACGGAAGCCAGCGGCGTCGGGACCACGCTCGAAACCCAACTGGTGCAGGACTTCCCGCTGATCGAGCGCGACGTGATGGGTCTGGTGCGCGCGATCCCGGGGATTATCACCAATCCGACCGTCGGGCAGGCCCGCGGCAGCCGCAACGTGTTCGATTCGGAGTTCTCGGTGGCCGGCGGGCGTTCGTCGATGAATGAAGTGCTGCTCGATGGCGCGGCCAACACCATCGGCGATTTCAACGGCGTGGTGATCGTGCCCCCTCAGGATTCGGTGCAGGAGTTCCGCGTGGAGACCTCCAGCTACTCGGCGGAATTCGGCCGTTCCGGCGGCGGCACGGTCAACATCGTCACCAAAGCGGGCACCACCCGGTATCACGGCACGGCGTATTATTACCATCAAAACGACGCTTTCAACGCCAACAGCTTCACCAATAATCGCAATCGCATCGCCAAGCCGTTTCTACGCCGCCACCAGTTCGGGTATAGCCTCGGCGGCCCGCTGTGGATCCCCAAGCTGTACCGCGGCAAGAGCAAGACGTTCTTCTTCTCGACCTACGAAGGGCGGCGCGAGTCGAACCCCGTGGACCAGTTGACCAGCGTGCCCACGGCGGCGCAGGTCTCGGGCGACTTCTCGCAGACCGTGACGCTGGTGAACGGAGCGTATCAAC
>JBGPKH010000588.1:0-5720 GCA_041485845.1 Bryobacteraceae bacterium
CCATGACGGCGCGTTTTTCCACTTGGGTGATTTCGCTCGGCACGCCGATGACGATGCGCGGGTGGACCAGCATTTTGCGGCCGTGCGCCTTCTGAATGAAGTAATTCAGCATGCGCTCGGTGACTTTGAAATCGGCGATGACGCCGTCTTTCATGGGCTTGATGGCCACGATGTTGCCGGGGGTGCGTCCCAGCATTTCCTTGGCTTCCTTGCCGACCGCCTCCACTTCTCCGGTGTTCTTGTTGATGGCGACGATGGAGGGCTCGTTGACCACGATGCCCTTGCCCTTGGCGTAGACGAGGGTGTTGGCGGTGCCCAGATCGATAGCCAGGTCCGAGGAAAACAGGCTGAAAAGAGAGCGTAAATTCATTGAAAAAGGTGGTTCAATTCAGGAAAAGGACGTGCTTCCGCTGGCGAAACGGTGTCCACTTGAATGGTAGCACAGGGTTGGGGAAGTTCGGCGTGTCAGATGGACGTCGATGCTTCGACTTCTCGGATATGGCGCTACAGGATCCGTGAGGCCAACTACGGGCGGATGGTCCTGCACTCGGAAAGTGCTGGTGGAACGACCATTCTGTGCCGCGGAAATCGGTCTCAGTAAGGGCGTTAAGAACTGATCGGTCGCTCGGTCAGGCCGTGATCCTCGCCGCCCGCCGCTCCAACTCTGCCCGAAGCTCACGAGCACTCAACCCCATAGCCCGCGCGGTCGATTCGGCTAGACTCTCGTTCGGACCGGGGACTATTCCGAAACTGGCCAGCCATTCAGCGATCTGCTCTGCCCCCGAAGGGACGTCAGCCTTCCGCATTGCCTCAATCGCCGCCCCAAACTGAATCTCAAGCTTGCGAACCCGTCCGAGACCGTTTTCATCGAACCCGCTCTCATTCGTCGATGCCTGGGATACGGCCAACCAAGGAGACGTGGTTGCTCATGTGCTTCATGACCGCACGGAAAGTATCAAGAGGGAAGAGAACCGCAGGCCGTGTCCCGTCTGAGGCGGTCATGTAGTTAAAGATCTCCCGATCCCAATTTGCAAGCCATTTCTGCGACGGTACGAGGCCGCTTGGGTCTGTCATATGCGCTTCGAGCTTCTTAATCCGCCTTTGACGGTTCGTCATGTTTCAGCCGAGGGACTGCCAGCCAAGACGATCGCCTACCGCCGCCATTTCGGGTTCGTTTCGTCCGCAGCCCGCTCCACGCTGATCACCGAGACGGCGGCTACGGAGAGTGCAATTTGAGTTAAAAGATTCTGATTTTGCTTGTATTGCATACCATAATTGTGCTATAACACTTCGGACATAGAGTCTTGGACATTTGTCCGAGACTCGTAGATTCTCGGACATTTGTCCGAGGCATCGAGACAGAAACGGCTACTTTTGTTGGGGGGTTCCAGTTATGCAACACGGACATCTACGACCTAAAGCATCAACGCGACTGTTTCCGGGCGGCATTGTGACGCATCGGGTACTTACTCTGTGCCTGGTCCTGGCAGCGGCTACCGCCGCCACCGCGCAGAACAACGGAAACGGCCAAGGGCACACTGGCAAAAAGGAACGCGTTCAGGAACAAACCAAGGACTTCAACAGTAATCACTCGGACGGGACCGGCGCGGTCCGGCTGGACCTTTGGCAGAAGGGAATGAAGGACTTCCGGAAGCTCAAGATCGCAGCCGGCACGCCTGTGAAAGGCGCCGTGAAGAAGTCCGTTCCGAAGGCCGCCGCGTCGACGAACGCCGCCGCGTCGATTGGAGCGCCGGCGGCGGGCGCCGGCATCACCGGCGTCCAGTGGACCCAGATCGGGCCCCAACCGCTCCGCATCGACAACGACCAGGTATTTCAGGGGGCGGGACCAGACTCGGGTGAGGTGCTTGATATTGCCATCGATCCGCGAAACACCACCGACCAAGTCATCTATATCGCCACCAACTCAGGCGGCATCTGGAAGACGACCGACGGCGGCGCTAGCTGGAAGGCGAAATCGGACTACCAGTCGTCGCTCTCCATGGGCGCCCTCGCGCTCGATCCGGGTAACCCGTCCATCGTCTACGGCGGCACGGGCAACCTCTTTGCCGGTTTCGGCATTTTCTTCCTGGGGACGGGGATCTTGAAATCCATCGACGGCGGCGAGACCTGGACGAATCTGGATCCCGGTGGAATCTTCACCAACGTTGGCATTAACCGCATGGTTATGCCCGCGGCGAACGTGCTGCTGGTCGGATCGGCCGGCGGCGTGTTCCGCTCTATTGACGGGGGTCTGAACTTCGGCAATAATTCCCCCAATTTCAATAACGGCAGTCCTATCATTGGCGGTTTCATTTCGGACTTGGATCTGGACACGAGCACGGCGAACACCGTGTACGCCTCGGTGCAAGGATCGGGAATCTTCCGCTCTACCGACGGCGGTGTCACGTTCCCGACCAACCTGTTCAGCAACCCGGGAGCGCCGGGGGCAGGCACGTATAGCTTCATTGCTTTTGCCCAGTCGGTCAACCCGAACAATCAGCGTATGTACGCCAGCGTGGCGACGGCCGGCGGCGCGTTTCTGGGCATGTATCGCTCGAACGATGGTGGAGCGAACTGGGCGGTCCAGGCCGGGGCAGCGGCCGCAGGAGCGGCTGACAGCGGCTGCCAGTGCGGTTATGACCAGACCATAGGCGTCGATCCCCAGGACCAGAACCGGGTTTATCTGGGATTTCAGCAGTTGTACCTGTCGACGGACGGCTCGAACTTTGGCGGCGCCATCTCCACCAACCTGATCCACTGGGACCACCATGCCCTCGTCTTCAGCCCGTCGACGCACTGGGGCGGAGGCGGCGCTCCGACGCGGATCTGGGTGGGTACCGACGGCGGCGTCCATTCCTCCACCAACGGGGGCGGCGCTTGGGCGAGTCTCAATGAAACCATTGCCACCAACTTGCTCACCCACATGGACATTGGGCGCGGCAGTGCGGCCAACAATGCTTATTCGGTGGCTGGCACTCAGGACACCGGAACCATTCAGCGCCAGCCGGCGTATGCGGGCAAAGACTGGCACCTGTCGAGAGATGGGGACGGCTCCGGGGTGGCCGTCGATCCGACCAACCCCCTCCGGATGTACTCCACCGACAATGGCAGATTTCAGTACAGCGATAACGCCGGGACGAGTTGGTCCGCGTTTGGAGCCGGCGATCTGCCGACCGGCTGGCGGTACGCTATCGACCCCAACGACACGAAGCGGCTGTTTGCGGCCAACGCCTCAGGGGGCAGCGGTGGGGGTGGATCGTCACTCTACCGCAACACCAACACGTTGGCCAGCCCACTGGCCGGGTGGAGTCTGGTCACCACGTTCGCCGCAAGGATCCGCAGCTTGGCCAACACTGCCACGGACTCGAACCTCTTGTGGGTCGGCCAGTACGACGGAAACCTGCAAAGGTCGACTAACGCCACGGCCGGCTCCCCTACATTTAGCTCGATCAACCCTGTCGGCGCGCCGAACGCCGCCGTCACCGGCGTCGCCATCAACCCACTGAACACCAATGAAGTGGTGGCAGTCTATACCGGCTTTTGCGGCGGTGGCTGCTCGGCCAACAACCGCCAGCGGCACGTCTTTCGCACCACCAACGGAGGAACGAACTGGACGGACATCAGTGGCACCGACAACAACCCTTCGGGAAACCTGCCGGACCTGCCTTTGCACTCCGTGGTCCTTGACAGCAGCACCTCGCCGCCGATGATCATCGTCTCGTCGGACGCGGGGGTGGCCCGTTCGGTCAACAACGGCGCGACTTGGGAGATCCTGGGAATAGGGCTGCCGAACGTGGATAGCAAACAACTGGCAATCGACTACAACGCCACCCCGTCACTTCTTCGGATCGGCACCCATGGCCGCAGCGCCTTCGAGCTGACCCAAGCGACGGGGCCGCTGATCGCGGTGAACGCCGACCTGGGCTTCGGCACGCTCTGCGTGGGCACAAGCGCGTCCCGCCTCGTCCAGATCTTTAACGTGGGCTCGACTGATCTGCACATCAGCAGCTTTTTCCGAGCTTCAGGCAGCACGGACTTTAACCTGCTGCCGAGCCCGGCGACGCCAGTCACCATCCAGCCCGGCGAAGAGCTCGACTTCACCATCGTATTCGCACCCTCCAGCGTCGGCAACAAGACCGCTGTGTTTCAGATCAACAGCGACGACCCGTTCCGGCCGACGTACACGGTGTTCGCCAGCGGGGCCGGCAACACGCAGGCGATCACTTACTTCATGCCGAATAGCGGCAGCTTCGGGGACGTCTGCGTGGACAGCTTCAAGGACCTAAGCCTGACCATTGGAAACAGTGGCTGCGGGACGCTGAGCGTTACCAATATCACGTCCAATTCCGTGCAGTTCGTGTTGCCCACACCGCCTCCGTTTCCACTGAACATTGCTGCTGGGGGTTCCCTTCAAGTGCCCGTGCGGTTTAAGCCCACCAGTTTTGGCGCCAAGACCGGCAACATTACGGTTTCCAGCAACGATCCGGTCCAATCGAGCGTGGTGGTCGCAGTGAGCGGCAATGCCCCACCGCCGGACATTCGGGTCACGGGGTCTGCTGTCTTTGGCGATGCGTGCGCCGGCGTGACGGCTTTGCGCACCATAGAGGTCCACAATTTCGGCGCCTGCAACTTGAACGTCACGTCCGCGTCGTTCGATCCAGCCTGCCCGGATTTCACGATCGATAACAACCCGTTCCCGGCCACGGTCAGCCCGGATTCGGGTGGCAACCTGGCGATCCGGTTCACCCCCACGATGGCCGGGCTAAAGAGCTGTACGTTGAAGATCGTATCCAACGATCCCGACACGCCGATCCTGACTTTGCCAGTCACCGCCAATACACCGAGCCCGTCGATTAACGTTCCCGACCCGCTCGGCTTCCTGCCGGAGGTGATTCAAAGTGTCGGCGCCTGCTCGACTTCGAAGCCATTCCCCATCTCCAACAACGGCTCCTGCAATTTGAAGATCAACAACGTGTCGATCGGAGGGGTCAACGGCGGGGACTACTCACTCTCAGGCAATCCTTCCGTCCCCATCAGCATCCAGCCCGGGCATGTTTTCGGCGAAGGTAATATGAAGGTTGTTTTTGCCCCCACGGCGCTCGATCGAGACCGGCTGGGAAACATCAATGTCACCTATGTCTCTGAGCCGATTCTGGGGACCACGACGTTGGTAAGTCGTGCCCTATGTGGCGAGGGTGTGAAAACCGGAGCCCGGGTGCTCGTCACGATTGGAGGGGTGCCGGTGGCGAATGTCGAGAAGATGCAGATCCAGCGGGTCACCGGCAACCGAAACAAGCCCCAACTCAATACGGTGGATGTATCGCAGAATCTCCCACCAGTGTCGGTCATACCCGCAGCACCGTGCGCAAACTTCACGTACCACAAAGAGTACTCGACCATCGCCAACGACATGCAGTTGCTGCCCGGCTCCTATCAGGTCACGGCAACTGTGGTAGTGAATGGAAAAAGGCAGAACAAGACGGTCGGATTTGATGTCACGACGTGTGACTTCAACCCCAGTATTGTGATCGACTTTTGAGGCTTTGCAGATACCTTTGATTCAGTGAGTTACGCGGCTGGCTTTTCCTCGCGACTACAAACTCGGCCACCCGCGCGACGGCAACAAGGGCAAACTGCAAGTCGTCTTCGGCCGGATGACCAACGCGTAAGGTTGTCCTTGTCGCCGGGGAGGTCTATGCTGGCAACACCGCCGATCCCAA
>JBGPKH010000589.1:0-5711 GCA_041485845.1 Bryobacteraceae bacterium
AAGAGCACGCCCGAAGGCGTGGACGGCGAGCTGATGGTGGGCGCCATGCCGTTCGTGATGTTCGACATGAAGCTGAAGGATCTGGGAAAGTAAGAGTTGGCCGATTGACAATCGGCCGCAGGATGACATCCTGCCCCCATCACCGCGCCGCCAGATCTTCCAGAAAGATGCGCCGCGCTTCGCGGTAATCGTCGGGCAGCATGGGCCCCAGCTTCCCCGACTGCTCCACTTCCGCGCGCTCCTCGGCAAACGTGGTGTTCAGCGACTGGAACCCCGTCACGCAGGCTTCCACCGTTTCTCCGCTGTAGCGCTCCGCGGCGTCGATCAGGTGGTTCACGCGGTCCAGGATGTCTTCCGCGGCCGCGATTCGCGCGGGGGCGCTCTCCACGATCCCGCGGCGCCGCGATAGTTGCAGGTGCGGCCCGAAAGCGCTCACCAGCGTGGACCAGCGGTCGAGTACGATCAGCGCGCCGTAGCGGTGCGTGTCGAGAGTCATTTCGTAGGCGAAGGCCGAGCCTTTCGAATGGCCTTCGAGCCGGCGCAGCGCGATCGCCGCGGAGTTCAGCTCGCCCGAGAGCGAATCCACAAACGCCGCGACGCAGCCGAAGAACTGCGGTTCGCCGATGCTGGGAAAACGGGTGATGCGCAATCCCGATCCTCAGGCGATGTGCTGGCCGAGCGCGCGCTCGACTTCCTGCGAATCGATGCGCTCGCCGTTGTTGAGGCGGTCGAGGAGGGACTTGATGATCTCCTTGGCCTCCTCCTTGCCGAAGTTCTTGATGAAGCCGTCGAAGAAATGCTCCCCGGCCAGCGCATGGTTGATTTCGGTTTCCTTGTTATGATCCTGGAGTTCGGTAAAGTAGACGACCCGGTATTTGCCGGTGTACTCGGTCTCTCGATAGATCTCGAACATCACCTTGTCGGACTCGAACAACATAGATCTATAGTGGCATAGAGGCGGGAATGGATGGTCACGACCGTGGTGTTCGACGTTGGTGAGACGCTGGTGAATGAAGGCCGGCTGTGGCGGCTGTGGGCGGATTGGCTCGAAGTTCCCCACCACGTGCTGTTTGCCGCTCTGGGCGCCACCATCGAGCGCGGCGAGCATCACCGCAGCGTCTTCGAGGTGCTGCGGCCGGGCCTCGACGTCGAGGCGGCACGGCGGGAGCGCCGGAATGCGGGAATACCCGATGTATTCGAAGCCGGCGACTTCTATCCGGATGCTGTGCCTTGCCTGCAGGAGTTGCACCGGCGCGGGCTTCGGATTGGGATTGCGGCCAATCAGCCGGCCGGGATGGAGCAGGCTTTCCGCGATCTGCCCGTGGATTTCGTGGCGTCGCCGGAGCGCTGGGGTGTGGAGAAGCCCTCGCCGCTCTTCTTCCAGAAGGTCATCGAAGAATCCAGGGCCGCGCCCGGCTCGATCGCCTATGTGGGCGACCGCCTGGACAACGACATCCTTCCGGCGCGCGCTGCCGGGATGTTCGCGGTGTTCATCCGGAGAGGCCCCTGGGGCTACCTGCACGCGCTGCGCCCGGAAGCCGTCCGGGCCCACCTGAGAATCGATAGCCTGGCCGAACTGCCGGACGCGCTCGCCCGCTGGACGAGGGAGGGAGGCAGGTGATCTTACCCACAGCCGGCCTGCGGCAAACCTGGCGGCAGCAGGCGGTTCCGGCGGTCTTTGAGCACATCTCGCAGTGCGGCGGTCGATACTTGGGACCACCCCACCTTCCTGAACAAGGCCAAGGTCTGTGTTGGCGGTAAGGTGACCCGCGCCGCGCTGCTTCTTCTGGGAAAGCCGGAATCGGCACATCTTCTCTCCCCGGCACAGGGACGTATCACGTGGGTTCTTCGGGATGAAAAGAAGCAGGAGAAGGACTATCGGCACTTGGATTTGCTTTTGATCCTGGCCGGAGACGCACGCACGCGACCCATGCCCGGTCCGCGCCGGGCCCCGCCGCCGCCTCTCCGGCGGCCCTCTCCCACGGTTTGTCTTACGGGCGGATGAGGAAGCTGTATCCGTGACGCTCGAATCCGAGCGACTCATAGAACCGGTGAGCGCCCTCCCGCGGCAGCCCGCTCGATAGGGTGAGCTTGTAGCACCCCGCCAGGCGGCACTGCTCGCGGGCGTGATCCATCATCGCCTGCCCGATGCCTTTGCGCTGGTGCTCCGGCGGCACGGCGACATCTTCCACCACACCGGATTTCGCGCCGCGCTTGGCCAGATTGTCGAGGATGATGAGGGCGTAGGTCCCGGCGATCTCGCCTCCCGATTCCGCCACGAAGACCCGATAGCTCGGATAGCCGCGCAGACGACCGAATTGCGCACGCGCCTCTTCGACGGTGAACGACACGCCGCCGCCGATACCCGACTCGGCATAGGCACGGAGAATCTCGGGGAGGTCTGCTTCGGACGCCTCGCGGACGAACACTTCTGCCATGCCCCTATTATCGGGTCAGTGTGTCTCGCGCCGCCCTACGCTGCCTTCGCCACCTTACGACGGAAGGCGTCGCAGGAGCAAAAATCGGGGTCGAACGGATTCCCCACCGAGGCCAGACAAGGTCGAGTTCCCGTGGTCCCATGCTCGAACTCGAAATGGCCGCAGGCGGCGCACCGCCTCTCCGACTCCTTGGAAATGGATCTCGTCACAACGCTTGCCTTCTACCGCATTGGACGCTAGCCACAATGGCGTGGTTGCAGATCCGCCGCTAGTCTAGCGCAGCGGGATCTCGAAATACAGGAGCTCCTTGCCGGTACCGGCTTCTACGAGCCCGTTCAGGTAAATCACCGAACCGGGTTGCAGGCCGGTCTGGAAATACAGGAACCCGCTCGCGGTATTGCCCGGCGGCAGCATTTGGGCGGCTAAGGCGCGACCCTCGATCTCCCAGGCATTCAGCGGATTCTTCTTCATCTTGCCGGGGACGGGGCCCTTCGGGCCGGGAATGAGCGGAGGGCGGCTGGGCCCGTTTAGATACCGGACCTCCTTGGCGGGCGTGGCCTCCACCCGGTTGCTGCCCGACCCGACATATTCGGCCTTCACCCGGTCCAGGCGAATCGCCTTATCGCCATCGTTCTGGATCACCACCAGCACCGGCAAGATGCCGTAGTTATAAGGATTCAGCTTGCCGAACGCGGTCTTGATCTTGTCTTCTCCGACGTACGGATCGACGCCAATGGTCACCTGGCCATTGGTCTGGTGATGCGGATAGTTGGCTGCGGGAGCCGGCCGGAACGGGGCGTCCTTGTCCGCCGCAAACGCGGCCGCTATACTCATGAAAAGAGCCAAACGTTTGAAAACAAAAGGCATCTATTTTCTCTACCGTATCCTTCAGGCGTTTTTCCTGCCTGTCCTGATCTTCTATTTTCTCATTCGCGGCCTACGCAACCGCGGGTACTGGCAATCCTTGCCGCAGCGTTTCGGATTTCTTCCGCGCTCTTTTAGACAGACCGGTCCGGGCGCGATCTGGTTGCATGCAGTTTCGGTGGGCGAAGTTTTGGCGTGCGTGGAATTCGTCCGCCGGCTGCGCGAGGAGCTTCCGCACAGCGGCCTTTTCGTTTCCACTTCGACGCTGGCCGGCCGGGCCACGGCGGGCGAAAAACTGCGCGGCCTCACGGACGGAGTTTTCTACGCCCCGGCGGATTACGTGTGCGCGGTGCGGCGGGTGCTGCGGACCATTCAACCCTCGGTGGTGGCGATCGCGGAAACCGAAATCTGGCCCAACCTGTTTCGCGAAGCCAAGCGCACCGGGGCCGGGTTGACCATCGTCAACGGGCGGATTTCGGACCGCGCCTTCCCGCGGTACCGGCGATTCCGGTGGTTCTTTCGCGCCGTGCTGCCGCAGGCCGATTCGATCCTCACGCAGACGGACCAGATCCGCAGCCGCTTTCTCGACCTGGGGGCGCCGCCCGAGCGCACGCGCACCAGCGGCAACTTCAAGTACGATTTCGAAGCGCGGCCGGCGGAGGCGCAGTATCTGCAGAACGGTCGCCCGCGCAAGGTCTGGATCGCCGCCAGCACCATGCCGCCAGCCGGGCCCGGCGACCCCGACGAGGACGACGCCGTGATCTCGGCCTTTTGCGATCTCGCCGCGCAGCACGGCGACTTGCTGCTGATTCTCGCGCCGCGAAAGCCGGAGCGGTTTGAGGTGGTCGCGCAGAAGCTGCAAGCGGCCGGGATCGCCTATGTCCGGAAGTCCCGGGGTGGGCCGGCCGGGGATCTGCCTCGCGTCCTGCTGCTCGATACCATCGGGGAGTTGAGCGGGCTGTTCGCCTTCGCGGACGTGGTCTTCATGGGCGGCACGCTCGCGCGCCGCGGCGGGCACAACATCCTGGAGCCGGCCTGGTTCGGCAAGCCGGTGATCGCCGGCCCCCACATGGAGAACTTCCGCGACGTCGCGGACCAATTCCGTGCCGCCGGCGCGTACCTCGAAATCGAAAGCGCCGCGGAGCTCGCGCGCGCCGTGGACGAACTGCTGCGCGAGCCCGGCCGCGCGTGCGAAATCGGACGCCGGGCGCTGGCCTGCGCGGAGGCCCGCCGCGGCGCCACCGCCCGCGCGGTCGCAGTGGTGCGCGAGCTCCACGGCGCGCGCCTGCCGGGGTATCGCCCCGCATTGCCCTGGTTCGCGCTGCGATGGACGCTGTCGCGCCTCTGGATCCGGGGCGCCCGCCGCCGCCAGGCCCGCGACCTGCGAGCGCAGCGCAAGATCGACGCTCCGGTGATCAGTGTCGGCAACCTCACCATGGGCGGCACGGGCAAGACGCCTTGCGTGCTGCGGCTGGCCGAGATCCTGAAACAGACGGGCCGAAAACCGGGCATACTGACCCGAGGGTACCGGCGCAGCTCGCCCGAGCCGCACACCGTGCTGGCGCCGGGCGCTGCCGTACGGCCGGAGCTTTCCGGCGACGAACCGCAGATTTTCGTCCGCTCCGCGCTGGCGGCGGTGGGAATCGGGGCCGACCGCTACCAGACCGGCATGCGCCTGCGTCACGAATTCGGCGCCGACGTCATGCTGCTCGACGATGGCTTCCAGCACCGGAAGCTGGCTCGAAATCTCGACATCGTCCTCATCGACGCGCTCGATCCGTTTGGCGGCGGCGAAGTGTTTCCTCTCGGCCGTCTGCGCGAACCGCTTGAAGGGCTGTCGCGCGCCGACCTCATCCTGATCACCCGCAGCGACCTGACCGACACCGCCTCCGCCATCGAGCGTTCGCTGCGCCGCTGGAACGCGCGTGCGCCGGTCCTCCGCGCGCGGACGCTTCCCGTCGCCTGGGTGGAGAATCGCACGGGACGCCAGTACGCAACCGGCGAGAGGCCATTCGAACGCGCCGCGGCGTTCTGCGGCCTGGGCAACCCGGAATCTTTCCTCCGCACACTCGAGCGCATGGGGATCCAACCGACAGACTGGTACGCGTACAGCGACCACCATCGCTACCGTCCGAAAGAGTTGCGCCGCCTCTCGGAGCAGGCCCGGCGAAACGGAGCGGACGCGCTTGTGACCACCGAGAAGGATGCCGTGAACCTGTGCGAATCGGACGACTGCCTGCCGGCTCCGTTGCCGCTTTACTGGCTCAAGGTGACCATGGCGATCGAGCCGGAAAGCGAGCTTCGGGCCCATCTCGAGCGGGCCGGATCTTCGGGCTAGCGGGAGTTTACAAGATAGAGGCAGGCGTCTGTGACAGGCCCCTGCGGCCCACGATTTGCAAGGCACCCCAT